>JAGNSQ010000028.1 GCA_017987975.1 Saprospiraceae bacterium
AGGCAATCTGTGCATCGGAATAGCCCATGGTTTTTAATTCTCTGAAAAAATCTGCCGGAATGTCTTCTGCTACGTTGTAGCGAAACAACCTGGACTCTGCGTCTTCCATTTTTTTGATCTGGTTGAGGAACCAGGGGTCAATATGGGTGAGTTTGTGCAGGGTTTTTACGGGCACGCCCAATCTGATGGCATCCCGGATTCGGAAGATCCTGTCGTCGCTCGCAGTTTCGAGTCGCTGCAGGATGTCTTCGGTACGCATCCATTCTTTTTTATCGGCGCCTAATCCGGCTCTGTTGTTTTCAAGACTCTGGCAGGCTTTCTGCAAGGCCTCCAAAAAACTTCTGCCGATGGCCATTACCTCACCTACCGACTTCATTTGTAAGCCCAGCGTGGGGTCGGCTCCATGGAATTTTTCAAAGTTCCACCGAGGCATTTTTACAATGACATAGTCAAGGCTTGGCTCAAAAAAGGCGGAGGTCGTTTTTGTAATTTGGTTATTGAGCTCGTCGAGTGTATAACCTATGGCCAATTTGGCAGCTATCTTGGCAATGGGGTAGCCGGTTGCCTTACTGGCAAGGGCAGATGACCTGGACACCCTTGGATTGATTTCTACAACAATCAATTCTTCGTTGACCGGATTCATGGCAAACTGTACATTACAGCCTCCGGCAAAGTTGCCCATGGATCTCATCAATAAGATGGCCTGGTCTCTCATTCGTTGGTAGGCTGTATCTGATAAGGTCATGGCTGGTGCCACGGTTATGGAGTCGCCCGTATGGATGCCCATGGGGTCGAGGTTTTCAACGGTACAAATGATGGTTACATTGTCGTTTTTATCCCTCAACAGTTCAAGCTCAAATTCTTTCCAGCCCAGTACTGCTTTTTCAACCAATACTTCGTGTGTGGGTGATGCATCTAGGCCTCTTCTCAGGGCTTCGTCAAATTCTTCTCTTTTGTGTACAAAACCTCCACCTGTGCCTCCGAGGGTAAAGCTGGGTCTGATCACCAATGGAAAGCCTATTTTCTGTGCGGCTTCCATTCCTTCAAGAAAGGAGTTGGCGATCATGGAGGGTGCTACCGTCATGCCCAGTTTTACTACGTGGTGTCTGAACAGATCGCGGTCTTCTGCCAGTTCGATGGCTTCTACATCCACTCCAATCATTTTGACGTTGTACTTTTTCCAGATGCCGGTTTTATCCGCTTCTATGGCGAGGTTGAGGGCGGTCTGACCTCCCATAGTGGGCAATACCGCATCAATCTGTCTTTCTTTTAAAATTTTTTCCAGGCTCTCAATGGTCAGTGGCCACAAATAAATGTGGTCTGCGGTCACCTCATCGGTCATAATGGTGGCCGGATTGGAGTTGATGAGAGATACTTCAATTCCCTCTTCTCTTAAAGATCTGGACGCCTGGGTGCCTGAATAATCGAATTCACAAGCCTGACCAATAATGATGGGACCGCTTCCGATGATTAATACGGAGCGTATGGACGTATCTTTTGGCATGATTGGTGGAAAAATTTGGATTGCCCGCAAAGATAGTCAATCTCTTTTTGCCAAACACTATTTTTATGGATCAAGCTAAATTTATGCCGATGCTTCTTTTGGTGATTCGTGAAACATTGGGCATTAATGACCTTGCTGCTAAAATTTAACCCATTTCGGCCACCACTTCTTTGACTTCCGGTACCATTCTTTTGAGCATGCCTTCGATTCCCGATTTTAGGGTAATGGTGCTGGAAGGACAGCCGCTGCAGGATCCCTGAAGCACCACGCTTACGATGCCTTCATTGAACGACTTAAACTCAATATTACCCCCATCCATTTCAACGGCTGGTTTTACATAGGTATCTATTAGTTCCTTGATTTTTTTAACCAGTTCTGCGTCGTCACCCGTGTATTCTATGCCTGATTTTTCGGTCTCGATGGCTTCCATCGCCTCTTCAAACCCTACTCTTAGGATAGGCTTGTCATCGGCAATGTACTGTTTGATAAATTCTTTGAGCACCAACATGATGTCGGGCCAGTTGTAATTGAATTCTTTGGTGATCGATACAAAGTTGTTGCAGATGTAAACCCCTTTAACGTAGGCGTGGTCAAACAAGGCTGCGGCCAGAGGCGACCACTCGTCTGCCAGGTCTCTGGTTCTGAAATCGGCTGTGCCCTTGTACAACATTCTGTTGACCACAAACTTGATGGTTTCCGGGTTGGGTGTTTGTTCGGTGTACAACATTACGGGGCCTGTAGCTACGGTGCTCATTATTTGGAATTTTTCTTTATAACAGTTTTTCGCTCGTTTTGTTCCCCATCAGGGTGGATTGTTGGTTAAAATTCTTCTTCAAATTCATCGCGTTTCATTTTTTCTTTTTGGATCTGCCACCTTTCTGCAGACGGGCGGACGGTTTTGATCTTATCGCAATCTATCATTTCTGCCATTCCTTCAGGAGCCGGGGCAAAGCGCACCTTGTAATCAAAGATACCGGTGCTGTCGTTTTCCAGTTTTTTGATGAACTTCTGAAATACCGGTCTGGCTGTTACATATCCCTGACCATCGTTGAGGTTCGTAAATCGGATCCACTTGTCGTCTCCCCCTGTCCACACACCAACTACCAAACTTGGAGTTATTCCCATAAACCAACCATCGCTGTAGTCGTTGGTAGTTCCTGTTTTACCCCCACATTCCGTTTTCAGGCCCATGCCAAATTCTCCTCCTACAACATTTTTTAGCATGTCTACCATGATGGCATTGTAAAGCGGATTGATGGCCGGGCGAATGGTGGGATTGGCTTTGTAAATTTCTCTTCCGTTTTTATCGGTTATACTAAGCACGAATACGGGTTCTCTATAGGTTCCCTGGTTGGCAAAGGTGGTATAGGCAGCGGTCATTTGATAAAGGCTGATATCAACCGCTCCGAGACAAATAGCAGGATATTCTGGCACTGCCAGCCTGCCATTGGAAAGTCTTTCTGTTTTTGAGATACCTACTTTATCCAATAGGTTTCTTAGCAGGTCTACAGACCCCATTTCTTTTAATAAACGAACTGTAATTGAGTTTTTGGAGTACACCAGGCCATGATAAAGGTTGTACATGTTGCCGGTAAATTCTTCGGTAGCATTATTGGGGGTCCATTCTTTGTCAACATTAAAATTGGCATCACCGGGGGCGATTGTATATTGGATATCTTCAAATTCCTGGCAAGGCATGATGCCACCAAAGGCCATAGCTGCCGTATAAACAAATGGCTTCATGGTGGAACCAACAGCACGGCGCGATGTGACGTGGTCATATTTGAAGTGTTTGTGGTCGATGCCTCCCACCCATGCTTTTACATGTCCGTTTGTTGGGTTGATGGCCAATGTTGCATTTTGTAAGAACATGGCGCTGTATCGGGTAGAATCCATTGGACTCATTAAGGTGTCTTTTTCGCCTAAAATATAGTCAAAGACCTTCATTTTTACTTTTTGTGAAAAGTCATCGTGAAAGGCTGTTTGGAGTTTTTCATAAGCTTTGCGCACATTTGGAAAATCCGGTCCCCTTAAAAAATCAACATATTTGTTTAATTCTTCTTTTTGGATCCAGCCTTTTAGATATAAATCATTGATAATCAACTTGTTTGTATCTGTTTTTATCAATGTTTCGATTATGTTGTCACTTGTTTTTATTCCTTCTAGTGAGGCTACTGCCGGTTCAAATAAATTTTTGCGCAGGGTAAGGTACCTGGGTGTAGACTTGGCCTTGGAAAGCAGGGCTTCTTTTCGAATCTGTTTTTGCAGATCATCGGCCTGGTAGGTCCAGGGATCCATGCCTTTCCACTGTCTGAAGTACCTTTTTTGCAACCAGATCATATGGTCTTTGGATGCCTGTTCGGCGTATTGTTGGTATTTGAGATCGATGGTAGTGTAGATTTTAAGCCCGTCGGTATAAATGTTGTAAAGGCTGCCATCAGGTCTTTTCAGGTTCTTTTCTTTGATCAGATTTTGAATGTACTTTGTCAACTCTGCTCTGAAATAGGGGGCTGGCCCAAAACTTTGTTCTTCTTTTCTGAATTTTGACATGTCTATTTCCAGAGACATCAGGCTATCGTAATTGGCGCCTTTGAGATATCGATCAGACCTCATCAGGGCCAAGACGGTATTTCTTCTCTGTTTTGCTTTTTCGGGAAATCGAACCGGGTTGTATAGACTTGGATTTTTGAGCATGCCTATAAGCAGGGCTGCTTCTTCTGGATTGAGTTGGCTTTGATCTTTGTTAAAGTATACTTTTGATGCAGCCTGGATACCGTGGGCCCCGTTGATAAATTCAAATTTGTTGAGGTACATGGCCATGATTTCCTCCTTGGTATAACTTCTTTCCAATTTTACCGCGGTTAGCCATTCTCTCATTTTGATGGGTATCAATCGCATTAGTTTTTTCCAGGCAGGCAGTCCTTTGGTTGAGGGCCTGTCGAAAAGCAACTTTGCCAATTGTTGGGTAAGGGTAGAACCGCCTCCCGAGGTTTCTTTGCTCAACAAAATGGTTTTAACAGCAACCCTGCCCAGAGCTGGAAGATCCACTCCTGAGTGTTGAAAAAAACGTTCATCTTCTGTGAGTACTACTGCTTTTTTTAAATGGGGGTTGAGCTGTACAAAATTAATTGGAATCCTGTTTTCTACATAGTAGGAACCAAAGCTAACACCGTTGATATCATAAATTTCTGTAGCTAGTTTGTAGTTGGGATTTTCGAGTGTTTCAAATGAAGGAATGCCTGTTGATGCAGCATAAAGAAGCAAGAGGATAAGAGTTAAAAACCCTGCACTACAGAAGATCCAAAATCGTTTAATCCACTTGAGTTGTGGATTTGTTTTTAGTTCATTGTACAGTTTTTTCATCATCTGGTTCAAAATGAGGTTGGGTAAGTTTTTCTAGTACCATTGACGGCTATCGTGGTTTTATATCTCTTGCCATTGGCCGTCCTAAAGATCAACCCTCTGTGAAGTTGACCGATCAGCAGATTGCCCGGGATATTGAGTGCATTCGCAGGTGGTGCTTGCTGGGTACTGGAAAAGGATCCGTTGTTGTCAACGTTTAACTTAAATTTTGTCCCATTGGGTGCGGTGAGGTAGAGAATGCCCGGAAAAACTATTTCTAAATCCGCTGAGTCTATTTTATAGGATGCGTCTGCCAAGGTAGCTGAGGATGTGGCCAATTTTCCATCATTGCCTATGGTCAGTCTTTTGTATCCGCTTGTGCTATCTCTGAAAACGATCCCTTTTCCGGGAGCAGATAAATGAATGGCGCCGTTTAATTCGACCTTTGGAAAATGGGTGTTGAGAGTAACGAGGCCATAAGTTATGTCACCTGCAATTATACACCCTGAGGGTAAATAGGGATAAACACCCCAAGCTCCTTCATAACCGATGTAATTATTTCCATTGTTGTTGGGATATGTATCATAATAGGCAACTCGTATTGGGTTTAATGGATCAATTACATCATACACCTGGATGCCATCATGGTAGTAAGCAATGTATAGTCCATTGTCTTTGATATACGGATTGTGGGGTCTATTGTTAGTATAGGTTGGGGCCGAAAGTGGGTGTTTAAAGGTTGACATTAGAGTAAGATCATAACCGGATCCGTTGTCAATGGCTCGCATAATTTTAATAGGTCTGCCAATAGGAACTTCTTCAGCCACATAGATATACTGGGTATCGATAGAAGGGTGTAAGGTATGTCGCCAATTGCTGTGATTGTAATTACTGCCATCATCTATAGATCCGAGATAGGTAATGTTGTCGATGTCGGTGCAATCCCACATAACAAAGCCGGCTTCACCTTGAGAACAATAAGCGATATTGTTTTCTACATAAAGATCGTGGATGTATAAGTTTTCAAATCCTGACATCCCGGGTAGCGTATTAAGTGATACCTTTTTAAGTAAGGTAGGCGTAGCCGGGTTGGCTAGACTATAAATAATCATCCAATTGTTGGTTCCTGTGTTGTCTCTTGCTCCTGCCACATACAACCTTGCATTGGGTACATCAACATAGATGTTATGAGCTCTGTTAAAATGGGTTGTTATTTGAGAAACTGAGATATTGTTGATATTTGTCAGGTTAAATACTTCTAATCCCTCTGCTCCTGTATCTGCAACACCGTAGGCAAAGGTACCATAGGTTTTAAAGTCTCTCCAAAAATTATTGCTTGTAAGGCCATCAACAAACTGGTATTTGAGAATGGGGGAACTACAGTTAGAAACATCAAAAATATTTACTGCCAAGGTAGATCCAATAATGGCATATTCCTTACCATCGGGTGCTACATAACCCCAAACATCATTGTATTCATTGCCGGGCATACCAGCTACCTGAGCCATCTTTTTCATGTTCTGCGACGGCTGTGCAAAACAAAAAGTGCATTGAAATAAAAAATACACAAGAAAAATGGATGAAGTTCTTTTTGCCATTCTATTTTTGCTGAATGACAAAAATAAATGAATCTGCCTTAAGTCACCTTAGAAAAGACAAAATTCTAAGAAAGATTATTGATCAAACAACCCTTCCCGAAAGAGAAAAAAAGGGCAGTATCTACAATAGCTTGTTGGGTAGTATTATATCTCAGCAATTATCTACTAAGGCGGCAGCGACCATTCATTCACGGTTTTTGCATTTATTTGATGGAAAGCCCCATCCTGAATTAGTAATAGAAACAGAACACGAAGTGTTTCGATCAGTCGGGTTGTCCAATCAAAAAGCTATTTATGTTAAAAACGTGGCCGATTTTTTCCAAAAGCATCCCACCGAAATGAAGTATTGGAATAAGCTTGACGACGAAACGATCATTAAAGAACTGACCTCGATCAAGGGGGTTGGAAAGTGGACAGTACAAATGACTTTAATGTTTACTTTAGATCGACTCGATGTTTTGCCCGTGGATGATTTGATTATTCGAAACTCCATCATTAAATATTATAATCTCGACCAAAGCAGTAATGGCGTGTTGGATGAAATCCACAGGGTAGGAGAAAAGTGGAGGCCTTATAGAAGTGTGGCTTGTTTTTATTTATGGGCGGCTAAAGATGGATTAAA
Source organism: Saprospiraceae bacterium (assembly GCA_017987975.1). Classification (GTDB taxonomy): domain Bacteria; phylum Bacteroidota; class Bacteroidia; order Chitinophagales; family Saprospiraceae; genus JADKBO01. The sequence continues at coordinate 7,067 of JAGNSQ010000028.1, forward strand.
GTAAGTTAAGTTCCTTGATGTTTCACGTGAAACATTAACCCTTGCTGTTCTGCGCTGTGAAATATGTTTCACGTGAAACATATTTATTCTACATTTGTTGATAAAACAAATTTTCACTTTTATGCAGAGGATAATTCTTTTTACACTGGTGTGCTACAGTCTTACAGTACACGCTCAAAGCAAGTTTGATCAATTAGAAAACATCTTACCCACTGGCAGCGATATCCGTACCTCATCAGGTGCTCCAGGCCATAACTATTGGCAACAAAAGGTGGACTATGATATGCAGGTTGAAATAGATGAGGAAAACAACAAATTATACGGAAAAGAAACCATCACTTATCATAACCAATCACCAGATGTATTAACATATGTATGGCTTCAGCTGGATCAAAATTATTTTTCTTCAGAATCTGCTTCTAAACTTTACAATCAGGAAAAGGTTGAAGAAAAAATGTCTCTCTCTAATCTTAGCAGATATGAAAACAATTTTGATGGTGGACATAAAATTACATCTGTAAAATCACTTGAGGGTAAAGATCTCAACTACTTTATCAACCAAACCATGATGCGAATTGATCTTCCTAAGCCACTAGCTAAAGGAGAAAAGGTATCTTTTAAAATAGACTGGTGGTACAACATCACCAATACCCAAACGCAAAGAGGAAGATCTGGTTATGAAAAATTTGATGATGGTCATAACATCTACTGCATTGCTCAATATTTCCCCCGCCTCTGCAAATACTATGATACTTATGGCTGGCAAAATAAACAGTTTATGGGTAGAGGTGAATTTACCCTTGAGTTTGGGAATTACAATGTTTCCATCACGGTTCCATCAGACCACCTGATAGCAGCCACTGGTTCTTTAATGAATGAGGCAGAAGTGTTAACTGTCCAACAACAGGAAAGGTTAAAAAAAGCAAGGAACGAATTTGAACAACCCATCACTATTGCCACTCTTGAAGAAGCCAATCAACGAATGCTGGCAGGCAAGTCAAAAGCAAAAAAGACATGGAAGTTTTCTGCAGTAAACGTTCGCGACTTTGCTTTCTCTACCTCACGCCGACATATCTGGGATGCCCTTAATACAAAATTACCCAATGGAAAAACTGCTATGGCCATGTCTATGTGGCCTAAAGAGGGCGACTGTTTGTGGAGCAAATTTTCTACCAAAGCAGTAGCCCATACCCTAAAGTTGTATTCGCATTATACCATCGATTATCCCTACCCGGTTGCCTGGTCAGTAGATGGAGAAATGGGAATGGAATACCCAATGATCTCTTTTAACTTCGGCCGATGCGAGGAAGATGGTACCTATGCCGAAAGAACCAAGTATGGCCACATAGGAGTAATTATCCATGAAGTGGGTCATAACTTCTTTCCGATGATCATCAACTCTGATGAAAGACAGTGGAGTTGGATGGATGAAGGTCTGACTACCTTTGTTCAATACCTTACCGAACAGCAATGGGAAAGAAACTTTCCGTCAAGTAGAGGACCCGCTAATAAAATTGTTGACTATATGAAAAGTGATCCTGCTGATCTTTCTCCTATTATGACCAATTCTGAATCAGCAAAACAGTTTGGATCCAATGCCTATGCCAAGCCGGCAACTGCATTAAATATACTCCGAGAAACTGTAATGGGCAGAGAACTATTCGACAGAGCATTTAAAGAATATGCCAGAAGATGGGCCTTCAAAACTCCAACTCCTGCTGATCTTTTCAGAACTCTGGAAGATGCATCAGGCGTAGATCTTGACTGGTTTTGGAGAGCGTGGTTTTTTGGTACCGAACCAGTAGATCAATCTTTGGCTACCGTAAAACACTATCAAATTGATCCAAAAGATCCTGACACTAAATATGAACTGATCCAAAACAAAATAAAAGAGGCACCAAAAAATATAAGTGAAATCAGGAATCAAACCGAGATTAAAAAAACTTATAACGAAATAGACACTACTATCAATGATTTTTATACCACGTATGATCGCAATCAACCCGATGCGATTTCATATCAGGAGTACAATAAATCGCAGAAAGGTCTAACAGATGATGAAATTGCCATAATGGAAAACAAACATCATTATTACGAGCTATCATTTGAAAATGTAGGTGGAAATCCAATGCCCATTATCGTCAACTTTGTTTTTGAAAATGACAGCATTGCAACCCATCGTTTACCAGCAGAAATTTGGAGATATGATGATACCATTGTTACCAAGGTCTTTGTCACTGAAAAACCTATCAAAGAAATAATTCTAGATCCTTATCTTGAAACGGCAGATATAGACAGGTCAAATAATCACTATCCACCCAAAGAAGATACTTTGAGGTTTGATGCTTTTAAACAAAGACAAAACAGACAAGGAGGAAATGAGAATCCTATGCAAAGGGCCAGAAAGGCAAAAGAAATAAGGCCTTAAATATCTGATAATCAATTACTTGATATAAAATTATCGAGGGCTTCATTAAACTTATCGGGGTGCTCCATCATTGGAGCATGCCCGCAATGATCAATTTCTATAAGAGTAGAATTGCTTAGTAATTCGTGAAACTTCCTGCCTACCCAAAGTGGGGTTACTTCGTCCTGAACTCCCCATACTAAAAGGGTAGGGGTCTTGATCAAATGCAACTTATCTTCAAGGTTATGCCTAACTGCTGATTTTGCAGTTTTTACAATTCTTATGCATCTTCCTAAATCACTTACAGAATCAAAAACTTCATCAACCAAAGCTTCAGTAGCAACCTTTGGATCGTAAAAAACCATTTCTGTTTTTTTACGGATATAATCTCTTGAACTTCTTCGGGGGAAACTATTGCCAAAAGCATTTTCAAACAAACCTGAACTACCGGTTAAAATCATCTTTTCCACTCTTTCAGGCCGTCTTATGCAATACATCTGTGCCAGGTGTCCACCCAAAGAGTTGCCAAGAATATAAACCTTATCAAATTTTTTGAACTCAATAAATTCTTCAATAAAATCTACCAGTCCATCTAAATCCAGGTTTTTAAGAGGCATATTGTAGATAGGAAGGATTGGAATGACAACATTCATCTTTTTCCCAAAATTATCTAATATGGACTCAAAATTACTGAGCGCTCCCATTAAGCCATGTAATAGCAATAAAGGTACCTTACTTTCTGCTACAGCACCAGTCTCTACATATTCAAACTTGCCCTCTTTCTTAATGTCCGTATTCACCGACAAAATATTGATTGAGGTACAAAAATAGCATTTACTTTAAAATGGGCTATTTTTAATTTCAAATCTTAATACAAGGGTAACGGTGAGTAATATCAGCGCTCCAGCCTGATGCAAAACACCCCACATAACAGGAATATTACCTTTACACATAATTACAGTAATTATCCCCAGAATTACCTGAGTTATCAACACTATTACAAACCACCGGGAAGCATTGTTTAAAGCAGCCACCTGGCTTCTCCAGTTAAACCTGTAAAACAGCGCTAAACCAAGTAAAAACAGGAAGTAGGCCGATGATCTGTGCAAGAGCTGAATGACAGCAGGTGCTAAGCCTGTAACATCATAATGTATCCATTCCTCCACATTAAAGACCGACATGTTTAAAACTACTTGTGGAATAAATTCTCCGTTCATATCTGGCCAGGTCGGGTAAAATAAACCTGCTTTCATACCACTCATAATGCCTCCTAAAAATAACTGAATCCATAGAACCAGTAAAAAAACAAAACTTGGTAGATCAGCAATACCTATCATTTTAACTACAGTACCTCTTCTATACTCCAAATAGGTCCACAAAAGTGCTGTGTAAACGGAGAGTGCAATGCACAAATGAAAGCTTAGTTTGTACGCATTTACCCAGGGCCGGTTCACTAAACCACTGGCTACCATGATCCATCCAAAGGTAGCCGCTAACATAGCCAAAAGAATTACGACTCCTAACCTTCTTAATAAATGATTGCTGATTAATTTTTTGCGATAAAATAGTAGAAATGGAATCAAAAACACAAAACCCATTGTCCGGGCCCATAATCGATGCAGATACTCCCAGAAATAAATCCATTTAAATTCAGAGATCGACATTCCAGCGTTGATCTTATGATACTGGGGCGTCTTTTTATAAAGTTCAAACTCCTCCGACCATGCCGCTTCACTCATCGGAGGAAATGTGCCTGTTACAATGTCCCATTTTGTAATAGACAGTCCAGAACCAGTCAACCTGGTTATCCCTCCGATGACAACCTGGAAAAAAAGAAAAATCAATCCTGTAAACAACCAATACTTAAGCCACTGCATCTAAGCCCTATTTTGATGTAAAAGTACCTCAATAAAAACCAATTTTAAAAAACACTTGTTTTGCCTGATTGGTAATAATTTTCTTTTATTTAATTTTTTATACCTTCATCATTAGGGCTGTGGAGATGTGGAAAACCCCGCGCTGTAAGACTGTCAATATGACAATGTGGGTTACTGCTTATTTTCTCACGTAAAATTTTAAATGTTTCACATGAAAACCAGCTAATTAACAATTTCATGTTAGTATGGAGAATGTGGTGTTGAAAAACCTAACTTTTATAAATTGTGAAATGTATGGGCATAAAAAGTGGCGCAACCAACATATCATAAATAGGTATTATATGTAAGTAAACGCAAAATTATTTTCCCTCTTTTTCCCCACGATTATCCCCCTATTGAGTGTTGAAAAGTATTTTTTTAATAGACTTAAACACTGCATTTTATAAATTTATAAATATCAATATGTTTATAAATGGCGAAGTCCTTTTACTCATCAGTCTAATAAACTTCATTTGGCTATAGTGGTCCTTTATACATTGGTTTAATCGTATATTGGAATTACATTTGCAGGGCCAAATCTTTTAAATGCGGGCAGTAATACAAAGGGTGAATAATGTAAAGTTGGTCATAGAAGATCATCTATACAGTGAAATCGGCCATGGCTTGTTGGTTTTACTTGGCATTCATGAATCAGACACAGAGGAAGATGTAAAATGGCTTGTATCTAAGATAAGTCAGATGCGCATTTTTTCTGATGCTGATGATAAAATGAATTTATCCCTATTGGATACAGGTGGTTCGATGATGATTGTGAGTCAGTTTACCCTACATGCCAGCACCAAAAAAGGAAACCGGCCTTCATTTATTGGTGCGGCGCGACCGGAACAAGCCATTCCGCTGTATGAATCTTTTATTGGGCATAGCGAGCACTTGTTTCCCGGTAGGATAGCTACAGGCAGTTTTGGAGCAGATATGAAAATTACACTTTTGAATGATGGTCCGGTAACCATAGTGATTGACAGCAAACAAAAAGAATAATGACGGTATCAGAACTACAGGATCAGGTAGATGCATGGATCAATACTTATGGTGTCCGCTATTTTGGTGAACTGACCAACATGACCATCCTTACAGAAGAAGTTGGAGAGCTCGCCCGCTTGATGGCTCGAATGTATGGAGATCAATCTTTTCGGGAAGCTCCAACCGAATCTGCGCAAAAAGAAATGCTGGCCGACGAGATGGCTGACGTTTTATGGGTATTAACTTGTTTGGCCAACCAAACTGGCGTAGACCTTACCAAAGCTATACAGCGCAACCTAGATAAAAAAACCACCAGAGACAATCAAAGACATATTCAAAACCCTAAACTACAACCATGAAACCCATAATAGAATGTGTGCCTAATTTTAGCGAAGGCCAAAACAAAGAGATCATCACCCAGATAACGAGGGTCATAGAAGAAACAGAAGGAGTTAGTCTGCTCAATGTAGATCCGGGAGCTGCTACCAACAGGACGGTAGTCACCTTTGTAGGCTCACCAGATGAGGTTATAGAAGCTGCCTTCAAGGCCATAAAGAAGGCAGCTGAGCTCATAGATATGTCGCAACACAAAGGAGAACACCCTCGGATGGGGGCAACCGATGTGTGCCCATTAATACCCATTTCCGGCATCACCATGGAAGAAACGGCGAAGTATGCAGAAAAGCTGGGCGAAAGAGTGGGTCGCGAACTTAATATACCCGTTTATCTTTATGAAGCTGCGGCCAAATCACCGGATAGGAAAAACCTGGCTACTATAAGGGCGGGTGAATATGAAGGATTTTTTCAAAAGATAACGGAAGCAGAATGGAAGCCGGATTATGGACCTGCTGTGATGAATGCACAAAGCGGCGCCACCGTTATTGGGGCAAGAGATTTTCTGGTAGCCTACAACGTCAACCTCAACACTACATCTGAAAGAAAAGCCAATTCGGTAGCCTTTGACATAAGAGAAGCGGGCAGGGTCAAAAAAAAGGGAGATACCATATTGCGTGATGAGCAGGGAGAAGCGTTGCGAGAGCCCGGCAAACTTAAGAGTGTTAAAGGCATCGGCTGGTTTATAGAAGAATATGGTATTGCCCAGGTATCTATGAATCTGACCAAGCTCAACGAAACCACACTACACGAAGCTTTTGAAGCCTGTTGTGAAAGTGCAAACGCAAGAGGGCTTAGGGTTACGGGTTCAGAACTGGTAGGACTGGTACCCAAAAATGTGATGCTGGAAGCGGGTCGGTATTTTTTGAGAAAACAAGGAAGGTCAACCGGCTTGTCAGAAAAGGAATTGATATTTATAGCTGTCAAATCTATGGGTCTTGACGAACTGGCACCCTTTGATGCGAATGAGAGGGTAATTGAGTATAAAATGCAAGCGGCTACACAAAACCCTCTGGTAGCCAAGACCCTAGTAGAATTTGCCGACACCACGGCGTCTGAAAGTCCTGCACCCGGAGGAGGAAGTGTGTCTGCCTATGTAGGCGCTCTAGGTGCGGCACTCGGCACCATGGTGGCCAACCTGTCTGCGGGTAAAAAGGGTTGGGAAAAACAAATCCCGTATTTCTCAGAATGGGCAGATAAAGGCCAGACCATAAAAGACAGATTGGTTTTTTTGGTTGATGAAGACACGAGGGCGTTTAATGGCATTATCACTGCAGTAAGAATGCCAAAATCCACCGACGAAGAGAAGGAGGTCCGTAAAAATGCCATGCGAGAAGCCACCCGATATGCCATTCATATTCCGCTTGAAGTAATGAAAACAGCAAGCGAAGCTTTTGACCTCATTGATGCGATGGTAAAAAAGGGCAATGTCAACTCTATTTCAGATGCGGGAGTGGGTGGACTGTGTCTCAAAACCGCTATTTATGGAGCTTACCTCAATGTAAAGATCAACTGCAACGGCTTTGATGATCTAAACTATGTCAACGAAGTGAGCCAAAAGGCAGATGAACTGCTGGCAGAAGCCATCAGAAGAGAAAAGTTGATTGTGAAGGCCGTAGAAAAATCAATGCAATAATCACGATTATTTAAAAAGAGGGAAGCAGATTTGAAAGATAGTTGGTGTTTATGGAGTTTTCCAAGGCACCTGCTGCATAAAGCGTACGGAGGTATTGAAGAGTCAATTTTTTTTCAAGCTCCAGTCTTTTAGCCCAATACTCTATTTCTCTCTTTTTTCTTTCCACATACAGTGCCCGTTCTACGATCACATTTTTTTCATTGAGAAGAGATGTTGATGATGTTTGTAGGGTCAAGAAGTTCCATTGATTGTAAATCAGTAAAAATCGATGGTGCTCATTAGTAAATGCGTTTATTTTATCTTCCTGTTGTAAAATCCTTTCTTGTTGGAGTTTCAACAGATCCAAACGATACTCGTTGTTTTGCCTTTTTTGGGTTCCTTTATAAGGAAGACGCAAGCCAAAACCAATTGAAAATTCATCCTGAAACAACAAATTATCTCTTTTACTATATCGGAGCTGGGCAAAGTCCAGAATTTTATGATCGTTGCTTTTAGAGATTTGCCAACGGTAGGAAATAAGAGAAGAATCTGCTTCAAAATCTTTGTCATCCAGGGCATTTATGTTATTCGGAGATAGCTCATTTAGGGTTTGCAACATAAATTCAGGACGAGGCCAATGTGCCCATGAAAAAACAGCATCGCCGGTTTTCATCTTTAACTTTTGAATTTGTATGGCACTGCGAACTTCATTTAATTTGCGTGCACTTTCTGTTTTTTTATTCTCCCAATTGATGACATCTCCCAAATTGTTTTGTTCATCGGCCAGCATATTTTTCACAACAAGCAAGACCATAGAATCTGCCAGCAGCGAGTCAGAAAGGTAAAGGGGAAGTTGTTGTTCAAAAAAATACAATTCGCATAAATCTTCATAACGTTGCATCAATAAGTCACTGCCATATCTCTGCTGTGAGCTATGAATTTTATGCTGTAGCCATTTTTTTTCTTTTGCATAAGCAGAGCCCGCACCCCAGCCATTGAACATGAGTCGCAAAGCATACTCCTGGCGACTCAGATTAAATTGGTCGGTCTCCGTTCTAAAATTGAGCTCATCCAACACGGGCAAGCTAAAACGGAGAGCACTTACCTTTTGGTCATATTGATCAAATGATAAATAACCGGCCTGATCTTTGAAAGATTTTAAATAATCACCTGGATCAAGAGTTTGTGCACGAAGCGTCAAGGACAACAAGGGAAAAAGAAGGAGGACACAATACTTCATGAGGCACTATTTGATCAGGGTAAATTTTAGTGCCTCTTTCTGAAGAAAGATGTTTTTGGCGTCCAGGCCGATATAGACTTCAAGCCCATAGGTTTTGTACTCCGGAATTTTGCGTAATCTCTCAGGTATTTCTACAATTCGGTGGCCAAGCCCCGTAATAATACCTTTGGCCATGTGGTTGGGGTGCATAACAGAAACTACTTGTACACTATCGCCTATGTTGACAGAAAGAGACATGCTTTCGTGTACATAGGCTAAGGCCTGGGTTGGCCGGATTTCATAAAAAGAAAGTAAAGTAACATGGCCGTCTATGAATTCAGCGGCGCGACAATTAACATTGCCGACAAGTCCATCAAAAGGAGCTTTAATAGATCCTTTATTGCGGTCATTGTGTAAGAACTTTATTTTTTCTTCCAGGCCTTGTGCCTCTTCTTCTTCAGGAGAAGAAAGAGATAATGATTTTTGGAGAGAGGCAATGAGTTGGTCGTAGGCAGCTTTGCCGGACTGAATTTCGGCGTTGATATCAACAATGTTTTTTTCGAGGGGATTGTTCCACTCTTTTCCTGGCTTATAGGAGCTTAAGCTTTTTTGATAATCCAGCTTACTTTGTACCTCCGCCAACTCTCTTTCAAGAGCCGCCATTTTTGCCGCCTTTTCGGTTTTTGCTTTTTCTACAGACGCCAAAAGTTCGCTTTTTTTAATGCGGGCCTCTTTACGCAACTGGGCGATCTGGTGTTGGGTTTGAACTATTTCCAGATCTGTAGCTTCCAGGTCGAGCGCTATCAAAATCTGATCTTTGTTAACCTTTTGACCAGGGGAAACAAAAATATTTTTTACCTGAACCGGAACGTCTACCGAGAGCTGAGTTTCTTTGTTTTCTGCATATCCATAAAAAGTTGTTTGGGGTTGACTGGCAGAAATGTAAATTTTCCAGCAGGCAAAAACGACCGCAGGTAAAACCAACCAGTACAAAAAATTGAATCTAGGCACAACGTTCATATCTTATAAGGTGTCAATATCGTTTTCATCGTCAAAAACAACCCGACCAATCTTTAGACCATTCAAAAGCCGGAGTTCTTCAATCATAGCAATAGCCGTCTGACCGTCCTTTAGTTTAAAGCGATATTCAAATTCAAAAAAGTCCTTGCCTTCGGGGGATACGGCAAATCGTTTTCTTTTAAGCGAAAAAGCACTACATCGGTTCAACAAAACAGCGGCCACGGGTTCTGAACCCTCGTTTTCAGCCTCGCATTCAAACCGGAGGGAGCCAAGTAGATTGGATTTCTGACCGAAGGGCGAAAAACGAATGATGACCACTACCAGGCAAAAGGCCAAAGTACCAATAACACCATTAAAAAAGCTGTGAACGCCACAGGCTATGCCTACAGCCATGCTCGCAAAAACAAAGGCCACATCTCTGGGGTCGCTGATCCGGGTGCGGAAACGGATGATGGCCAAGGCACCAAAAATACCGAAACTCAGGGCCAGACTGTCACCAATTGACTGCATTATGGTGCAGGTAACCAATGACATGAGTAGGAGGGATTGAATAAAGTGGTCTGGCCGGCTAACCTGGCGGGAAGTTTTATCGTATGTGAGAACGATGAGCAAAGACAAGACAAGGGTCATTGCCAGGGCAAAAACAATGATCAGGATCGATGTTTGTGGCTGCGACAGCCATCCGGAAAGTTCCAGCATACAGATTAAGGGTCGTTTAAATTACAAAGAAGAGGCAATTATACCAAAAATGTACTCATTAGACCAAAAAAACCTTGGAATGTCACAAAAGATATAGAAAGATAAAAATCAAGGCATGAAAAAATACTTTTAGATTTGTCTTTATGGAAAATTTAAAAGATCACAAGAACATTTTTAAAGAGTGGTTGGAAAAACTTCAACAGGAATCGTGGCAATTGGAATTGCTGATTTCCGGTTTTGCCATTGTAGGGATTTATGCAGCCCGAACCACCATTAAAAACCTGGAAATATTCCAGGAAATGTATTTATTTGATGAAACCGGCAGGTTGGCGTCAACTTTTATTCTGGTGCTACAAAAAGGATGGTGGATCTTTTTTATTAATCTGATCTTTCACGTAACCCTACGTGGCTTGTGGATAGGCACAATTGGCTTACGTTATGTTTCAGGAGAAATCAACTATGACCAATTTCGATATTCAGACAGAGTGACCCACTACCTGAAAACCAAGGTGGGTAGTTATGATGACTTTATAGAAAACCTGGAAAGGCTGTGTAGTGTCATTTTTGCCTATACCTTTTTGTTGTTTTTGCTGTTTTTTTCCATGATGGTGTTTTTTATGGAAATTGGTTTTATAGGGGTAGTAGGACAAAAAATCATCGGAGAAGACCCGGCTTCCATGCAAGCCTTATCCATGTTTATCGGGGTTTATTTGATACTGGGCATCGTGGTATTTATAGATCTTGTGACCCTCGGTGGCTTTAAAAGGGTCAAAGAAAAACACATCGCCGCGGTCTATTATTACATCTATCGTTTTTACAGTGCGGTTACCTTTTCGTTTTTATACCGGCCCCTTTTATATAATTTTATAGACCACCCTTATACTAAAAAATTATTTTACCTGTCAATCCCCTACATAGGCTTTATATTACTGGGTCCGGCAACCTTCAGGAACAACGCAACGCCTTATATTCCCCGGGAACAAAACCTCAAAGAATTTGGGTTGATGGTAGACGATTATAATTACGACGACCTTAGGAATATCTGGCTGGAGGAACACCCGAATGAAGAGCGGAAAATCAATAAAAGAGATATGCCGGATATTTCACTCGAGCAGTTCAGGATGACCCAGGGCACCTCATCTTTTTTTATAAAACTCACTGACGAATACAACGACTTATTGGAAAAAATTTCGGAAAAAAAACCATTTTATAAAAAAGGTATACAATTTAGTCAGTTTAATGTCAATCAAGGTCAGATCATTGAAATAGAAACCCTGCAAAAAGTAAAATCAAAACAGCGGACGCCGCTGATATTAAAAAGACAGGAGATCAATAAAAAATTAAAATCAGATCCGAAAAACGCTGAGCTACTGCGACAAAAGGAACTTATCAACGAGGATTTGGATAAGGTGGAACAAATGTGGAATGATTCAATGGACGTAGTGAAACGAAAGACCGCCCAAAAGTCGATCGATGACTTTTTGCAATTTGTCTCGGTTTTGATTGATGACAAAAGGCTGGAATTAAACTATCAAAACTGCATGTATTATAAGCACCCACATTTGGGAGAGATGGGCATCAGGTGTTTCTTTTCAACAGATTCTCTGAGCCGGGGACTGCATCAGCTGGAATTTATTCAGAAAGAATTCAAAAAACCGAAGGAGACCACAGAAAAAAAATTACATTTACCATTTATAAAGGAATAACTATGTTGAAAGAAAATTGGATGAAATACGGTGCGATCTATGTACTGGTAGTAATGATCATGCTCGTATTATTTTACTATATTTTGGATATCAGCCTGACCATGCAAATGGTTTTGAGTTTTGGTTCAATGATCCTCTTTATGGTGTTGGCCACCTTAAAAGAGCGGTCGCAAAACGGGGGATATTTAAGTTATGGCGAGTGCTTAAAAACAAGTTTTTTGACGGCATTGATGGGGACCTTGGCTTCAATCCTTCTTTTGATGATCCTATTAATGGTAGATCCTGGACTTAAAGAAAAATTAATGGAGATCCAAACCAATGCATCACGCTCAATGATGGATATGATGGGTATGACGGAAGATCAAATAGCAGAAGCCATGGAACAGGTAGAAGCGGAGGGGGCAGCGGAATTTACCATAGGTAAGCAGCTCACCAATGGGATAATAAATTCCATCATGGTCTTTATTTTAGCGGCCTTTGTTTCTTTGTTCTTAAAAAAGAATGTCCCGGAGGAAAAATTCTAAGCCTGGTTTTATCAAAACTTAAAGCCTGCGGTTACAACGATGCGGGTCTGTGTCACTTCATTGTTGACCAGGCTTTCGTCTGCGGGATCAACCAAGACATAAGGCACATAACCCTCTTCAAACTTACGGAAACGAATGCCCAGGTCAACAAAAAAATTGTCCTCTCTTACGCCAATGCCAAAAGAGTTGGTACGCACCTTTTGAGTGTCGGCAGAAAGCGGACTGTCTCCCCGTTCGATACCAGCACGTAACCGAAGGACACCAATTGCCATTTCAGTTCCCAATCTCAGGTTAACCACTGAGCCCAGGTATTTTTCCACTTCATCATTGATATCGATGGTGTTTTGTTCTTCTGCGGGGTCGGTTGAGTGACTGGTGAAATCAAAACGATTGTTGTTGTAGTCTACCCATTCAAGGTCGGCATTGATAAACCCCTGGATGGGTCCCAATTTGTAGAGCGTACCGGCACTACCCACCAAACGGGCTGGACTTTTCAGCCTGTATTTGAAACTGCCATCCGGAGACCGGTTTTCATAATACTGTGATTCACCGTCATTGTAACTATAATCGAGATTAGTATAATAATCATCATTCAGGGTGTACCATGTGGGGCTGTGAAAGGAAGCCCCTAATCGCAATTGCCGAAAGGGAGCATAAACAAATCCTGCTTTAAAATTGATACCAGCACCCGAAGTGTTGAGGTATTCTGTATAATTTAAAGCTGTAAAAATGGGATTGGTATTATTGACATCCGTTTCTGCATATTGTTTTAGTTCCTGATAAGAGACAAAAGGAACACCAATGGAGGCACCCAGCATAAATTTTTCAGAAAAGCTACCACCCCAGCCCAGAGAAAGTTCGTTGATGTATCCTTCCTGATCAACCTCCTGACTTTTATCTACATTTTCAAACTGGTCGAAGTCGGTTTCATAGTTTTTATTTTCATCCAGATCATAAATGGCACCAGTGGCATAAGCGGGATAAGCTTCAAAATCATCAAGACCCTCCATCGTTCTGCCATTGGCTCGTTCAGCAAAACGTTGGGTAATAGAACCTCTGGTAGATCCGGAAAAGCTGAAGTTTTTGTTGAGGTCGGCTATTTTTGAAAAGCCCACGGCAAAGGTTGACCGAACACCGGATCCTTTACCGGCAAAGACCAGGGAAATATTATCGATTGAAAAAGAATTGTACTTGTCTTTGGTAATGCGCTGAGCGTCGTCAACCAAAAAAGAAGTTGTTTGATTGTTGGTCAGAGAAGGAGAAAATGTAAACTCACTTTTTCTGTAGGTTGCCAAACCGGCAGGATTGATGTTGATTACCGAAAAGTCGCCGCCCATTGCGCCGAAAGAAGAACCAACACCCAGGGTTCGGGCCGTGCCACCCGGGCTAAAAAACGACCAACGCACGGCATCGGTTACACCTTGCGCCTGAACGGTATATATCACAATAAGCCCTAAGAGGGTAAGTGAAAAAGATCTCATAATAGAAAGGTCTGAAAGGTAAGGAAAGACCATCCGCAGTACATCATTTTATCAACAAAGGACTGCGGATGGTAAAAAGATTTCGTCAACAGAATTTAGCCACCTTTGCGAGGTGAAGAGGATGACCCCCTGCTGCTGCTACCACTGCCTCCACCTGATGAAGAGCGAGAGCCCGCGCTGCCACTACCGCTTCCGGAACCACGAGAACCGGAGTCATACGAACGGGAAGATCTGCTTTCATTTCCAGAAGATCTGTTGCTGTCATTGGATCGTGGTCTCTCGTAAGAGCGAGGCTCCTGACTTCTGTTGTTATCTCTTTTGGGTCTGTCTGCCTCCGGTTGTTTATCCATTTGAGGTCTGACATCCGATCTGCGACCAGGCTCAGTATTGCCGGGATAGGTGCTACTGCCCGGGCCTGACACATCAGATCTTTTGCGATTGTAGATACTGGAACGTTCTTCTGTCTTGGTGCTTGGATCGAAATCACCCTTGCGCTGTCTGGTGCTGATGGAAGGCCGATCGCTATTGCCCTGACTTACATCAGCAGGGTTGTGCGCTTCCGGACTTACATCACGAGGTGTAACATCTTTTCTTGGTCCTTCTACCCTGCCTTTGGTGCTGGCAACAGACGAGCCACTTTTTCTACTTCCGTAATAGGTGCCGTAAGGGTGATTATTGTTATTGTTGTTACCACCGCCATTGTAGTGGTGGCCATATCCGTGATTACCATACCAGGGACTGTTCCACCCACCGTAGTAGTTGTTGACATAGTAGTTATTACCCCAACCCCAGTTGTTGTAGCCCCAGTTGTTATAACCACAACTCCAGTTGTTCCAGCGGTTCCATCTGTTCCAGGAACCCCAGCCGCCATTGCCTACAACAACAACGACATTGTTGCCGCCATACCAGGGGTCATACCATGAATTGTACCAGGGATCCCAAAACGGATCTCTCCACGAGTAGGCCCAAATAGGAGAATAATATCCTATGTTGTAAGAAGGGCGGTAAAACCGCCTGATGCGCGTTGAGTATTGATAGTCATCGTAGTCGCTGTAATAACCATCATCATACTCATCATAGTATTCGTAAGAATCATCATCGTACCCCGAATATTGGGTAGTAGAATTGTATTGGTGAGCAACCGGATCTTCGATCGAAGTGTTGCTTTTGGGGTCGTAGTACAGATCGTCAAACTGAGCAAAAGCTGCCGAAGAAATTGTTACTAAGACCAAGGTGGAAACGAACCATCTAAATTTCATTGGTAATGAATTTATTTTCGCAATAATTGATACTCCTGTTTCGCATGCAAGTTAGTGTAAAAGTGCATGATTAAGCGTTAAGAATGATTTAATGTTTTGACATAAAAAGCTTAAAATCAAATAAACCCAATATCTCAACGTTTTCATGAGTTTAGACGGATTGAAACAGGAGAAGGTTAAAGCCAGACAAAACTTTAAGAAAACCTTAGGAAAGAGCACGGCACGAGGCCGGGACGTCAGGCAAATAAAATTAGAGAAACCGCAGAAAAGCTTTATTTTTGTATTGTTATTTCACAAATATTGGCCCACAACAAAATAAAATAATGTTTTAGAGGGCATCAAAAAAAATAAGGCATGGCAAAAGAAATTACACCCAGGCAAGAAAACTATTCACAATGGTATTTGGATATTGTGAAGAAAGCCGGGCTGGCTGACAATTCAGCGGTGCGGGGTTGTATGGTGATAAAGCCATATGGTTACGCGATATGGGAAAAAATGAGAGATCAGTTAGACAAGATGTTTAAAGAGACGGGTCACGTCAATGCCTATTTCCCGTTGTTTGTGCCTAAAAGTTTGTTTGAAGCAGAAGAAAAAAATGCCGAAGGTTTTGCCAAAGAGTGCGCCATTGTGACCCACTACAGGCTGAAGGCCGATGAAAATAACAAGGGAAAACTCATTGTTGACCCAGAGGCAAAGTTGGAGGAAGAGCTAATTGTAAGGCCTACGAGCGAAGCCATTATATGGAATACTTACCGCGACTGGATCCAATCTTACCGCGATTTGCCAATACTGATCAATCAATGGGCCAATGTGGTGCGATGGGAAATGCGTACGCGACCTTTTCTGAGGACTGCAGAATTTTTGTGGCAGGAAGGACATACCGCCCATGCCACGAGGCAGGAGGCAATACAAGAGGCACAACTGATGCACGACGTTTATGCCCGTTTTGCCGAAGAATGGATGTCTATGCCGGTAATTAAGGGTGTAAAAACCGAAAACGAAAGATTTGCAGGAGCAGATGACACCTATACCATAGAAGCTATGATGCAAGATGGCAAGGCTTTACAGGCAGGAACCTCACATTTTTTGGGTCAGAACTTTGCCAAGGCTTTTGAAGTAAAATACCTGACTGAACAAAACCAGGAAGAATACGTATGGGCGACTTCATGGGGTGTATCCACCCGTTTGATTGGAGGCCTGATCATGACCCATAGTGATGACGAAGGGCTGGTGCTGCCACCCAAACTTGCACCCATCCAGGTGGTCATTGTACCCATACCCAAGCCAGATCCAGAATTGATGTTGGTTGCTGATCAAATTGCCGACAAGCTGAAGGCCAGAGGCATAAGTGTAAAAATCGACAACGATGAAAAAAACAGACCCGGCTTTAAGTTTGCGGAGTATGAGATGAAAGGCATACCTGTGAGATTGGGCCTGGGCAAAAGAGACATCGAAAACAACCAGGTGGAGGTTGCCCGAAGAGACAACAAAACCAAGACCTCGGCGCCACTGGAAACGATAGACAGCTACGTAGCAGACTTGTTGGACGAGATCCAGGCCAACCTGTTGCAAAGGTCAAAAGACTTCAGAGCAGAACGAACCACCATTGCCAATAGTTATGACGAACTCAAGCAGGCACTGGAGGAAAAAGGGGGCTTTGTTTATGCTCATTGGGACGGCACCACGGAGACAGAGTTAAAGATCAAAGAAGAGACCAAGGCCACCATCCGATGCCTGCCTCTGGAAGGAGAGAAGGAAGAGGGTAAGTGCGTTGTTACCGGCAAGCCTTCTTCGCAGCGGGTGATTTTTGCCAAGGCGTATTAAAGCGGAGTCGATTTACGGATTTTGAATATAAAAAATACAGCAAGGACGCATCACAATGCGTCCTTTTTAATGAAATGCTACCGTAGGCTTGTTTTGCTGATTTTATACAGATTTGTTGTCTTATCATTTTGGGAAGAAACCATGGCGAAGCAAGACAGGACAAGAGGATAATACAAGGCAGTGACCGAGGTCATTGCCTTTTTTGTTTTTGTGTAATACCTTACGGAAAAAATAAGAGATGTCACCGGGCAAAGGATATCAGTGGGTGTACCTGTTGATGGGGGTTCTGGCTCTATGGGTGGGAATGTTACTTTACATTGCAGGAAGGGGATCAACATCTCCGGTTTACCTATTAATTCCGGCATCAGAATATCTTGAAAAAACAAGTCTTGTCAAATGGATCGGTGTCTGTCTGGAAGATCATCCGACATTGACATTTTCATTGCCGGATGGGCTGTGGATGTTTGGCCTTATGTGTGTGCAGCTTTGGATATGGAGAGGAGTGAAAAACAAAACATCTACCGGAAGCTTGGCTGCAGTATATATTTTGGGTGTTGGATACGAAGCATTGCAGTCGATAGGGATAACCCCAGGCACCTATGACAAAATCGATTTGGCTTTTATGATCATTGGTGGTCAGTTGCCAGTGATTGTTGATTATATAATTCAAACGAAAACAAAATGAGATGAGGAAGCACAAAGAAATCATATTATCGATATTGGTAGCGGCTGGTTTCTGGCTGCTGGCGATAGGGAGCAGTCCTGAAATTGCACGATCCGTGCCATGTGAAACACTGCCCAACCCCAAAACAGTGACCCACTTTATAAGTGTTAAATTGGTTGATGGAGCGACGAACGAACCGATTAAAAATGCCCAAATATTTGCACGGGTAGAACACAGCCAGTATTTTCCGGCAACACAAGAAGGAGGTGGATGCAGCACAAAATCGACCAGAGTAGATGTACCCAAAGAAAAAACGAACAGCAGTGGCATCGCAGTGTTTGCCCTGACCCGCACCTATACAGCCCCAACGGAAATTATACAGGGATATATCCGCATAGAGATACCCAGTTATGATCTTGTTAACCATAGTTTTTTATTATTTCACGACAGTGGAGACAAAGCAACAACAATCCCATTGGTTAAAAAAAATAAATATCCATGAAAAAGATACATTTTATACTCGCACTCACTTTCTTTCACTTAGGGTTGGTCCAAGGCCAAATATATGAATGGCGGGGGTTCAATCCTTTTGGGTTATACCCATTCAATGAAGACACCTCGGATGTGGCAATGCGATTTGATTTTTATGATGTAGACAGAGACGGAGACTTAGACGTCATTGTAACCGGAATAGACACCATTTATCAGGATAAAATTCAAAGTCCGGATGGCTTTAAATTTTTTATGGCATATCAGGAAAACATTGGCAACCGATGGAGTCCGTCATTTGCTAAAATGAGAAAAATGCCATTGCAGGTTCCCCCAGTGAATGGAGCTATTTATCCGGCTATTGGCGATTTGAACGATGACCAGATACCGGATTTTATTATTTGCTGTAAGTTTGATCAAGGCTATAATATTTCTGCACAATACTGGGAAAGCCAGGGCTCTATAAACCAATATAAAGAACATCTTGCTGAAGAAATAAAGCTTCAAAAAACCGCCGCCGGTAGTTTTTACATTCCATCGATCTACGACATGGACAAAGACGGAGACCTTGATATATTGATGAGTGGTTCCGAAGTAGAAATCGATGAAACCGGCAAAAAAACAGATAAGCCCAATACCATGTATGCAAAAAATGTGGGCACTCCAAAACAACCCCTTTTTGAAGGATGGTACAAAAACACCAATGGCATTGATCAGTATTTTGAAGAGAGTTCTCTCTTTTTCCCGGGCGACCTTGATCTGGATGGAGATGTTGATTTATTAAGCATGTTTACCTTTACAGAAGAAGACACGCTGCGCTATTTCAGCATGATCATCAACGAACCCCTGGTCAATAACAAAGCCAACTTTGTATCGGTTGCAAGCATTCTGGGGCTTCCAGTAAGTGTGGACGACCGCACGTTGCCACCAACCCTTGCCGATTTGGACGGAGATGGAGACCTAGACATCGTCTATATGGAAAATATGTTGCGTGAAAACTTTAGGTGTGTTTATTATGAAAATACGACCTGTACCGGTCAAATAGACAACAAGGTTATCAAAACAGGTTCAGTGCTTAAAGCCAATGCCATAGGAATGAGCTATCAGTGGATAGACTGTCAGACCGGAAAGGGCATAGAAGGTGCGACCCAACAAAGTTATGAACCAACAACCACCGGCAGGTATGCTGTCAGACTGCGTGACAACAAAGGATGTGAAAACCTTTCATCTTGTGAAGAGGTGGTCATATCCGGCACAGAAGATCCATTAACAGCATTTATTGACCTTGGCCCAAGCCCGGCCAAAGACTATGTGTGGATCAGGCACCGCGACGGAAACATCATTGACCAGATTATCATTTATGGAGAAGAAGGGAAAATGGTATTGAACAAACAAAATGCGTCATCGAACATTAAATTGGATCTGACCGGATGGAGTGCTGGAGTTTACCTTGTTGAAATCAGGACAGGTAACAGCATGGTACACAAAAAACTAATAGTTGTGCCTTAAAAATAAAGCCGGTGAATTGGCAATAAAATCTTAAAAAGAGGCGGACCGGATGTTGATGAGGCCATCAGTGATGCTGCATCCATCTCCCGCCTCACGGAGGGTATATTCGATGTTGACCCCATAGGGGTACTCATTTCTTACTTCAGGAGAAATCGATTCAGGATACTGGATGGCTTGATAGGTTTTGCCATCTACCTCTATTACCAGACCTCCGCAACAGGCGCATTTATTGGTGTCAAATTTAATGACCCGAGCATTGTAAAAACAGTCTTTACGACAAGCAGAAACAGCAATAGATAAGCAAAACAAGACAAACAACAACCTTTTTAGATTTGGCATAACCCTTCTTTTAATCAATAAACGATCATAAGACAGGAAAAGTGGGGTAGGTAACAGCATATTGTACGATCAAAACAAGGGGCCGGGCTGCACATTATTGCTGAATATTGTATCTTTGCGCCACTCTAAAAGAACGTTACCAAAACAAACACACATGAATTTTGAAATAGAAGGCACACTACACAAGGTGTATGAAGTAGAATCCAAATCCGCCTCTTTCCAAACCCGCGAATTTGTGATTTCAACAGAGGGAACCTACCCTCAGTTTGTTAAATTTCAATCGGTTCAAGACCGCACCGGCATTGTTGACGGCTTAAAAGAAGGAGACAAGATCAAGGTGTTTTTTGATCTGAGGGGTCGTGAATGGCAAGGAAAATATTTTACCAACCTCAATGCCTGGAAGGTTGAAAAAATGGCAAAGGTAGAAGTGCCGGCACCCCAGGATAGCAATGGCATGCCCCCGTCTAACTTTGAACCATTTACTGATACCGACAACAATACCTTTAACGATTACGGTGACCTGCCGTTCTAAGGCGCAACACAAAATTTTGCCAAACGCCTAAAATCAGGGCATAAGGCAAATAATAAATTGCTAAAAGGCGTATTTACAATAAAACAAGCGCAATTAAGCGGCTTAAAAAATTTAATTTTGTGTCAATTAAGGCACAATTGTTGCTGATATCTGACTAACACCAATAACAACCCCATGGATTTTAAAAATCTGATTTCACATTGTAAGGAATATGGTTTCATTTACCCATCTAGTGAGATATACGATGGACTGAGTGCTGTTTATGACTACGGACCGTATGGGGTGGAGTTAAAAAACAACATCAAACAGTATTGGTGGAAGTCGATGGTACAGATGCACGAAAACATTGTTGGGATTGATGCGGCCATCTTTATGCATCCTAAGACCTGGAAGGCATCAGGGCACGTAGATGCGTTTAACGATCCATTGGTGGACAACAAGGACTCAAAAAAGCGATACCGTGCCGATCAGTTGATTGAAGGTTATGCAGAAAAAATTGAGGCCAAGATTCAGAAAGATGTAGACAAGGCAAAAGAAAAGTTTGGCGAAAGTTTTGACGAAACCATGTACCGGGCCACCAACCCCAGAGTGTTGGAGAGGCAGCAGGAGATTGACGCCGTGCTCAAAAGAATGAACGATGCGTTGAGAGACGGCAACATGGAAGATCTGGGCGCGCTCATCAACGAATGTGGCATTACCTGTGAGGTGAGTGGTTCCAAAAACTGGACAGAAGTCAGGCAGTTTAACCTGATGTTTAACACCCAGCTGGGCAATATTGCAGGAGAAGAAAGCAAGCTCTACTTAAGACCGGAGACCGCTCAGGGCATCTTTGTCAACTTTCTCAACGTACAAAAATCGACACGCCAAAAAATACCATTTGGAATAGCACAGATTGGCAAGGCTTTCAGGAACGAGATCGTTGCCCGTCAGTTTATCTTTAGAATGAGGGAGTTTGAGCAGATGGAAATGCAGTTTTTCATCAGACCGGGAGAAGAGATGCAGTGGTATGAATACTGGAAGGAAACCCGTATGAAGTGGCACCTGGCATTGGGAACGCCACAGTCGAAATTGCGTTTTCACGATCACGACAATCTGGCGCATTATGCCAATGCAGCGGTAGATATTCAGTTTGATTTTCCTTTTGGTTTCAGAGAGCTGGAAGGCATCCATAGCCGTACAGACTTTGACCTTACCGAGCACCAGAAACTTTCGGGTAAGAAGTTGCAGTACTTTGATCCGGAACTCAACGAAAACTACGTGCCCTTTGTAGTGGAAACCTCCATTGGCTGCGATCGTATGTTTTTGGCCATGATCAGCCAGGCTCTCACAGAAGAAAAGGTGCCGGATGCCGATGGCAACGAGTCTACCAGAGAGGTACTCAAACTCCACCCGGCATTGGCTCCGGTAAAGGTGGGGGTGCTTCCATTGTTGAAAAACAAAGAAGAGTTGACCAGTGCAGCAACAGAGGTTTTTAATACCTTAAAAAAACACTTTAATTGTCAGTACGACGAAAAAGATGCCATTGGTCGCCGATACAGAAGGCAAGACGCTATTGGTACGCCGTATTGCGTAACCATCGACTTTGATACCCTCGAAAACAACACCGTAACCATTAGGGACAGAGATACCCTGGTGCAGGAAAGGGTAAAAATAGAAGACCTGGCGGGCAAGATAGGGCCGAGGGTCAACATGGCAAGTATCTTATGACAAACGAAAAACCTCCCCTAAAAGGAGGTTTTTTTATTTCATCTTTCTTAGCAGAAATTTCAATGTCTTGCCGTCGTTGTAGGTGGGGTCGATAAAGGAGTCTATGTATTCATAGCCTTGTGTTGCCAATACGTTGAGGACATCGAGGATACTATTAAAAACGATTTCCTTGCCGTTGGCATCTGACATTCTGGTGTCACTGTTGGCCAGCGACTTGTTGACTTGACCATACTCCAGCTCTACCCTGATTTTGGCACTCAAAAACTGTTGTGTGGGATGGACGGTAATGTACTCAACATCCAAAGAATCAAGTGGTTGCTTGTTGACATAATAACGGGGTACGTCTTGTGCATGGCTAGAAATAGTAAAGAGGAATCCGGCAAAAAGGGTGGTAAAAAAAAGAGGGTTCATAAAAAAGAGAACGTTTAGGGCAACAAAAACGCAGATCAATAGCCAAAAAAATTTATCTTTGCGCTCGCTAATAAGCAGGTCCTATAGCTCAGCCGGTTAGAGCACCTGACTCATAATCAGGTGGTCCTAGGTTCAAGTCCTAGTGGGACCACGAAATAATGAAGGGAGTTGATCGTTAAAAATCAATTCCCTTTGTTTTTCAATGAGTTACGAAATAAACCCCAAAAAGTTGATTAAAAATAATCAACAATAATTCAAAAAAAACCACCCCTCAGACCGCCCCTCATTATCTTTGTTAGGATTAAACCACTAATTATGTCGTTACCTAACTACAAATTTGAGCTGAAAGACCCCCGAAGTGACAAAACCTCAATTTTCTTTCTGTTTTATTTCCAAGGCCAAAAATTCAAATATGGTACATCGCAAATCATTTACCCGGAACTTTGGGATAAGGAGCGACGGCGACCAACGAACAAAAAGACATTGATTGCGGAATGGTCAAAACAGGTGCCGGACATAAAGACGGACCTTGAAAACATAGCCAACAGATTAGAAAACATATGCTCAAAGACAACAGAATACTTTTCACTTACCGAAAGAGCCGGAGCAAAAATCAATCTGGTGGACTTACGCACCACCTTGGACCAAAGATTTAAAGAAGAAAAGAAGATCAAGGCAGAACCCATTAAAATGCAACAGCCACCCTATATTTCAGATTTAATAAGTAGCTATGTAAAGGGTGTGATTAACGGAACGGTGTTTATAAGTTCCCCAAAAAACAGGAGAGGCCAAAAATTCAGCCCGGCAACGGTTGATTTATACCGCTCATTTGAAAAGGTTTATAAAGAGTTTGAGCAAAAATATGGACAATACAGAATAGACCAAATATCACGGGAATACGAAAAC
>JAGNSQ010000029.1 GCA_017987975.1 Saprospiraceae bacterium
ACCAGCGTTGTCACTCCGCTGTTGTTTTCATTGGCATAACCATGGTTAAATTTATAGTAAGCCATCAGGCCACTTTCTGAGCCAGTCATTTCGCAATTTCGCAATTGATTGATTTCCTCGCAAGATCTGGCCGTGTTCCATATTTGCAGATTGTCCACTTCGCCTTTGAACCAATTAGAGGCATTAGACCTGGATCCAAGGTAAAGGGGATCTGTATTGGCAGTTGTGCCTGAGGTCAGATCAGGTGTGGTACTGCTGAGCACGCCATCTACATACAAATAGAGGTTTGTACCATTTTTTACGAATGCAATGTGGTGCCAGGTATCATCGTTTAGTGCAACTGATGAAGTAACTATGGGTTGTGTACTGCCATTCCATCGTGCCGCCCAAACTTTTCCGTTGGTACCAGCTCCTGACGTATGATTGAAGTAACGAATCACATAAGGGTAACCAATGCCAGAACCTACTTTTTCCAAAATAGAATTATCAATGTTACCTGTGTTTGGCTGTAGTGCGGAAGGAATTTTGACATGTAGAGAAACTGTAAAATTATCATTGGTATTAAAGTTGATGCTGGATGAATGGGGAATGGTAACATTATCATTCACTCCATCAAAATTGAGTGCTGCGCCAGGTGTAACACCCTTGCCCTGTATAATGAACTGGTAAGATGATTCGTCACAATCGTTGCTACTAATGTTGATCGTGCTGTTTTGGATCCCTGTAGCGGTGGGCGAAAAGGTTATGGTAACTTCTGCCGAGTCATTGGCGGGAATAGATGAGGGTATCCCTGTCACAACAAACAGATTGTTGGAAGAGGTAATGCTGTTGATCGTCAAAGCTGCAATTCCCGTGTTTTGAATGGAAAAAGTTTTTGCCAGATTTCCGTTGACAGCCACAAATCCAAAATCAGTATTGTCCGAAATGGAAGGTGTTAAATCACCATTGAGGATAGTGATCAATGGTAAACCTCCCTTTACATTCATTTCCGCATAACTCAATGCGGAACAATTGGATCCTACCGCTACCTGCCCGGGGGCAATCCAGTTGGATAAAGTGCCACTTAGTGCAAAACTCTGAAGTGCGCCATTGTTGCTACCTGTAGCATCAAGAAGTGTGGTGACAGTGCTGTTGTCTTCGTTGAAGTAGCCTTGATTGCATTTATAATAAGCGATCAGTCCACTCTCATTACCTATTAATTCGCAGTTGCGCATTTGATAAATCTCGTCACAGCTTCTGGCTGTTGTCCATATTCTTATGTCGTCAAGCGCGCCTTTGAAAAATCTTTTGGTTCCATAAGAACCATCGGTATTGTGTCTGCCAATTTGCAAAAATCCTGTGGTAGGACTGTTGCTTACATTAAAGTCATCTACGACGCTGCCATTGACATAAGTTTTGATATTGGTGGCAGTGTAAACCACAGCCACATGATACCAGGTGTTAGGTGTGAAATTATAGTTGATGTAACGGAAGCCGTTATGGTATTCGAGAGATAGCCCCGACGAGGAAGAAGTTACATTTACGCCAAAGCCTCGTCCATATGCACCGGGTATATCCGTGCTGAATACATTGTTCGGAAACTGACTGTAATTTGTTCCATCTGTCCTAAGCTCTGGTTTGACCCACGCTTCGAGAGTGGTTTGTACATGACCTGATAAAAATGCTGAAGAGAATGAAATATTGTCATCTATACCATCAAAACTGAGGGCTTCTGCCGGTATTATTCCTTTGCCGGTTACAGCAAAGTCATAATTACTTTCATCGCAGTCATCATTGGTGATGGTGATGGTACCATTTTCTATACCAATAGCAGTAGGGGAAAAGGTCACAGTAAAACTGGCAGAGCTATTGGGAGCAACAGAAGCAGGTATGCCACTGATGTCAAAACTCATATTGGAGCTGATAATACCGTTAATGGTAAGCAGCGTGTTCCCATTGTTATATATGGTGAAATTGCGAGCCAGATTACTGCCTACTAATACATTCTCAAAATCGGTGAAATCTATGACAGAAGGGCTGGTGTCACCATCATTGATGGGGTTGCCATTGCCAATCAAATCAATTTCCACTCCAGGAATGGCCAAATCTCCGGTAACACACCCGGGTATGGTGGCAGCTACGGGTGATGTTGTAATGTTGGTACCTAAAATGGGGTTGTTGCAACCACCAAGACCTGATGAGGAACCCCACCAGTTGTTGGTTGCATCTATGGCCTGTATTGGACTGGTTACATTGTTGATGGCAGTAGTATTTAGCCAAATGGCATTGTTGTTGACAGACCTTGTTCCGGCTGAAGTACCTCCATCAACAAGTCCGGTTGGATTGTTTTTAATGTTGTTGCAAGTAATGTTGTATAAGGGTGAAGAACCATTGCCATTGATTATTATTCCGTTGGTGCGATTGATTATTTGATTGTTGGTAATATTGGTATTACTACAATTGTTTACACTGATACCAACACCTGATCTACCGGATAATGTCCTGGTAAGATCTACTTTTTCAATGGTTATATTGCTGCAATTATTAAGGTCCATTGAAGTGCTGAGATTTCCAAATATGGATCCATTTGGTATTTGAATGTTGGTTCCGGGTACCGAACCATCTGAAATGATCGTGTTCGAAATGGTATTTAAGTAAAGACCGGTAGCCGGGTTGCCACTGAATGTGTTATTATTTACCGTGATGGAACCAGTTACATTGTTGAAAAACAATGGATAATTGTTGATGGCACTTAGGGTATTTCCGGTAGCTGTAACATTGGAGGAATTTTGGAAAACCAATCCCAGGTTCCGGTTCGAAAAAATACAATTGGCACGGTCACAGTAGCTACATTGTTAATCCCCAGGTAAGAACCTAAACCACTAGTCTTACCAAGATCCAGATCAGTTACTGTAATATTAGATCCACCCTCGATGTTGATGGTGGTATTAAATTCCTTAAATTGGTTGCCAATCTGAACTTCTCCAGTTGTAGCCCCTATCGTTTTATTGTTAAATCCTCCGGCATACAAACCTGCAGTAGTTGTACCGCCATAGGTATTACCTGTCACATTGAGTGTACCTGAAAGGCCATTAATGTGAATGGCATATCCTCCTCCTGTTCCTGAATTGGTAAAGTCATTTCCGGTAACAGTGAGATTGCTGTTGTTGGATAAAATCGCTCCAAATGTTCGGTTGGTTAAAATATTATTAGTTAAGTTAACGGTGTTACTGCCCGAAACATTGACTGCAATGCCTCCTGCTAAAGTGGAACCAAGATCCAGCCCTGTGATAGTGATATTAGAACTACTATTTATGGTAATAGGACTGGAAAATTCTTTTAATTGACTCCCTACCTGGATGTTTCCGGTGCTGGCACTTATGGTTACTCCACTTAGATTATTTCCAAAGATGGCCTGGGTGGTTGCACCTGCAAACGTATTTCCTGTGGCTGTTAACGTACCAGTTATACCATTTAAGTACAAAGCATAACCGCCCGTTACGCCTGAATCGGTCAAATCATTTCCGGTAATGGATACATTGGAGCAGCTGGAAATGACCAATCCATAGTTTCTATTGGTAACAATATTATTGGAAACAGTAAGATTGTTTACTGAACTGATATTGACCTGACTTCCACCTGCAGCCGATTTACCAAAATCAGCTCCGGTTATGGTAATATTGCTTCCTCCCTGAACATTAAGCGGAAAAGCAATTTCTTTTAATTGACTTCCAAATTGAAATTCTCCAACGGTTGAACCAATGGTTATCCCTGTAGAATTAAGTAGGTTAATGGCTTGGGTGGTTAATCCTCCATAGGTATTGCCTGTTGCATTTAAAGTTCCTGTATTGGCATTGAGATAGAGAGCATACCCCCCCTGACACCCCTGAATCGGACAAATTGTTGTTTGTTGCTACCACATTGGAACAGCTTGAAAATATCAAGCCATAACTTCTATTGGTAACTATACAATTGGTCACCGTAATGCCGGTTACAGTGCTCAGATTTAATTGAGCTCCTCCACTTGCTGTTTTACCAAAATCAATATTGCTGATCGTTATGTTGGAGCCTCCAATAACTTCAAGAGGGAAGAATACTTCTTTTAACTGATTGCCTACCTGGATGTCGCCGGAAGTAGCTCCTATGGTTAGGTTGGTGCAGGAAATCAATTTGATACCATTGGTAGCCCCCGTCAGAGTATTACCGTTGATCACTGCACTTGTGGTGATGCCGGATAAATAAAGAGCCCATCCTCCTGAAATGCCTGAATTAGAAAAATCATTGTCTGTTATGGTTACGATAGGACAAGAATTGGTTAAAACCCCATATTGTCTATTGGTAATTTGGCAGTTGGTTATAACTAAGCTGGCGCCCAAATTTATGTTAACTGAGCTTCCGCCAGCAGCTCCGATCTTACCTATATTTAAACCATCAAAAATAAAAGGAGCATTGGCATTTGCATTAAAAACGTTGCCGGACCAATTGCTGCCGACTGATATCAAAGGGGTACCTGAGTAACCAGGCTGTGTGCTGCCATCAACGGATAGCCCTTCTGTAAAAATGGGTAGATCTGAAAGTAAATCAATGGAGTGTGCGCCACCACCACCAATGTTAAATTCTATTACATCATTTCCTGCATTGGCATTGGTATCCAATATTGCTTGTCGCAATGATCCAACTCCTGAATCATTGGTATTGGTGACCGTAAACGTGGTCATCATTACTTTTTTACTGCTATTTCCATGCCTTGAAGCTGCATTGATGGGCAAGGTTGACATCAGGATGAATGACAAAATAGTAATGCTATAAGTTATATATTTCATATTTTTGAATATTACAAGTTTGTGGTTTTTAATGCTGTTTGATGTTTTCTATTTTTTCATCAATTCGCTCCATTTTTGATTGGAAATAAAGAAGGATGCTGAGCCCTATGATGGCATGCGCCAGAATAACCCAAAGCCAAATATTTTTGACTTCAGATTTGTAATCCACCTTAGCAGCCGAACCGGAGTAGTTCTTTGTTTGCATCCTTCTCAGTTTAAACCAAAAATGCATTTTGGTCATAAAACAAACAAAAAAGGTGGTCTTACAAAATCTCTACAAAAATATAATGACTTGATTATTAGTATAATAGAAAATTTCACTCATTCATAAATTCCTCTTCACATGGAAGTGATCAAATCAAATTTTATTACTCAAAACGGGAAGTTTTAATTGATTGCCAAGCGGTAAATCACAGTTTTATTGGGTAAAATAGATGGAACCCTACTGGCAGTATTAGACATTATAGGTGCTTTTATTGTAAAAACACCCTGCCGGTAAGTCACTTTAAAAGCTCATTAAAGGACCAAATATTATTTGGTTTCACCCATTGACCTTACTTTGTCAAGCATATATTTTTCACAAATTTCTTAAACTTAGGTTAGGATGTTCGTATCGACCATTGGTAGCTTAGCCCAAGGTGCTATATTTTTTTCTTAGCCTGTACTTTGTTTGGTAAATGGCTTGTTTGCTCACTCCCAGGTTGTTGGCCATGGCATCCTGGCTAAAATTGAGTTTTTCTAACACCAGGAGCCTGATTTCAGCAGGTGTTATATCTTCGGATTCCTGTTTAAGTTCATGGATAAAGTTAGGATACACTTTTTCAAAAATCAATTTAAATTCGTGCCAGTCTTCATCTTTTAGGATGCTGTAATTGCTTAATTTTTCTAAATATTGACTTTTTTCGGTTTCATCTGAGATCTGGGCCATCTCCGTTTTCATTTGCTCGAGGATATTTGACTTTTCCAAAAGGTTTTTAGTAAGTACACTTAATTCATGTTGGGCATTTTCGAGTTCAGCTTCTTTAAGTTTTTTCTTATTTTTAACTGTAGTGAATAGCAAATAAAAGAGGGTAGCGCTCAGCATTAACAAAAGGAGACTTGCGTTTCGAATCCAGGTATTGAGTTGCTTTTCTTTTAAAGAAAGGGCCAGTTGTCCCCTCAATTGTTCTATTTTATTTTGTTGTTTGAGTGACTCTTGTTTTCTAATGTCGTTTTTGCGTTCGAAGGAGTCTTGTACCGGTGTTAACAAATTTTGTAATTCAACCACTTCCTTCCAATCGTGTTCGTACTTTGCAACTGCAATCTGGTGTTCATAAAGAGCAATTCTTTTAAAATAGGCACCTTCTCTATCTCCATAAATTTGATAGAGTTGTTGCGCTCTTTGAATCAATTTGACCGCTTCCTCATATTTATTCAACTTGATTTTAATGTCAATCAGCACGATCAAGGCATCAAACTCCGCTTCTGAACCCAATATATATTCACTTGGCTGACCCCCAATGATCTGGTGCCCTTCGGTAGCAAGTACTTCACTTTCTCGAATCTGATTCAACTTCAACTTCATTGCTGCCATATCAATTCTTACAAGCCCTTTCCACAAATTGTAATATTTCTCATCGGTATGCCCGACTTTATCTATGTGATTCAATATTTTTTGTGCATAAATCAGGCCCTTATCATTTTCATTTCTACGTTGGTAAATGCTTTGGATGGCATTGAGTATAATGACAGTGATGTTTTTATGGGTTGTAAGTTCATTTAGATACTTTTCAGCATCTAATAAGGAAGCTAAAGCCTGGTCATATTCTTCGATCTCAAGAAAAAAATTGCCACTGTGAAATAAAAGTCTGGCTACTTGAAATGGCTTAAATTTTTCGAAGCCAAGTGCTTTCATTTTTCTATACTCTTCTAACAGGTAGAGGTAACAAACCTCCATCTTGCCCTTCCTTTTATTGAATTGAAACAACTCTTGGTAATGAGAAAAAACAATTAGTTCGACTTCAGCATTATTGTCTTTTGCTTCCTTGATACACCTGTGGTACAGGGCTTCTTCCTGATCTAATGTTAAATTTAGGTGAGATCTCACGTTGAGCATGCGATACAACAACCAAACTTTCCCCAAGCCATCCTTCTGGTCTGAACAAACCTTAAAAAATCGATCAAATTCTTTTTTATAAAATATCGAATCGTGTTTTGCCCAGGGACGATCCTCTATGTGTTGTAAGAGTTTTAATCTATCCTTTTTATCCAGATTGCGAAACTCATCTAAGGACATAGATTCCAGTGTTTGGCAATTCAACCAACCTGGTATTAATAATGTAAAAAAGAAAAAAAAGAATCTGACCATAAAAAAGAAATGGAATATTTATACAATTCCAATAATCCCGGCTTGCAAATCTATTAAAAAATAAGGAATGGTGGATATTAGAAACAACGAACCCTTAACAGGGTATCACCTGAATCAATAACTGAAACTTAAAAAAGGAACTAATTGGTAATGGCCAATCTCTGTCGATAAGAAAAATCAAAAATAGCAGCAGAATTTAAAAGAACACCCCAATCTATGGATACTGAGGATACGAAACTCCCAATTCCAATTTCAAGGCCTGTTTCTTTTCTTATCCCTTCTATCCAATGGTTAATCCAACCTGTGAAATCATGAAACAACTCAAAAATCGGAAACATAAAGTTGATTCCATTCCCCTCTGCATAATCGATAAAATGTACGACAAACCTAATCCGCAATTCTCAATTCGTAATTAAATCCGTAATTCTCAATTCGTAATTCTCAATTCGTAATTCGTAATTAAATTCGTAATTCTCAATTCGTAATTCTCAATACGTAATTCGTAATTAAATTCGTAATTCTCAATTCGTAATCCGTAATTGAATATCCGCAATTGACCTATGAACCGCACATCAAGCAGCCATCTTCCATCGTACATGTCCACCCTTCTGGTACTTCCTCAACTTGTACATCCATTACTCCCTGTTCAATGGTGGGGGCTATTGTATCTGCCTTTGCCTGGATTCTCTGGTGCTCTGTATTAAGAGTAAACTTAATGGGGTCAACAGCCGCCTTACTTCTCAGGTAGTACATTCCTGTTTTAAGACCTTTTTCCCATGAATAAAAGTGCATTGAGCTCATTTTACCATAGTTGGCATTTTCCACAAACAAATTGAGGCTTTGGCTCTGGCAGATGAATGCTCCGCGGTCAGCGGCCATATTGATGATGGCTTTCTGGCTGATTTCGTATGCTGTTTTATACATATCTTTCAGGTCCTGGGGCATGCCTTCGATGTTTTGTATGGAACCATTGCTGGCCATTAACATCTGTTTCAGTTCTTCACTCCACAAGCCTCTTTCTACCAGGTCTTGCAGCAGGTGTTTGTTTACAACTATAAACTCACCGCTGAGCGTACGCCTTGTGTACAGATTGCTGGTGTATGGTTCAAAACACTCGTTGTTTCCTAAAATCTGTGAGGTACTTGCTGTTGGCATTGGTGCAAGCAATAAAGAGTTGCGGATTCCCTTTTCTTTAATGCTGGCCTTCAAACCATCCCAATCGTAGCGAGTGGATGGCGTTACTCCCCACATGTCGAACTGAAGGATGCCTTCGCTAGCCGGTGAACCCTGAAATGTAGAATAGGGGCCGTCTTTGGCTGCAATAACGCACGACTCTGTTAGTGAGGCATGGTAGATGGTTTCAAATATATCTTTGTTAAGCTGGGCTGCCTCATCGCTGTCAAAAGGTAAACGCATCATCATAAAGGCGTCTGCCAATCCTTGTACTCCAATTCCAATAGGGCGGTGGCGCATATTCGAATTGCGGGCTTCTTCAATAGGGTAGTAGTTGATATCTATTACTTTGTTGAGATTGCGTGTCACCACTTTTGTAATCTCGTGTAGTTTTTCGAAATCAAATGATTTATTAACTGGATCAACAAATCTTGGAAGAGCGATGGAAGCCAGGTTACACACTGCTACCTCATCGGCGCTTGTATATTCCATGATTTCCGTGCACAGGTTGCTGGATTTGATAGTGCCCAGGTTTTTCTGGTTGGATTTTTTATTGGCCGCGTCTTTGTAAAGGATATAAGGTGTACCTGTTTCAATTTGTGAATCCAGGATGGCAAACCACAATTCCTGCGCTTTTACTGTCTGGCGTGCGCGACCTTCTCTTTCGTATTGGGTATAAAGAGCTTCAAACTCATCGCCATAGACCTCCGGTAAGCCGGGAGCTTCGTTGGGACAGAACAAAGACCAAACGCCATCTTCTTTTACACGCTTCATAAATAGATCTGAGATCCACAGAGCATAAAACAAATCTCTTGCTCGCATCTCTTCTTTACCGTGGTTCTTTTTAAGATCAAGGAAGTCAATAATATCAGCATGCCATGGTTCAAGATAAACGGCAAAGGCGCCTTTGCGTTTACCTCCACCTTGATCCACATACCTTGCTGTGTCATTGAATACTTTTAACATTGGAATGATGCCATTACTGGTACCACCGGTTCCTTTGATGTATGAGCCCTGTGCTCTCACATTGTGGATAGATAGTCCTATTCCTCCGGCACTTTGTGAAATTTTTGCACACCTGCTCAGGGTTTCAAATATTCCTGATATACTGTCTTCGGTCATGGTCAATAAGAAACACGAACTCAATTGGGGTTTTGGCGTGCCTGCATTGAATAGAGTAGGAGTGGCATGAATGAACCACTTTTCACTCATCAGATTATAAGTTTCAATGGCGCTTTCCAGGTCGTGGCCATGGATGCCAATGGAAGTTCTCATCAGCATGTGTTGGGGTCTCTCTACGACCTGACCGTAAGTGCGAAGTAAATAGCTCCTTTCTAAGGTTTTAAAACCAAAATAATCGAAATTATAATCGCGGTCATAAATGATGGCGCTGTCAAGGATTTCCCCAAATTGCCTGACTACAGCAATGGTCTCATCACTGATAAGTCCTGCTTTTTGACTCGTTTTGGGATCAATGTAGTTGTATAACTTCTCCATGGTGCGGGAGAAGGATTTGTCTGTGTTTTTATGCAAGTTGCTTACGGCAATACGTGCTGCTAAAATTGCGTAATCAGGGTGTTTGATTGCCATTGCAGCAGCCGTTTCAGCAGCTAAGTTGTCTAATTCTGTGGTTGCAACTCCGTTGTACAAACCTTGGATTACTTTTTTGGCAATCTCCAAAGGCTCTACAAATCGTTCGTTGAGGCCATAGCAGAGTTTTCGGACTCTTGCGGTGACTTTGTCAAAACTTACGGCTTCCAGCTTGCCGCTTCTTTTTAATACTTGCATGGGTAAAAATTAATAATGGGGTGATAAAAATGTAGTTTTCGCCTAGTCGAATAGGCTGGAATTAAAAATCTTCGTCCAACGAGAAAACTTGCTTTGTCTTTTCAGCCATGATTCCAGCTTTTTGATAATCGCCTACACGCTTCTCAAAAAAGTTGGTCTTGCCTTGAATAGATATCATATCCATCCAGGGAAATGGGTTTTCTACATTGTATATCTTTCCTGCTCCCAAGGTACTTAGGAGTCGGTCTGCAACAAATTCTATGTATTTGCACATCTCATCTGCGTTCATACCCAATAGAGCTACGGGTATTGCGTCAACTACAAATTCTTTTTCAATAGCTACAGCATCCGCTATGATGCTTCGAACCTGTTCAACCGGAAGTTTATTAACGATGTGTTCATTGTATAAGAGGCAGGCAAAATCGCAGTGCAAACCTTCATCTCTGCTGATCAGCTCATTGCTGAATGTTAATCCAGGCATGAGACCCCTCTTCTTCATCCAGAAAATTGAACAAAATGAGCCGGAGAAAAAGATGCCTTCCACCGCAGCAAATGCGATAAGTCTTTCCTGGAAGCTGCCGTTGGAAATCCACCTGAGCGCCCAGTCTGCTTTTTTCTTTACACAAGGCACATTGTCTATGGCATGAAATAAATAATCTTTCTCCTTTGTATCCTTAATATAGGTGTCAATTAATAGAGAATAAGTTTCTGAGTGGATGTTTTCCATCATGATCTGGAAGCCATAGAAAAATTTTGCCTCAGTGTATTGGACCTCCCTAACCATGTTTTCAGCCAGGTTTTCATTTACTATGCCGTCTGATGCAGCAAAAAATGCCAAAACATGTTTGATGAAATATCTTTCATCGTCTGTTAATTTATTTTCCCAATCTGTAAGATCCTGAACCAGATCAATCTCTTCGGCTGTCCAGAAACTGGCTTCTGATATTTTGTAAAATTTCCAAATGTCATTGTGTTCAATTGGAAAAAGTACAAAACGGTTGGGATTGTCTTTTAAAAGGGGTTCATTAAGGATACTCATCAGCCTTTATATGTTTATATGTTCATTTCTTTTTACTCATTGTTCATAACTAAAAAAGATATATATGTCTTTTTTAGGGACGACAAAAATATAAAACCTCGTTTTCAGAGGCTCAAATATTCAGATAAAAATGATATAATTTTTATCTGAATACGTACGGTTTTGGTTATTAGTGTTTTGGAATGTATTATTGAGTACAAATCAGCAGCAAATAGTGGATGTGACCCCTTCTCAATTGATAGCACAAATTAAAAGTTTTTTTAATGGCTGAACCGCATTTCTATTTCCAAAGTTTTCCACATTGTGTGGATAAAAAATCTAAAAGTCACAATTTCAATATATTAATGAAAAACGGCATATGAAGAAATCCGCTAAATGTATAACTTTTGTTATAGAATAAATTAATTAATTGATAATCAATAACAAATATATTTTGATTAATAATTAACCAAATATTTAATACCATTATAGCTTTATACATATTATTATTTTTGAAATATGAGGTTTTCCACATTTTTTATTAAAAAATTGTTAAACCACTAACCGAATCAGCCAAACATTGTAGCGTCTGGCAGCGGAATTGCAAAAAGGAATATCGACAGGGTTAAATTCGCTGTCGTGACCTGAAAAACCAAATCAGACCATAACCCAGAATGAGTGAAATGATAATAATAATTGGAAATGCCCACTTACTGTCCTGAAAGGGAAGATAGGATAGGTTCATGCCATAAAAGCTTGCTACCAGAGTGGGCACCATAAGAATGATGGTAATTAAGGTAAGCCTGTGGATAAAAATATTCATGTTGTTACTCACAATTGAGGCATAAGCCTCCATAGTGCCACTTAAGATGTTGGTGTAAACATTCGACATACCAAGAGCCTGGCCGTTGTCAATGATGATGTCTTCAAACAGATCTGCATGCGATTCAAGATCATTGAGTTTTAATAGATCTGTTCTCTTGAGTTTTAATTTCAAAAGTTCGTTGGCATTCAGGCTGTTGACAAAATAGACAAGACTTTTTTCAATTCTCAACAATTGCTGGAGTTCTTCATTTCTGCTGGAATTGTACAGAACCTGTTCTATGAGGTTTCTCTTAAGATTCAGTTTTTTCAGGCATTCCAGGAAACGATATACATTTTGTTCAAATATCTGGAGGACAAACATTTTGGCATCATTGGGATCAAAGTTTTTCACTTTGTCTTCCATAAATTTTTCCAGGATTGGGTTTTCTTGGGAGGTAATAGTCAGGATCTTGTCCTGGGTCAATACAATGCCGATAGGAATGGTTAAATAGATAGCCTCATTTTCCCTGTCATCATCGTTTAGAACGGGTGAAGAAATAAGAATTAGGAGGGTTTCTTCATCTTTTTCATAACGTGATCTTTCGTCAACGTCTAAAGAATCTGTAAGGAAATCAAGAGGTATTTCAAGGGCATCCGCTACCCGGTCTAATTCACCGTGCTCAAATGGCGGGTAAAGGTTGATCCACACCGCTTCCTTTGGGTCGGTCAGCTCTGTAAGCTCGCCACTGTCTTTTCTGAAACAATAAATCATCTTCCGAGTCCATCTAAATTGTGCGGTTGTATTAACGTGTGCAAATGTAGTAAAAATTATTGACTGATACCAGCGAAGCCCCATCGGGTTTCTGGGTTAAAGTAAATTCTCAAAAGGGATTACTTTGTTTGGATTTAGCTGGAAAAAAAGTAAAAAGAAGGCGTTAAAGGTTAGAAATTGACCACCGTCATTGATAAAAAAGGAGAATTAGCATTATTTTTGCACGTTTTTAAGAGAATATGGCAAAAGTATATCTGACACGAGTTGAGAGGTTTAATGCAGCACACAAGCTTTGGGTGAAAGCATGGACAGATGAGGAAAATATCAATATGTTTGGCAAATGTGCCAACAAAAACTGGCATGGCCACAACTATTCCCTTCACGTCACTGTCAGTGGAACGCCGGATCCAGTTAAGGGCTTTATCATCGATGCTAAAAAACTATCCGTTATAATAAAAGATCGTGTAATTGAAGACCTGGATCACAGCAACCTTAATCTGGATGTGACATGGATACCGGAAGATATGCAGCCCACCACAGAAAATCTAACCATCTTAATTTGGCAACGCCTTGAACCATTTATTACAGAAGGCAGTTTACATTGCGTAAAACTCATCGAAACAGAGACTATTTACGCTGAATATTATGGCGAATAAAAAATACCAAAAGACAGAACATTTTGATGCAGACAGTAAGGCTGCACTGATCCAAAGTTATGCTTCCATACTTGATACTGTGGGTGAAGATATTAGCAGAGAGGGTTTGGAAAAGACGCCAGAAAGGGCAGCTAAGGCCATGCAGTTCCTTACGCAGGGCTATGAATTGGATGCTGCAGAAATCATCAAATCTGCCATGTTTAAGGAAGACTATAGCGAAATGGTCATTGTTAAGGATATCGAGGTATATTCGATGTGTGAGCACCATATTTTGCCTTTTTTTGGAAAAGCCCATATCGCATATATCCCCAATGGCTATGTGGTGGGTTTGAGTAAACTGCCTAGAGTTGTTGATGTTTTTGCGCGAAGATTACAGGTGCAGGAACGACTTACCGATCAAATTCTCCATGCCATTCAGGAAAATTTAAATCCTTTGGGAGTTGCCGTTGTCATTGAAGCTGCCCATATGTGCATGATGATGAGAGGCGTTCAGAAACAAAACTCCATGACTACCACATCTGCCTTTACAGGAGAGTTTAAAAATGCCGAAACCAGGAGTGAGTTTTTGAGCTTAATTGGTAAAGGGGGCTAGGATATTGTAAAAGAAAAGCCCCGTTTTTGCGGGGCTTTCAAATCAACTCAAATCCAACAAATTATTTAGTTTGATCCATCCTTTTCAGCAATAGTCAATATAAAATCTGATAATTTATACCCAACCTCAAGGCCTGCTTCACAGTCGTATCTGTAATGTATCCCACCATATATCCTGGAGTTACTGGCTTCAGTTGCCCATTCATCGCATTGTGATTTTTTTTCTGGAAATAGGCGACCAAGAATACCCGCTGCTGCTCCCGAAAAAGTAGAGTGACCAGAAGTGTAACTTGGAAAACTGGGTGTTCCTAAGATTGTTTTAAAACCACTTACTACCTGCACCGGTCTTGGATAATGATAATAATACTTGGCATCCCAGCAAGCAATGCCTGCATCCATTATACCCATGTTGAGGTAGGCAAGAACCCTGGCCGATCGCAAGGGATTCATCTTCTTTTCTGTAATAAAATCACAAGCCAATCGATTCCAATGTCCGGGCGGAGTATAGGTGCTGGTACCATCAGCCCAAAAGTTGGCAATCTTCCTTTGCTCAGCAGTCAGGTTTTTTCTGACATCTTCAAGCTCTTTCACAGCGGTATTAAATGCTTCAGACCCAGGAGCGGGTGGTGCCATCGGACGAACAAGGGTCACATCAGCAACAGACCACATTTTTAATCCTCCAAACAATGGCGTAATGCCGACTGGCCGTTCAGGAATTTCCTGGTTTACCCACTGCCAACCGAATCGGTTAAAAGCCGCCAACTTTATGGAATCAGATACTGGCCTTGGGGTTTGAGCCTTTTTCATACCATCATTGGCGGCCCTTTTCATAATTTCAGCCGCTACCTGTGTTCCCAAAGTTTTACCGGCATCAACCTCACTCTGCACATGGCTGCCGGTATAAATCAGGGACAAAAGATGTTCATTTGCTTTGGCGGCCAAGTAATCTTTTTCTAATGGAAACATTGCTGTCAGTATGGCTTGTGCAACCCCTGTAACGGTGGCTCCCTGAGAAGGATAAGATGGCAGGTTTTGGATGCCATAATAAGGTTCAAATTCTTGAGACAATTGGTGAGGAGCAGGTCGGTTATAGGTTTTGTTAAGTTGCCAACATTCAATTAAACCATCAAAAACAGCAACTTGAACATATGCCAGCATTCTGCAGGTAAACGGTGGATGAGCAAATGGAAACCTGGGATAAGATGAAGGATTGTTGACATCGGGTAATACATATACCCCTTCTGCATTGGGTGCGGGGGCAAGGTTGTATTTTGCTGCCAGGTCACGTGCTATTTCATTCCACCTAAGCAATGGATTGGAGGTCCAGTAATAAGCAATTTCTCTTTCATTTTGGGTCATTTTAAGGTTTAAATCAACCATTTGTTCCAGTTCCGTCTTATAGCTGTCGGATTGGGTGGAAGCTGGAGCCGGGACATCAAAATTTTTATCTTTGGGTACTACAACCTGTAGCCATTCACCGCCATCTAGATCTTCAGAAGCCCATTCATAGCTGTTATAACTTACATGGGACTGTACATCTTTATTACACGAAAATGCGATGAATCCTAAAAGCAGGGTGCTCAGCAGAAAAGATTGTTTTTTCATTTTTATTTTTTTTCTGTTAAATTGAAAACCGATACATAAAGCCGGTGGTCCATGCCGTGGAAATGCCCATATTGCGACCATCTATTACTTGCATATATGATACCTGGACACCTAAAGCGGGTAAAAATTTGGGGTAATACTGCACTAGGCCAGACACTGTAGTTGCATCCATGCCGATACCTGGGAATGGCATTTCATATCTTCTTATATCCGCACCTCCTATTGATTCAATTCGCATGAGACTTGCTTCTATTCTTAAGTTATTTTCAAGAAACCTGCTACCAACAGTCAGCGCCATCTGCCATTGATCCGGCACATTGACTTTGTCAGAATAATAACCTTGTTCGGTAAAATAATACGTTCGTTCCAGGGAACACATGCCGCGCATGTGATAGGAAGCCCATGGCCTGATGAATAGACCTGATCCATGGTGCCTGGCTTCTAACATCAATCTGTTGGCCCATTCATTGCAATTGGCTCCCAACGACATAGGTCCCAGCTCAGTATTGTAGTTGTGAGTAGGTGTTGATCCAAAGGACATAACAAAGGCACTGAGTGCAATACCCTTATCCAAAATGGGTAATTTGTATTTTAATCCAAATATAGCGTCCTGAAATCCCGAAGATGAAATCAGGGTGCCTTGAGATGGAGAAACATTCATATAAGGGACCATAGCAATTGCGGTTAGTTTTGAGGTGATTCCATAAACAGCAGCTGCAACCGTTGTCTGACGGGTCAGGGTTCCAATATTGCCATTGGTTCTTTTGATATCTGCTTCAAAATAGGTGTCCCAGCTATCGTTTGTGTAAACGGCAGCGAGGCAAACCTCCTTTTTTCCCATTACTTCTGCATCGGTAAAAGATTGAGAACAAGCAAAACAGGAGGTAAATAGGAAAATGATTGTTGTAAGTCGGTGCATTTCGATTGATTGTATTGCAAAACAAAACAAAACATCATTTTTCCGGTTAAATGGAAATATATATGTTGAAATATTTTTTATTATAATGCGTATATAATTGATAAGCAGTTATATATAAAAATATTAATTTATTTGCATAAAATATTCCGAAATATTGGAAAGTATTGATTTACTTTGTAGTGTAAAATTCATTCCGGAAAATTGGAAAAGCGATTGGCGCGCAATCTTAAGTTTTTGAGAAAGTATCATGGTTATACCCTGGTAGAGCTGGCTCATTTGCTCAAAATAAGCAAGAGTGCCTTATCAGATTATGAAAATGCAAAATCGCCCCCAAGCTTTGACTTGATTTTACAATACAGTATTCGTTTCAACATCGATATGGATATAATTGGATCGCAGTTGTTGGAAGAAGAAGCCTTTAAAGCCGGTAAATATCAAAGGTCAATGATAAGTCCAATGGAGATGATAACGGTTTCTCAAAAACAAGCTTTGTTGCAGCAAAGGCTGGAGGGCATGGAGGTTCAATTGACTTTGCTCAACCAACTGCTGGAAAGTAAAAATTCTGAAAATAAAACTTTAAAACTACAGATCGAGCTTTTACATCCGGCAGGATAAACTCCCTTGTTTTTCTTAGCTATTGAGATGGTCGGCTTCCTGTACATTTGAGTCAGGCCTTTCTGAACTCCAAGCAGCTTTGAGTTTTTCTATGGATGCAATAGTCTCTTCTAAACTTTCGTGACTTCCTCCCAAAATGTTGATCTTATTTAAGATGATGGCTTGTAGTTTTACCAGCACAGAAAGGGTAACCTGGTTTTCAACGATCAACTTTTGATTATTGATAATGTTCACTTGATTTTTTACAATTACTTCCTGATTGCGTATGATATTGCCTTGATTTTGGATCACAATGTCATCTGCGGTGGACTTGACTTTGTGGTTTTCAATCAAAATATTCATCGTTTCAAACATCTGTGCCTGTAATGCCCTTAGGTGCTCATTTGACTGCAAGAGTGCGTTTACCTGATCGTTGATGTCTGCCATGTTGCCTGTTTTTATGGGGTAATGATAATAAAGATTTTTGAAATAAATCTTATTTACACAAAGAATCAAATTCTTTCATGCTTGGATTTTGGGACAAACTTAGATAGAATTGCTTTATTTTGGCACCGAAATGAAAGTCAATAAAATTCGACAATATTTACTTCAACTGCCTTTATTTTACCTGGGCTTTGTAGGTCTCATACTTGGAGCCTGGCTTTATTACATGCAAGATGCCGATGTGATTCAATTATTTGCCACGCAATCAAAAGTAATGATTACCATGATGTTTGGGGCGTTTATTGCTGGCTCAAGCCCTGAAGGGAGTGCATCTATTGCTTATCCGGTATTCACTTTATTTTTAAACATTTCACCTTCAGATGCCCGAAACTTTGCTTTTGCCATCCAAAGTTTTGGAATGACGGCAGCTACCATTTTTATTCTTAATAAGGGGATAAAGTTAGAATGGAAGTACATCTGTTTTGTAGCGCTATCAGGTATTCCCGGCCTTCTGGTAGGTACCTATTATCTATTGCCATTGGTAGTGCCGGCTGTTGCTAAACTAATTTTTGTGTCTTTGTGGCTGGGTTTTGGCATTGTGTTGTGGGTTCAAAACAAGGAAGCCATCGAAAATCGATTGGAAGCCCTGCCCAAATTGGGCAAGTGGGATAAACTTGCATTGATCTTGTGTGGATTTTGTGGTGGGCTCATTTCTTCTTTATTTGGTACGGGCATCAATATTCTTAGCTACTGTTTTATGGTTGGATACTATAAACTAAGCGAAAAAGTGGCTACGCCATCTTCCGTTGTGGTCATGACCATTGAAACCATAATTGGATTTTTTCTTCATGGCATCTTGATTGATGATTTTTCGATGACTTCTCAAAAAATGTTATTGGCATGTATACCAATGGTTATTTTTTTTGCCCCCTTGGTGCATGGACCATTCAATACATTCCCAGAAGAAGGGTAGCTCAATTGCTCTCTATCGTTCTCATGGTTCAATATGCAGGTGCCATGTGGGTGTTAAGACCCAAAGGTGTACATTTAATGTTTTCTGTTTTTTTAGTTGTCATTTCTGTTGTCCTTTTTACTCTTTTGGCACGAAACCATAGGCATAGTATTAGCCGGGGCTGATTATTTGTTTTTAATGGCTTCATTGAGCATTTTAAAATCCAACTTTCCTTTATTAGCAATCAGGTGTCCTGCCACAGCGATGGCTGTGCGAAGGCGCAGTTCAGATGATTTAGGCTTGTTTATTATGTAAATAAGATTGCGCTGTTTTCCCGGTGCGAGCTTCTGGAAATGAGTAAAAAAATCAGGGTCTTCTTCCAACAGCACCTGCATCTCTTCACAAAGTGGCATGCCATATGTTGAAGCATCTGCCTCAATTTCTACATTCAATTCTGACCCAAATGGCAGTTTTAATAACTTACAATTGGCTTTATTCATCAATATAAAATACGTATCATTGCCTCCTGGCATAATGGCAGAATGGGTAGTGAGGATATGATTGATGGTGCAAATGAAGCGGCTCACATCATTTTGTTTACACATTTGGGCTATATCTGAGGGTACGGGTATATATGCTCCCCATAAAGTAGAATCCATTAACTGTAATGAACTTTGGAATTTGATTTTAACGGTTTTCTGATTTGGCTTGTCCATCCTTATGCTTTTTTTCATTACAGTTATTGGGGCAAGCAAAGATATCACACTAATAATCTATCTTTACCGTTTGTAAAAAGAAATCTTTCCAATGAAGAAGGTCTTACTTTTCACTACATTTTCAGTTGTGGCCTTTATGGGGCTGAAAGCACAGGTTAATCTTGTCAATGAATTTTTAAATATTGGAGTAGGTGCGAGATCACATGGTATGTTTGGCAGTGTGGTTGCCAGTACAAATGATGCATCAGCCGCCTTTTGGAATACGGCTTCTCTTACTAGACTCGATGCTCCTCTTTCTATTTCTGTAATGCATGCCAATCTGAATGGAAGCGTCGCCAATTTTGACTATTTTACAATAGCCAAAAGACTCGGGAAAAACAGAAAATCTTTTGGTGCCATTAGTTTTATCAGATTGGACGCTGACAATATTTCTAATACCCTCAATATAGTAAACCCGGATGGTACTATAGATTTTGGTAAAGAAACTGAATTTAGTGCAACCGATTATGCTTTTCTACTTTCATATGCCCAAACACTGGGAAAGTCAGATAAATTAGCCATTGGAGGAAATTTAAAAATCATCAGAAGGGTAGTGGGCAATTTCGGCGGTGCTTGGGGCATAGGCGCGGATTTTTCAATGCAGTATAAAGTTAGCGATAAGATTTGTTTTGGGGCTACGGTAAGGGATATCACCACTACCTTGAATTCGTGGTCCTTTGACTTAAGTGAAGAAGAGAAAGAAGTCTTTCAAAGTACAGGAAATGAGGTGCCGGTATCTTCTTCTGAAATTACCTTGCCCAGGCTCATTATGGGTGTTGCTTATCAGGGACAACTGGGAAGTCAATTTTCTTATTTGGCAGAACTGGACGCAAATATTTCAACCTATGGCACCCAAACTGGCATTTTATCAGGTGAAAAATTTAGCTTTGAACCTTCTTTAGGAGCTGAATTGGGATACGATCGTCATGTCTACCTTCGCTTTGGCATTGGAAATTTACAAAGAGTGCTCAACGAGGTTAACACTACCAAAAGAGATTTTAAATATCAACCCAATATTGGCATAGGAATTATGTTAGGTAGATTAAAAGTGGATTACGCTCTCGCTAATGTAGGTAAAATTTCAGGATCATCGTTATCGCATTTTTTTTCACTAAACCTTGATCTGGCGGAAAAGCCGGCCTCAAATTAATATGGTAGACAGAAAATTGACTCTGGTGGTTGGTGCAAGTGAAAACCCTAGCAGATACGCTAATATTGCTACTAAGCGCTTACTTGCTTTCGGACATCCTGTAATTGCGTTTGGATTGAAAAAAGGATACATCGACAAAGTAGCCATAACAACAGAATGGCCGGAAAACAAAGATATTGACACTGTGACTTTATATGTGGGACCTAAAGGGCAAGATGCCTTATTTGAAAAAGTGATTGCACTTCGTCCCAATAGGGTCATATTCAATCCTGGAACTGAGAATGAAGTATTTTATCAAAAATTAGAGGATGCGGGCATATCCTATCTGGAGGCCTGCACGCTGGTTTTATTGAGTATTGGCAACTATTGAAGAATGTCTGCCATAGATAGGGGTCTCTTATCCAGATTCCAACTAAACCCTTTGAGTTTTATAGCATCGTGATCAACTGTATCTACAGGGGAAATGGTTGAATTAGGCTCTGTATAAAATCGGATGCTTTTAATTTTTTTTGCTTCAAACTTAAATATCATTAAGCTGCAATCGGTTTGATTGACTCCAATGTAAGCTTTGTCATCATCCTGCATATAATATATGCATTGAGAACTGCCTGTTACTTTTAATTCGTCAAGTGCATTTTCAACGAAGTTGCCAGTCATGGTGTTTCCACGAATCTGATTGA
This sequence comes from Saprospiraceae bacterium, assembly GCA_017987975.1. Classification (GTDB taxonomy): domain Bacteria; phylum Bacteroidota; class Bacteroidia; order Chitinophagales; family Saprospiraceae; genus JADKBO01. Next base: position 21,051 of record JAGNSQ010000029.1, read on the forward strand.
AAAAAATCATGTCAGGACTCGTAATGACAAGTGCATTGTTATTAAGATCAAGGCGGGATATTTTTTTGTTTTTCATAAAAATCTGAGCGGTATCAGCTTCTAGCTGGGTGGTGTCGGTCCATAAAATTGGCCTGTTAAATAGGGTGAATACGGAGTCCATCTCATTAAAAACCAAAGAGTCGGTTACTGCCTGCAGGTCATTTTTAAAGATTTCAACGCGGTTATCTGCTGACAACATTTTAATGGTGTCATTAGTAGTGGAATCTCGCCCTATAATAGATCGGAATCGTTTCAGGGTGTCACCTGCCAGAAATAATGTATCTTTATCTAGCACGGTGATCAATAATGATTTGCCTATTTTTCGGCTGGCATGCATGTAATCAATGCTTCCATCCATGTATATTGAATCTGCCTTTACCGTTGTAGCAGAGGCTGTATCTGTCCAAATTACATCTCCGGTGGCGATACCCTTTTTAGTTATCTCGTTGTAATCCAGGTGTTCTGCGATGATAAACATGGTTGAATCTGAGATTTCACCCCTGCCGTTGAGTGCAAATCGGTCTTCTTTTTTGCTGTATAAAATATTGGAACCACTCGCCTTATTTTTTGCATTCACAAAACTTGCATTGCCAATTAGCTGAGTAATGTCATCGTTTTCCGAATGAATGATAGAATCGGCTTTGGCATGTTCGGTTTTTGAATCATAAACCGCTTTGCCAAACAGGCTGACTTTTTTAAGAAATCCATCATATGTGATTAAGTCGGCTGTTGCTATGACATCTGATTTTTTATATTGAGCATCCCCTCTGAATTCGGCTTGTTTTTCCCGGGTTTTATAATTTCCGGTCAAACTGTAGATTTCTGAAGAATCTGTTTTAATAAGGGCTGGTGTGGTCCATCGGGCCATTTCTTCGTTGGTCTTATAGTGCAGGGTGTCTGTGACCATGTGAAAATCTTCCCCATCAACGGTAACTCTGTCTTCAAAAATTGCCAGGTTGTTTTTGACATCAAAAATCCCTTTTTTACTTTTTAATGTTGAATTACCACTCACCATAATTGCTTTATCCCTGTAGTATGCCTTTTTTTCCTCCATGTCGTATTCCATGTATTCGGTGTACAACGCGTCATTGTTATTTTGCAACACAACTTTTGACCGGAGATAGGCAAATAGTGAATCGCCATGATAATACAGCTCATCTGCAAACATGGTAATGGTGTCATGCTGAATGATGACCACGTTGCCAAATGCAAAAAGTTCATTATCAATCATTTTAGCACTATCGCAAAAAAAATAGGAGCCTTCGTGGTAGGCTCTTACGTCACCATTAAAATACCGAATTGGTGGGGATACAGCATTGTCGATCACCTGGTTGTTGGCGTTTTCAATAATTATCTTTTTTAGTGTATCTGTTGCAAAGCCAGACATGGCCTTATTCGCAAAAGTCACATGTGAGAGAAAAAGAATAAACAAAAAGAAACCAAAAGTGCGCATTCTCATAGTAACGAAAACGAAGGAATAAACGTGTACATTATAGGCCAAAGATAAACAAGTGCGGGTAGTATTGGAGACAATCGACTCGTGGAACTCAATATTTATTAACTTTGCTACTCAGAATATTTTTATGGAAGATCTATACGTTGGCATCTATGATTTTGCTTCTCCAGAGTACGATGAGGCTGTCTCTTTAAGATATGCGGTGCTAAGAAAGCCACTTGGTTTGGAATTTACGGCCGAACAATTGGCTGAAGAGTTTGCTGACGTTCACATTGGGGCCTGGACTTCGCTTGGAATGGTAGGTACTCTTACTTTGTCCAGGTATGAAGAAAATACAATTAAAATGCGGCAGGTTGCTGTAAGTCAGGCAGAACAATCACAAGGTGTGGGATCTGCTTTGGTTCGTTTTTCCGAACAATGGGCGTTGAATGAAGGATATAAGACATTGGTATTACACGCTCGTGACACCGCAGTGCCATTTTACATCAAATTGGGCTATATTCCTATTGGAGATGCATTTGTTGAAGTTGGCATTGCTCATCAAAAAATGAGTAAAACTCTCTAACAAGCAAAAAAAAAGCACCCTTAAGGTGCCTTTTTTCGTATTGCTTTATTTTATTACTGTTCTGTCTGCAATATTTGTTCGCCAGAACCCCCACTTACAACAATGGCAGTGATGATACAAAGAACGAACAAAGAAATCGCCAGACCCCAGGTAAGTTTTTCAATAAAATCAGTGGATTTAGCTGCGCCAAACATTTGATTGGCGGCTCCTCCTCCAAAGGTACTGTCTACTCCACCTCCTTTGGGATTCTGGATAAGAATAACTCCCATAAGCAGCAAACAGTTGAGGGCAATGATGATAGTTAATGTAGTAACCATTAATGGATTTGTTTTTTTATTTCATCAATTTGAGCCGCAAAGTAACTACTTTTTTCTGGAATATTCAAAATTAATTGTTCATACATTGTTATGGCTTGTTCATACCGCCCCTGATTCTTTAAAATTATTGCCAATGACTCAGAAATTAATCTGTCAGATTTTTGTACAGAAAGTTCGATGTCACCCATTAATTCTTTCTTTTTCAGCTTTTTAACTTTCTTATTGGCCCTCTTTAAGATTTGTGGAATATTACCTGACTCATTGGCTTTTAAACTTACTAGCCATTTGTTAAACGGATTTAAATTTGATAAATCGTCTAAAAGAAACATATTATTTTTATTTTTCTTCTTTTTCTTCTTTTTATTCTTGTTTTTTTGCTTTTCTGGATAGGCCAACACGATCGGAGTAATTTCTGGATAGTTGCTTCTGGTGATTGCGTCAATCTCACTGACCGAACTTTTTTCCATTTCGGCAACAGTTTCTTCCTCTATTTTTAAGGTTGTATTTTCTTCAACAGATGATTTTTCTTTCCATTCCTGGAATAATGGGGCAGTAGTTTGTAGCCTAACCGTGATATTATCGGGTAATGTGGCTTCTGTGTTAAGTACGTTGACCTCAGAAGCGGGTGTACAGTAAGAGTCATTATTACTGCCAAAAAGAAAAGCAGGCATCATGGCATTGCTAATCAATGCGCTCATCCAATCATTATTTTGTTGTGAGAATTGAAAAAGATGATTAAACGACTGACTGCCTTGGCTGTTCAGACCAGGGTGGTGGATAACTGGAAAAGGAAAAAGGTTGGTCAAAACAAGTACTTCTAAACTGCAAAGAAAACAAAAAAAGCATCAATCCCCTTTACAAGTTATCCACATTGTGCAGTTTTGGCTTTGTTCAACTTTATCAGTCAATTATGGCAGTTTTCGATTATTTTCGCACATTATTCACAATTTATGAATCAAACCAGAATCGGAATATTAGGGGGAGGTCAACTGGGGCGTATGCTCATTGAAGCGTCTATTCCCCTTGCCTTGGATATTAGTGTTTTGGATGAAAGCCTTGAATTTCCGGCTGCAGGCATCTGCACCCGTTTTTTTGAAGGTGATTTTTCAAATTATGATGACGTGCTCAATTTTGGTCTTGCCATGGATGTCATTACCGTTGAAATTGAGAGTGTCAATATTGAGGCCCTGAAACAATTGAAGGCACAAGGTAAAAAAGTATATCCCCAGCCTGAAGTTCTTGAAATCATCAATGATAAGGGAGTCCAAAAATCATTCTACAAGGATAATGGATTTCCTACTGCAGAATTTGAACTGATGGAAAGTAAGGAAGATGTATTAGTGGCCATTGGTTTGGGCAAATTATCACTTCCCTTTGTTCAAAAATTAAGGGTAGGAGGTTATGACGGCAGAGGGGTAAATGTAATCAGGAGTGAAACTGACTTCGAACTCTTGTTTGATGCACCTTGTGTTGTGGAAAAATTAGTGCCCATCCAAAAAGAGCTGGCCGTTATGACAGCCAGAAAAAACGATGGACAAATGGAATCATTTCCAATGGTTGAAATGTCATTTCATCCAACCGCCAATTTGGTGGAATATCTATTTTGTCCTGCCGAGGTAGATGCTTTTATTGAGCAGCAGGCAAAAGACATAACAGAACACATTGCCAATGCTCTTGGTATTACCGGCCTATTGGCGGTCGAATATTTTTTAGACAAAGAGGGTAAGCTGGTGGTCAATGAAATGGCACCCAGACCCCACAATAGTGGTCATCACACCATTGAATCCAACTTTACTTCTCAGTTTGAACAGCATTTACGGATTTTATTGGATTTACCTTTAGGTTCACCAAAGTTGATCATGCCCGCCGTAATGATCAATTTATTGGGTGAGGAGGGGCATACGGGCAGTGCAGTTTATCAAGGACTCTCTGAAGCTTTAGCAGAAACCGGTGTTTACCCACACCTGTACAATAAAAAAATAACCAAGCCAAAACGTAAAATGGGACACATCACTGTGACCAAACCTTCTTTGCAAGAGGCCCGCAAGTGCGCCCAAATGTTGTTAGAAAATGTAAAAGTTATATCTTCATCAAAAATAATTGAAAATGGTAGCCATTATAATGGGCTCTGACTCAGATTTGCCGGTCATGAAAGAAGCAGCATCGATGTTGGATCAATTTGGTGTTCCTTATGAAATATCAGTGGTATCTGCTCACAGAACACCGGAAAGGATGTTCGAATTCGCCAGTACAGCTCATCAAAAAGGAATAAAAGTTATTATTGCCGGAGCTGGTGGTGCAGCTCATTTACCGGGTATGGTAGCATCTTTGTCTCCATTGCCTGTGATTGGTGTTCCAATCCTATCATCTAACAGCATTGATGGTTGGGATTCTGTTTTATCTATTCTACAGATGCCAGGAGGAATACCGGTAGCCACAGTTGCTTTGAACGGAGCAAAAAATGCTGGCATTCTGGCATGTGAAATTCTTGGGACATCAGATGCTACGCTGTTACAAAGGTTAATTTCCTATAAACAAGATCTCAAAGACCAGGTAATAGAAAAAAACGAAAAAGTAAAATTTAAAAAAGATTAAAAAAAAAGGCCGGTTGTTTAACCGGCCTTTTTTTTCAGAATTAAATCTTATTGACTCTTATTACAGCCGTAGACGATCCAGAGGTAATTCTCAAATGGTAATTACCAGAGATCCAGTCTTTTGTATCAATAATACTAGAAGATCCGGTGCAGTTAGTATTACTTGATATCACCTGACCCAAAGTATTGAAAATTTCAATTTTTGAAAACTCCTTTTGACCTGACAATTGCAGGGTAAGTTGTTGATCAACAGGGTTAGGGTAGTAGTTTAAGAAGGCACTTAGGTCATGATTATAGGTCCCTGTAATAACGATTACGATATTCTGTACCAGGGTATCACTTCCACAAATGTTGTTGGCAATCAAAGTAACAGGGTAGGTTCCACTTGCAGGAAACTCAAAGCTAGGATTGAGCAATTGAGAAGTACCCAGACCAGCAAAATCCCAGCTTACTTCCGCCTGACCGGATCCCGTAAATTGAAAATCTACAACAGGACTGCTTACCGTGTGTTCAAATAAGGCGGTAGGTGTGGTTGCTAGAACTAAGTAATTATTCATCAAAATAGTGTCACTGCCCAAATTGTTGGTTACAATCAGATTGACCTCAAAGTTGCCGGCATTGACATAGGTAACGTTTACGGTAGGGTCTGTTGATGTCTCAGGATTGCCCCCGGGAAAACTCCACTGATAGCTATTACCTGCCACTTGTGGGGTTGTGTATTCAACTTCAATAGGAGCACAATCTATATTTCCATTCGTAGTACTGGTAAATACTGCTTCAGGAAAGGCATTAACTACGAAATTAAAACTATCTGCAGTACCTCCACATGCATTGCTATTGACTAAAAAGAAGGGGTAAATACCATTTTCCTGAGCTGTAAATTCTAATGGATTTTGAGTAGATAAACTACCACTTGGTAAGATCCATGTAAATGAAGTATAATTACTTCCGGCATTGGTTAGGGTAACAATATTATTGTTACTTACCTGTGTTATTGTGGTTTGGGGTACATCCCCCACTTTTACATAGTCTGCCAATACAATGGTATCGTTCCCGGAACTGTTGCCAACAATTAGAGTGACATCATATTCTCCTGGCAACGAATATGTAACGGTCACTTGGTCTTGGGTTGAGGTTGCAGGTGAACCACCTTCAAAAACCCATTGTCTCTGTGTTACATTACCTGTAGACTGGTCTTCAAAACTAACGCTATTTCCCTTGCAGATGGTTGCGGGGCTTACTGAATTTAAACTAGCCGAAGGTATAAAGTAAGCTTCTACATTTTGACTTGTATTCACATTTCCACAAGCATTGGAAGCGCTAAAATTCACCGTATAGCTGCCTTCTGTTGAATAAGTATGAACTGGATTCTCCTGGGTAGAGATGTTGCCGTCTCCAAATGCCCAAGCATAAGAGGTGGCTCCAGAACCTGTGTTATCGAAGCTAAACGTCAATTCATTGTTTGATGAAACAAAAGATATATCAGGCACAGTGTTGACTTGAATGTAATTGACGAGAGTAAGAGTATCATTGCCATTCACGTTTGATGTAATTAAAGTTACATCATAGCTACCTGGTGTATTGTAAATAACTGATGGGTGTGCTACGGTAGAAGTGTTGGGCTGGCCACCTGGAAATTGCCATAGGAAACTAATTGGGTTATTGGCCGATGTATTGCTGAACGCTGCAGAAAATGGTGCACAGCCAGTAGATGAGGCACTTGTGAAAGATGAAACAGGTGCGGTACTTGCGCTGATAGATTGTGTTGAACTGGCTGAGGGGCAATTGCCATTTCCGGTGACCAAAGTAACGGTGTAGCTACCTGATGTTGCATAGGTATGGGTTGGGTTAGCTTGTGTGCTTGTATTGCCATCGCCAAAATTCCAGAAAAAGCTGGTAGCATTGGTTGCCTGATTGGTGAAGACAAAAGTTTGACCGGTTTGGGTAAAAGTAAAGGCAGAAGTTGGCAAAGCAAGTACGGTGATGAAATTGGCAACCGTTTTTGTATCACTGCCCTGGGCATTTGAAGCGGTAAGGCTAACCAAATAACTGCCTGGTGTACTGTAAGTAACAATAGGATTGGGTAAAATGGAAGTGCTGGGTGAACCTCCTGGAAATTCCCAGTCAAAAATGGTTGCATTAACAGAGGAAGTATTGGCAAACGCTACTTCAAAACTACCACAACCGCTGGTTGGATTGGCAGCAAAGTTGGCTGTTGGTGCCGTAGCAATGTTTAAGGTTTTGCTACGATTGTCAAAGCCACAAATATCATCTATATTCAATAAAACTGTATATGGACCATCCATTGCATAAACATGAGTAGGATTTTCCTCATTGCTAGTATTTCCGTCTCCAAAATTCCATGTATAAATGGCCGAAGGACCAGCCTGGCTGGTATTGGTAAATGTAACCTCATTGCCATTGATGTCATAGGTGAAATCGGCATCTGGTACTGGAAAAATAGTAATTTCATCAATCATTTCCAGGGTATTGGAAAAGGGGCCGTTAGTGACTGTCAGAGTTACACTAAAAGTACCAGGATTGTTGTAAGTAATCGTAGGATTTTCTTGTGTCGAAGTAGATGGTGTTCCTCCTTCAAATTCCCATTCATAAGATGTAATTGTACCCGTAGATTGATTGGTAAATTGTACGATTCCCGGATCACATTCATTTGTAATATTGTATGAAAAGTTGGCCTGGGGTGCTGAAACAGATGCGCAAAAATCAAGACAATTGACTGAGTTATAAAAATTCTGCATATCTGTTTTTGATGCTGCTGACCAAGTAGTTGTGTTTTGTACAGCAGGAGCCATTATGTGAGGGCTTCCTGAAGCATCGTGGCTGGCATCAAAGTTATGGCCAAATTCATGGGCTACCATTACCCTTTTCAAATTCGCATTGGAAGAAAAATCCTGCAATGCATTGTATTGAATGGGTGTACACAATGCACCTACCCAGGCAATTCCAATGGTTGATCCATTAAAATCGCGATCGGTCCATATAGAGCCAATGTCATGATTAAAGGCAAAGCCACCAGGCGCCCAATCTGTGAAACTGTTCAAAACGGTTTCAGCATTTGTGGAATTGGTCCATGGGTCGCATGTGCTGCAACTGGAAACAAATTGCTCAACGATGACAAATTGGATTTCATCAGCAAATTCATCATCATAGTTGGTTTGTACGTTATTGAGAACGCCAATTGCATGGTTTTGGACTCCATTGGATGTACCATAAGCTTGAAACATCAGAAAGTCATTGGCAATGGCATATTCTACCTCAAAACAGAGTCCTGCTCTAGTAGATTCCAGTTTTCCATGATCATGTTCATGGCCTATTTTTTCAGGAGAGTCTGTAGCACACGTATGCTCTTCATCATCCAGAATATCTTCAGCTGTATAAACGATGAATTGGTCAGTGGATGGAGTTCGCGTTTGATGATAGAGCGGTTCTATGTAATATGTTGTACCACCCGCTTCTACAAATCCGTAGATAAAATTATTAGCAAAGGTCAAACTTGCCCTTCCTCCTTGACGTGTATAACCATTCAAGGCTAAAATCGAAGGTGCTTTTTCTTCCAGGATACCATTTGCTGTTGCAATTCTAGCGGTATAGGAAGGAGAAATAATTTCTGAATCAAACAATGTAAGGTCCCAGTTATTTAGTGTAATTTTTTTCTGCTCCGACCTTTGAGCAGTTAAATTACTGTAAAATTGGGAAGAAGTAAGATTCACGATCTCAAATTTTCTGAATTTCTGATCCAAAGATTTTACTGTCGTTGACTGTGCAATAAGACCCTGGAATCCAATACTGACAAATAAAATGTAAAGTAGTTTGTGTAAATACATTTTCAAAATTTCTTTAAATGTTGCAAAAGTAAAATTTATTTTAGTTGGTAGGTTAACGAAGGAGGCCCCAAAAAGTGAATTTTTGCTGTTACAGTCATAAAATTGTCCGCTTCGGACTTCTTTTTTTTACAACCTATGATTCAACGTAAAAAAATCAAAATCCCCTCCTTTCTGGTTGTGCTTGAATTGTTATCACATTTAATTATTTTATATTTGTAAAAAAAATCAAAGATGTCGGCTATTTTGGACAACCTAAACTTTGTAAGTACGGAGGAACATGAGCCCTGTACCCAGGACAATCC
>JAGNSQ010000030.1:0-11405 GCA_017987975.1 Saprospiraceae bacterium
TGCCGATTTTAGCGAAGAAATCAGTGCTGGTAAGTATCCGGAATATAAAACGTATCAAAAGATGCTTTCAAAGTTTATACCTTTACCTAAGATTAAATAAGTTATCATGCAAGAGATTAAATCCATTTATGTCAATTTGCCCATTAAGGACGTCGAAAAAACCAAGGCTTTTTGGGAGGGTCTGGGCTTTGGTTTCAATTCACAATTTAGCGATGAGAAGGCCCTATGTTTGATACTGCAGGAAGATAAGATCTACGCCATGCTTTTGTCTGAGCCTTTTTTCAAAACGTTTATCGATCGGGAAATTGCCAATGGTAGTACTACCCAGGTCATACTTGCCATCCAGGTGGAGAGTAAGGAAAGGGTAACTGAAATGGTGACGAAGGCCCTCGAGAGTGGAGGTAAACGATACAAAGAAGCAGTGGATCATGGTTGGATGTATTACGATTCATTTGCTGACATTGATGGCCACCAGTGGGAGGTGATGCACATGGGAGAACCGCCCACAGCATAACATAAGGTGAATTTACCTTTGAGCAAAAACAGTAATTTCAAAGAAATGAATGTGCGATTACAATTTGTAATTGCCATAGCTGTGGTTTTACTGGCATCACTGCTGTGTTTTGTAAGTGTAACTTTGATTGGTTACAGAGTGGTGGCGCTGATACTACTTACCGTAGTGTCCATTTTGGCTATGACCTTATCCATGTGGCCGGTGATAACGGCAGCGGCTATCAGTGCTTTTTTATGGAACTTTTTTTTCATTCCTCCACTGTACACTTTTCACATTGACAATGCAGAGGACATACTGATGTTTTTGCTCTATTTCATCATTGCTCTTGTGAGTACCGTGTTACAGTCCAGGATCAGGACAGAGCGCGAAAAAACCAGGGACAGGGAAGAAAAAGTAAAATCAATACAGTTATATCACACCCTGCTCAATTCACTTTCGCACGAGATGAAAACACCGATATCTGCAATAATTTCATCGGTAGATGGCATGAAATATGAATTGGAACATCACAATCAGACAGCATTATCTGAGTTGATTGCTGAGGTTGAAATAGCAGGAAACAGGCTGCACCGACAGGTAGAAAACATGCTGAACATGAACCGCCTGGAGAGTGGTTTATTGCAGGCTAAACCCGACTGGTGTGAAGTAAGTGAGATTATTTATGCTGCACTTAGCCAGATGGAAGAAAAGCAGGCCCAACGCATCAAAGTACAACTGTCTAGAGACCTGCCGCTGATCAGAATCGACATGGGATTCACCTCGCAAGCCCTTTACAACCTGTTACAAAATGCTATTACTTATGGTGGGGAAGGAGTGATAAATATAGGAGCGGATCTTTATAACGGCTATGTTGACTTGTATGTAAAAGATCAGGGACGGGGACTGGACGAGCAAGATGCTTTAAAAGTGTTTGATAAATTTTACAGGGCTCCAGGTAGAAAAGCAGGTGGTATAGGTTTGGGCCTGGCCGTCGTCAAAGGATTTTGTGAAGCGCAGGGAGGCGAAGTGAGATTAGAGACAGAACCTGGCAAGGGCTGTATATTTACCTTACATTTGCCTACGGAAACGACCTATATCAATCAACTCAAAAATGAATAAGGCTACCGTACTGATAATAGATGACGAACCGCAGATTCGCAAATTGCTAGAGCTTTCTTTGTCTAGTCAGGATATGCACGTTATCCAGGCAGAAGACGGTAAATCGGGTTTGTCGATGGCGGCCAATCACCAGCCCGATGTTGTTTTACTTGACCTGGGTCTGCCCGATATGAATGGTCATGAAGTGCTGAAGGCTCTGCGTTTATGGTATGAAAACGCGATTATCATCCTCTCGGTGCAGGATGGAGAAGACGACATTGTAAAAGCCCTGGACGAAGGAGCTTCAGATTATCTGACCAAACCTTTTCGAAATGCAGAATTGATGGCAAGGATCCGATCTGCCATGAAAAACAATCCATCTGCAGTAAAAAGTACATTTATATCGTCAGGCAATTTGTATATCGATTTTGCGGCCCGAACGGTGAGAAAGAACGACCAATTGCTCAAACTTACATCCACAGAATACCAGCTCCTGGCCCTGCTGGCTTCCAATGTTGGCAGGGTGCTTACCCATCAGCACATACTCAAAACCATTTGGGGAGTATCCTATCAAAAAGAGACCCAGTACCTCAGGGTATTCATAGGCACGCTGCGCAAAAAAATAGAAGACGATGCCAATCAGCCCAAACACCTGGTAACTGAGAGCAGGGTGGGTTACCGGTTTCAATAATTGGGCAAGGCCCGCAGCCATTCAGGTGGCAGATTTCATACGCATACGTAATGCTTAGACTTATGTTCTTTATAAAATCTTTATGTTTCCAGTGTAAGTCTTGATTTTTTGATTATGCCCGATTTCACAATTTTGCATACAAATAAAAAGTTATGCAAACAGATTTTTCGTCGGTTCGAAGTAAGGTGACTGCAGCGTCACTGCTTGTGGCCCTTGGCATTATTTATGGTGATATAGGCACGAGTCCATTATACGTGCTAAAAGCCATTGTTGGGGAGAAAGCCATTGATGAAATGTTGGTGTTTGGGGGGATCTCCTGTGTTTTCTGGACCCTCACCCTGCAGACCACCATCAAATACATTTGGCTTACGCTCAAAGCAGACAACGACGGTGAAGGGGGTATCTTTTCATTGTATGCTCTGGTACGAAGGTATGGTAAATACCTGGCCATTCCCGCCATTTTGGGAGCTACCACCTTATTGGCCGATGGCATCATAACACCACCCATCTCTGTTGCTTCTGCAGTAGAAGGTCTTACCATTATTGAAGGTTTACAAGATTTGCCCACAGTGCCCATTGTGATTGTCATTTTATCGATTTTGTTTTTCTTTCAGCGTTTTGGCACTCAAAAAGTGGGAGGGGCATTTGGTCCGATTATGGTAATTTGGTTTGGTATGTTGGCCATTCTGGGTGCGACGCAATTGGTACATTATCCATCTGTGTTACAGGCAATCCATCCCAAATTTGCCCTCGATTTATTGATCAAATATCCGCACGGTTTCTGGTTGTTGGGTGCAGTCTTTTTGGCTACAACCGGTGCAGAAGCCCTGTATTCTGATTTGGGACACTGTGGTCGCAACAACATCCGGATTACCTGGGTTTTTGTCAAAATTTGCCTGCTGCTCAATTATTTTGGACAATCGGCCTGGTTGTTGCACAGCGCGGGCGACGTACTCGATGGAAGGAATCCTTTTTTTGAAATTATGCCCGAATGGTTTTTGCCTATCGGCATTGGCATCGCTACTGCTGCCGCCATCATTGCCTCTCAAGCTTTGATAAGTGGCAGTTATACCCTCATCAGTGAGGCCATCAACCTCAATTTTTGGCCGAGGGTAACCGTCAAACAACCCACAGAATCAAAAGGACAGATTTATATACCCAGTGTCAATACCATTTTGTGGATTGGCTGCGTGATGATGATACTTTATTTCAGAAATTCTACCCACATGGAGGCGGCCTACGGTTTTTCCATTACCATTACCATGATGATGACAACCTTGTTGCTCAGTTATTTTCTGATCTACAAACTCAAATGGAACCGCTATTTGGTATATGCATTTGTAATCGTGTATGGAATGGTGGAGTTTTCTTTTTTCATTGCCAATGTAGCCAAAATCAAAGAAAGGTGGATGTTCTTGTTTTTTGAACTCTTTATCTTCCTGGTCATGTATGTCTGGTATTTTGCCCGAAAAACCAATAATCGATTTACCAAATTTGTTGAAATCGGACAATTTGTACCCAAGTTGAATGAGCTGAGCCATGATGACAGTATACCCCGATTTTCTACCCATCTTATCTACCTGACCAAGGCCAACAGCCGACACGAAATTGAAGATAAGATCATGAAATCAATTTTCTCCAAAAAACCAAAACGGGCCGATGTGTATTGGTTTTTGCACATCAATCGCACCGAACAACCGTACACTCTCACCTATGATGTTTCGGAACTGGTAGATGACAAAGTCATTAAAATCAACATCAACATTGGATTCAGGATACAGCCCAGGACGGAGCTTTATTTCAAAAAAATAGTACAGGAGCTGGTGACCAACAAAGAATTGAATCTGCACATCAGACCGGATGGCAGCTCAAAATACAACAGCGAACCCGATTTCAAATTTGTGGTCATTGAAAAATTCCTTTCCGTCGAAAACGAATTTAATCTTAAGGAGGGCTTGTTGCTATCATCGTACTTCTTCCTCAAACACCTGAGTTTGTCGGACGAAAAGGCGTTTGGTCTGGATAAGAGCGATGTCAAAACCGAATATGTACCCCTGGTTTACCAGCCAGTAACCAGAATAGATTTACAGAGGGTTCATGGCCACAAACACCACTGAGATAAAAGTTGTAACCACAATTGTTATAAGTGTTTAATATAAGGCATTTGGATTTTTAAGGACCAGGGCAGCGGGACAGGATTTTCTGTTAGATAATCAGAAAATCCTGTCCCGTTGCCCTGATTGTAATCGACCACAGCTGGGCCAATGGCAGCGACTGCAGAAAGGAATCGATTTGGAACGGTTCTCCGTATTTCACTCCTTCCGTAATTCTGGATATCAACTACACGTATTCGTTCAGCCGGCCAATCGACAATACGGTGGTGGGTTCAACGGCACTGGCGCGCAACAACGAGTTTCAGAGTTCGGCCCTGCATTTTGGTGGCGACTTCCAGTACAAGGGGGCCAGGGCTCGGTTTATGACCCAGCTGGGCACGAGGTCGGTGGTAGTACCACGCAATGATTATAGTCCCTATAGAGGGCAGTACGCCCTGGCTACGGCGTATCAATATCTGAGTGAAGCCTATGCCGGCTACCATTGGAATAAATGGGATGGCATCAATGTAGATGTAGGCCTGTTTATGTCGTACATCGGCCTCAATTATTCTACCAATCTCGATTACATGCCCAACCAGAGTCTGACCTTTAGGGTAGAATACGTGAGCAGACATGCCAGTGTTCCTTATTTTGCGGGCAGGGGAGGAGTAGCATCGCCCAATGGTTATACCACCAGTTTGCCGGGTGCAGATTGGAGGCCGGATTTGGTCAAATCAGTAAGCAGGATGATAATGGTGGTGTTGTTTAGGATATAGATTGGTGATGTTTCACTCAACAAGTACCTTTGAGAAAAAAATTATATCCGGCTTTGAAAATGCCACTCGCCCCCAATCCCGTCAGGAATGGCGAAAATGGTTGACTAACAACCATAATAAAGAAAAAAACGTGTGGTGCATTGTGGCCAAAAAAGATAGCAAAGTACCCGGGGTGAACTATGTAGATGCCGTTGAGGAAGCCATTTGTTTTGGGTGGATCGACAGCAAGGCTTTATCCTGTGATGGTGATGGCTACTATCAATACTTTGCCAGGAGGAAGCCGGGCAGTCCATGGACCCGGTTGAATAAGAGTAGGGCCGAGGCCTTGATTCAAAAAGGTATGATGACGGAAGCTGGGTATGCCAGCATTGAGGCAGCCAAGGCCAGTGGGGGCTGGTATCTTTTTGACGATGCAGAAGACGGCATCCTGCCTGACGATTTAAAATTGGTTTTTCAAAATAATCCGGGGTATGAAACAAAATTTCAGGAATTGAGCCCAGCCAAACAAAAGCAGTTGCTAATGGCGCTGGCTTTGAAAAAAAGTGAAGCGGCCAGGACAAAGGTCATTCAGGCTTATCTGGAATCTTAATAGGTCATTTGATTTCTATGTGTAAACAGAAGGGAAGAACCAGAGACCGTTGATTCAGGGCAGCACAGGATTATTTGGTAACTGTATTGTAGTGATCGTACACCGCCTTGGCAATATCGGCAATAATCCGCTCGTTGGTATCAAAGTTTTCCATTGATTCAGTGACAAAAACGCTTATTATAAAATTTTGACCATTGGGCATAAATACAATGCCAATGTTGTTGACGGCTGAGGTGATTCCGGTTTCTTTATGGGTTCCCGACCATCCGGTCTTGTGTGCAACGATGGTACCTTCGGGTAATCTGCCTTTGATGCGATTATTGCCGGTGGTAGTTTCTATGTTTGTTTTCCAAAAAAAGTTGTAGCTTTCTTTTGATAGGAGGTTGTTCTTGTTTTCATAAAATAATTTTATCGTTTCGCTGGCTGCTTTGGGAGTTGTCCAGTTTTGAAACATGTTTTCCCATTTAGCCTGCATGTCTTCTTCATTGTAAGTTATCTGAATATCGCGGATGTTGTTGTTTTTGAAATAGGCTTCTACCGTTTTTGGGGTGCCAAGCAGTTTAATCAATACGTCACATGCGGTATTGTCGCTATGAGAAACGGAGTATTGAATCAATTTTGCCAGGGTAAAGATTCCTCCATTGGGGTTTTCATCCCTAAGGGGGCTCCAAAAAACCGGAGGCAAAAGTTCTTCTTTGTCGACCCTAATTTGCTGATCCAGAAAAAACCGGCCACGGTCAACCTCTGCCAATACCGCAAGGGCAATGTGAAATTTGAATACACTTTGCATAGGGAAGGGTTTGTCGCCATGAATTGAGAGGGTGTCTTTTCCATCAGGCCCTATGATGGAAACCCCAACTAAAGCCCTCTTACCTGAAACAATTTCCTGAATCTTGTTTCGTAGAAGTAGGTTAGAAGACAAATGTGTTTGACTGTGAAATGATGCAAGGAACAAACAAGCAACACCCATAAAAAAAAATTTTGCCATAAGTGGTCCGGTATTAAATTAAAGTTTTTTCCAGAATACAATTTTATCTTCCCCGTCACTCCAAAAGTCCCTTATGACGGCCTCCCGGGTATAATCCATTTTCGCATAAAATTGATTGGCGGCAAGCTGTGCCGGGTTCGAAGAGGTTTCTACAATGAGGATTCTTCCATCCTTATTTTTTATTTGTTGTTCAATATACTTCATCATTTCTCCGGCGATTCCTTTGCCCTGAAATTCCTTTTTCACCCCAAGGGCTAGTAAATTGTAAGTGCCTATAGTGAGTTTTTCCGGCAAGCAATACCCCAGTGCTACTGGCATACCAATTTCATCGTAAGTAAACCAGATTTCCTCGGTATCGGGATTTTGGAAGTAATCGGTCATCATATCGTCCAAATACTCGGAGGGGAAAAGTTCACTTGAATCGACTACTTCTTTTAAATGCGTAACATCGGTATTTATGACAGGTCTTATTTTTCCACTCATTTTCAATGTGTATTTTTTATCCATATACGAAGGTATACATTCTCTGTTTTTAAAATCATTGTTATCAAGGCCTGATGGTAATTTTATGCACGGTCGCCACTTTTTTTCCTTTTAAGACACCGGGTGTAAACTTCAGTTCTTTGATCATGTTGGTGATGGCATTGAGTGTTTCGAGATCAGTAAAACCAATGGTATTTTTAATGGGTTGAAAGAGATAATCATTTCCACCCTGGTTCATGATTTCAAATCTGTTGCTTTGACCCTCCAGGAAGTCGTAGTACCAGAATACTTTTTGATTGGTGTAGATGTTGGTGGCTTCTCCCGTAGGAGTAATTTGGAAGTAGATCTCCAGGGGCAAATTGGGATCGGGGTATATAAATGAGGCGCTAAATTTTTCTTTGAACAGGAGGTTGATGACAGCACCAATTTCAGTGGATTGATTGAGTTTGGGAAGGTCGTCAAGTTTCGGTAAGGGTACCCCACCTATTAGATTGGCAAAATCAAGGCGAATTTTTTGATCATCTCTCACTACTTTATAAATAGAATCCAGCTGGCCTTTATGGGATTTTCCCAAGAGCTTGCTGTAGGCCAGGTAGAGGATGTTGCGACTTAAGATATGTCCCAGGCGGGTCTGTTTTTCGGCGATTTCTTTGGGCTGGAATTTTGGCATAAAATCAATGTATACAAAATTTGTTGTTGTGTTGAGAAGAGTATCTGCTTGTTCCAACATACACTCTTCAAATAAATTTTTATAATTGTGGGACTGGATTTCTAACGGAAATCTCAAGCTAATGTCTTTAAATGCCATTTTGTAAATTGATTTGTCTTGAGACATATCATCATACGTTATGATTTTTTGTATGGAAAGGTCCTCATTGTTTGAAGAAATTGCATATGTTTTTTGGTATTTTTTTTCTGGAAGAAAGTCGTAGTTGGCTAATTCTTTTCCTACGTTATTGATGCTGTCAACGGAAAGAGCAAGATTGATTTGGGCAAAACCAATTGTTGACATAGACAAGAGCAAGGTCAGTACTGTCGTTATTTTTGTAAGTTTCATGGATATTTTTTTATATTGATTATGGTTGATAAATAATTTAGGATGACATGTAAACGATTTGCAAGCCATTATTGCTTCAATAGCCAATTGATTAACTCATCATTGTCTACAATGCTCCAGGAATGGGGATGTCTTTTTTGATCGGGTTTTCTGTAGCCTTTGTTGTGTGTAATCATGAGCTGGGCTTTTTGATTTCCCAATCTATTGAGTTCGTTGATCATGGCAGAACAGGTGGTAGCATTCATGCTGGTGAGGTCTGCATTTCGCTCTTTTAGCCACCAGCTTACATCAGGTTCTGTGTAGATTCGAAGAGGGGTGTTGATCAACTTTTTAATGGCACTTTGGGTAGTGTCTGAAAAAGAGTAGGGTGAAAGTTGGTAATACCGGTCAAGATGCGTTGAAGGAGTACCACCGGTTTCCTTTTCAAGTCTTGCTATCATATAAATATTTTCCTGTGAGGCTTCTTTTTCTTTTGAAAGCCGGATGTCTCTTTTGGCAGAATGATAAAATCTTTCAAAATCGAGTGGTGGGTCAATAGCAAAGACTGCCGTGGGTTTTGCGCTTGCATTTTCAGCATATTGAATGGCGCAGCTTCCACCGATCGAAAAGCCACCAGCAAAATATTTTTGACCCACGAGCTTATTTTTAGTGACAACGTCTTTGATGATGGTAGCTAAGGCAAGTTGACTGAGACTGTCAACCCCCAGTGATAGTACACCATCCTGAAAGGTGGGAATGATGGTCAATATATTATTTTGGGCCAGTTTAATCGGCAGGTCGGTTTGTTGTAGAACTTTTTCAGCTGATTCACCAAAGCCCGGCATTAAAAGAAGATACCCGGCATAGGGTGGTTGATAGGGATATATAACAGTATAACAATTGGAACTTGAGTCAGTTTTTTCAAGAAAAATTTTCTCAATTTTTGGGTAGGAACTGGATTGGGTGAAGCTGTAAAAAGAACACAAATTAAAGCAGAGTAAGATAAAAAATTTTGACATTGAATGATGTGGTTGCAAGAATTTTCTATACTATGAAATTGTAAGATAATTTTTTATTGATAGTAGTCTGGATCATTTTATTTATACTTATTTTTTAGTTGTGCTTTCTGTTTTAATAGATTGTTATTCAAATATAGTCGATTATAAACGATTCAAACACATTTAGAACAATAAGGAAATTGAATGTAAATATAACATGGCGTTCATGATTTTATCTCAGTGATTAATTCGATATAAAATTCTATGAAATGATGAAAAGCGAAACAAAATTTAAATTGAGTCTTTTCTTTGACTTAATAGCAGAATTATATTGGGAAGTATGTAGTAAAATGTTCGGATGCTATTGACCATTATAACTAAGGTTCTTATCTGGGCAAATAGGTAGGATACATCTATTGATTGCCGGTTTTATAGAATTAAGATATTTTTGATGGGGGGTGTTGTAAAAACATTGAAAGCTGTCAGGAATTGATCCCGACAGCTTTCTAAATTTAGCGAAATGATAGTTAGTCGGTCACATCAACCAATTCCCAAAGTTCCTGGGATGAAAGATCTCTGAGTTCTCTCAACTTGGCATTTAAAACATTTATATCTTCTTTGGGATATACTTTTTTGTACTCATCAGCCAGTCCTGTTTTACCACTTGCCCAAGAAAGTGCCTGGTCTAAGGTAGCAAAGCTGAAAGAGACAGTATAATTGCTCTCATTACCTACATTGGTGGCATAGGTGCGTTTCCATACATTAAATCCTTTTAACTCACCTGCTTTGACACATTCATCGATTACCGGCTTGAGGGTTTCCAATAATTTTTCATAGGCATCATGGCTACCTGGTTTTACTTTAATAAGGTTCAGCTGTACAAATTCACCTGGACGAATATTAATGCCTGTGCCCATCCTGTAGGTATACAAATCGGTTGCCGTAATGGTGCGATTATTACCCAGGGATGTTAAAAAGTCGCTGATTTCTTTAACGCTCAATTCTCTGACACCGGAGTCCCAGGTGCCTTCGGCTTTCATTTCCACGCCACTAGGAAATACGGACAGGGTAGCATAGTCATAGTCCATGTCCATACCTCTGGGGTAAACCCTGCGATAGAGTTGCCAGGAGTTGATGGTTTTATTAGCCTTACGGGCATTGGCCAATCTTTTGGAAGTTTTCATATCGATCAGAAAGCTCTCGTTCATGTGGGGCTTTATTTTTGCGAAATTTACCTCACCGTAAGGGTTTTGCGCCTGACATGCATTAAAATTGGAAGAAAAGGTAGTTAATACAACTACCAATAGGGTCATAATAAGTGTTTTCATTTAAACTAAGATTTATGGTTGATAAAATATTTCATACATTTTGTTTGTCCTAAATCTGGGAGAATTAGGGGTGAATGACGGTTGAGAAGCTACTTTCCTTTTACAAAGAGGATAAGGTTGGATTGTTAAAAAGATATTGTACAAAGCTAGGGGCAGGTGGGTCGGGCGAGGTAGGACATTTCTGCTTAAAAGGGGGAGATTTTTTGCTTTTATAGGGTAAAATCTGATCGGTGGTGGTAAAATTTGATCACCCCTACGGGGTTCTGTCTGACGTCTTCGATTGTGTGTTGTAACATGGCCACCCCTTTGGGGTATGTTATGTCACCCCTACGGGGTTCCGACTGGTATCTTCGATTGTTTGTTGTAACATGGCAACCCCTTTGAGGTATATGATGCCACCCCTACGGGGTTCCGTCTACCGTCTTCGATTGTTTGTTGTAACATGGCAACCCCTTTGGGGTAGGTTATGTCACCCCTACGGGGTTCCGTCTACTGTCTTCGATTGTGCGTTGTAACATGTCAACCCCTTTGGGGTATGTTATGCCACCCCTACGGGGTTCCGTCTGCCGACTTCGATTGTGTGTTGTAACATGGCAACCCCTTTGGGGTAAGTTATGTATCCCTTACGGGGTTCCGTCTGCCGTCTTTGATTGTGTGTTGTAACATGGCAACCCCTTTGGGGTATGTTATGTCACCCCTACGGGGTTCCTTCTACCGTCTTCGATTGTGTGTTGTAACATGGCAACCCCTTTGGGGTATGTTATGTCACCCCTACGGGGTTCTGTCCGACATCTGTGGACGAGTTTTGTAACATGAAAACCCCTTTGGGGTA
>JAGNSQ010000030.1:11505-29677 GCA_017987975.1 Saprospiraceae bacterium
TTCCTTCTACCGTCTTCGATTGTGTGTTGTAACATGGCAACCCCTTTGGGGTATGTTATGTCACCCCTACGGGGTTCTGTCCGACATCTGTGGACGAGTTTTGTAACATGAAAACCCCTTTGGGGTATGTTATGTCACCCCTACGGGGTTCCGTCTACCGTCTTCGATTGTTTGTTGTAACATGGCAACCCCTTTGGGGTAAGTTATGTATCCCTTGCGGGGTTCCGACTGGTATCTTCGATTGTGTGTTGTAACATGGCAACCCATTTGGGGTATGTTATGTCACCCCTACGGGGTTCTGTCCGACATCTGTGGACGAGTTTTGTAACATGAAAACCCCTTTGGGGTAAGTTATGTCACCCCTACGGGGTTCCTTCTGCCGTCTTCGATTGTTTGTTGTAACATGGCAACCCCTTTGGGGTATGTTATGCCACCCCTACGGGGTTCCGTCTACCGTCTTCGATTGTGTGTTGTAACATGTCAACCCCTTTGGGGTATGTTATGTCACCCCTACGGGGTTCCGTCTGAGGTCTTGGATTGTGTCTTGTAACATGGCCACCCCTTTGGGGTATGTTATATCACCCCTACGGGGTTCCGTCTGCCGTCTTTGATTGTGTGTTGTAACATGGTAACCCCTTTGGGGTATGTTATGTCACCCTTACGGGGTTCCGTCTGCCGTCATCGATTGTTTGTTGTAACATGTCAACCCCTTTGGGGTATGTTATGTCGCCCCTACGGGGTTCTGTCTGCCGTCTTCGATTGTGCGTTGTAACATGGTAACTCCTTTGGGGTATGTTATGTCACCCCTACGGGGTTCCGTCTGCCGTCATCGATTGTGTGTTGTAACATGGCAACCCCTTTGGGGTATGTTATGTCACCCCTACGGGGTTCTGTCTGCGGTCTTGGATTGTGTGTTGTAACATGGCAACCCCTTTGGGGTTTTATTTTTGTCGCCTCTGGGGGGGAGAATAATGTCACCCCGGATGGGGAATATTGCGGTAACCGAATATTGGGTAATTAAAACCAGTTTAAAAATGACTATTGGCATTTTTAGGGTTATCGCGGATCATATCTAAAGAAAAGGAATTGCTAATATGTAACTTTTGGTCTTAGGTACAATTTATTTATAATTGATAATTTGTTTATATATGTCCTCACACATAACCTTAATACCATCTTTAAATACTGCCGGAGTTTGTCCTCGCTGGAAGGTCGACAGTTCACTGTAAACGATGCCTTCGATTACGCCCCTTTTCTGGCCATCCGAGTATACAACAGCCTGATAGGATATTTTTGATTCCAGTTCATAATTATTGGTTGTCTTAAGATTGTTACCAGAACCAGTTGTAATAGTTTTGATTGATTTTTTTTCCAATCAGGTTTAACTTTCACCAGGACCAGGCTGATACCGTTTTGACTAAAAGTATTGTTCATTTTTACCTCGGTGTAAGTGTTTTTAAAAGTGGTCTTTAAAATATCTTCCATTGTTCGTCGAAATTGAACCACTTTCATTTTACTGATATCAGATGAATTAATGAGTATCGTATCTTTTACATTGGGATCGAAGACAATTGTAAGTGGTTTGTCGATGTTGGTTTTATAGGCTGTTATGAAGGGTTGGGTAGTAAAATACCGGACAGTGGGCAAACTACAGCCAAAACTTAGGCATGCAATAAAAAGGAAGAAGAGTTTAGTGTACTTCATGTTGATCGTTTAAATGCAGATACAAAGTTCTATTTTTTTTGAAAAGGCGGGTTCAGGTTTTGGGTTCAGGATGATATTTAAGCACACAACATTATATCTTTATAGAACTTGATGCGAAACAAATGGCAACCAGACTTTATTAGAATATGTAACATCGTTTTCTGCATTACCTAATTTATAGTCTATAAAAATTTCATATGTCACAACTACTCTTTGTTCGAATTTGTCAAAAATTTAAATTTATTTAAGTTCTGCAAGTATTATCTTTTTTTGTTTCATTGTGTTTATCATTGCCTTATCTCTAACTTTAGGGTCTTCGCTGTTTATTAAATCAAAATATTCAACGGGAACAACCTGCCACGATAGACCATATTTATCTTTACACCAACCACAAGAACTTTCTTGTCCTCCATTTGCTGTCAAGGCACCCCAATAATAATCTACTTCAGCCTGGTCTTTGCAATTAATTACAAACGAAACAGATTCATTAAACTTGAAATAAGGTCCTGCAGCCAGAATATTAAATTCTAACCCATTGATTTCGATAATCGCGGTTTCAAAGTCGCCGCCCCCTGCTTCTGGTGGATTTTTATATTTGCGATGATCTTTAAGTTTGCCATCTTTAAAAATAGAGAGGTAATAATCTGCTACCGCCTTTGCATCTTTTGTTTCAACCCAAAGTGAGGGTGTTATTTTTTGGGAAATGGTACTTTTATTTTCAGTTGTTTGGCTGCTCTCCTGGATGGATGTGTCGGCGTTATTTGACTGACCTGAATTTGAGCAAGAGCTTGTTAAACCGATAAAAAGCGATCCTAGAAGTAATATTTTGTACATTTTTTTAATATTGATTATGGTTGTCTATTCATAATTAGTGTGTGTAAAGGTGTCAATATAAATTGTATCGTTGCAACCCCATTCCACACTGTTTCATAAACAAATATACAAGTTTGTAATCATTTACTAAGGTGTAAAAGCGCCTTCGCAACTAAGCTGGTCAGTTTTCGTTTTCTTAGTCAGGTAGACTTCAAGTTTTGGCCATTCCTCGAAATCAAAGCCATCCAAATAAAGTATGGCTACCACAAGCTATTCGATATAAAAGTTGTAAATAGTTGCAGTCGAATGTTTATTTCCAAAGAAAATTTTGGGAACAAACCGATGCCGTTATTTGGAATCAAAGTAATAATACAAAGGAGGCGAGCAAAAGGATCCATTCTGAATATGTGACTTTTATACCTCTTCTTGATTTTGTATCATTATTCCTACCGATACTGGTTTAAAGACTAAGCCTGTCTGCCAGAATAACAACGGATGAAATGAAGCCATGAATAATTGCTATGAGGGTATATTAAGCTGAGTAGCTGAGGTTACCCCATCAATTCAACTTGCAGTGAATGACAAAAGCCTTTATAGCTAAAAGGGCAAATTAGTTACCAGGCCTCACACTTCCGGCATTGATAAAATTACCGTTAAAGCTTCCTGTTCCTTTGTAGATGCCAGTATTGGTAAAGCTACCCAATCCCCCCTGATAGTTGAGATTTCCATTATTGCAGAGGGTGCCATCATTGAGGATCGAAGCCCCGACATTTACATTCAGGTTGTCTGACATCCAGGTCAATGTTTTACTTGTTGCAATCTGAAGGGAGGAAGGAATAGACAGATCATAACCATTTGCATCCAGGGACACAGATGTAGGAATAACGATGTCTTCTGTAACATTGGCCAGAAGCACAATGGTATCATTTTCAGCAGCAGCATTGATGGCATCCTGTAAGGTAAGATAGGAAGCACCTCCCATTATTTGGGCAATATAGTTTTCATTTTGGGTGATAATTACGATGCCGTTTCCTGTTTTGAAACCTGCCGTAAATGTTGGATTGGCAAGTGTACCGGTCCAGGATGAACCGCCTCCACCGCCACCTCCGCCACAATTGCCAACAGATGATCCGCCACCGCCGTAATAGCCGCCACCACCGCCATTGGTACCGCCGTAGCTGTTGTAGCAAATACCGTTTTCCCAGGTATCTGAATTACCGCCTTGTCCGAATGATCCGTTTTGTCCGCAGGTGCCTGTATAGCAAGTGTTGCAAGAACCACCTCCACCGCTTGTAAGTCCACCGCCGCCAGCCCCACCTGAATGGCAGGAGGAATTTCCGGCACCACCGCTGATTCCGCCTGAGGCACCAGCACCACCATAACCAGCACCACCGCCTCCACCGGCGTAATTGGCTCCTATGGTTCCGCCTCCTCCGGTACCACCGGCACGTGTTCCCACATCTGTGAAACCACCACCACCTCCGCCACCGCCGACGATGATCCTGTCTGCGAGTGAAGTGCCATTCATCCGTACATCAGAAGCGCCGCCGCCATTTCGTGCTACAGCAGCATAGCCACTGCCACCACCGTTATATCCATCCTGGCCACCTACAAAAATATTCAAGATTTGTCCGGGGGTAACGTTTAAATCACCAGTAGCCTGGCCTCCATTTCCACCGGCACCACCGGCACCTTGTGCTCCTGAAGCAGAGATGTTGATTGAAAAAACACCGGGAGGAACCGTGTAGGTTTGCATAGAGCCGGTATAGTTATAAGTTATAACTGTCTGTGCTATAGAAAGTTGTGATAAAAAGAGTAGGAAAAACGCACTTAAAACATGGATGGGCCCAAGATTGCGAACCCAATAAAACATCTTGTGTGTGGGAGCATTTTGATGATTGATCATTGCGGAAAAGAATTTGAACCAAAGGTATTTATTCGGAGCAATTTTTCCTAGGATTTCCTAGGATTTGTTTCCATAATCCATTTCCAAGAAATTGATAATTAATACTATATACCTTAAATATTTATATATTTATTTAGCAATGGTGTTGAAAATGGAAGATATATTGGATTGATTTTTTTTGTAAAATGTAATGGTGTTATGCCTTTGAATTAAGGCCTATAGAAAGGACTAAATGGCTATTTGATGGTGGCATAAATCTAATTGCGTTT
Source organism: Saprospiraceae bacterium (assembly GCA_017987975.1). GTDB lineage: Bacteria > Bacteroidota > Bacteroidia > Chitinophagales > Saprospiraceae > JADKBO01. Next base: position 16,198 of record JAGNSQ010000030.1, read on the forward strand.
CTGATATTTGAATTCAAAACCATTGGAAACGAGAGTGAGACTGGTTAACGACTGTTCCTTTATATCATAGGTTTCGACAACATATTTATAGAAAATATCCCCATTGATGTTTTTGGAAAGTTTAACATAGATTTCATAGGTGCCCGGATTTGCCACATAAAAATTATGGCTTGAGTATCCACTAGAAGAAACCGAATAACTTTTGGGGCCATCAAAGCTGTTCTTATAAAGGTGTTTGCCATCGTTATGTCTGGTAATTATATCTGGATATTCACCGGTAAGGAGGACTTCATTCATCTCAATATTTTCAATGACTTTTCCGGATTTTTCATCCAGGGCGTGAATGGTAAGTTCAACATCATTTGATTTTGAGGTATGGTAAACGACCATAGGATTGAATAGTGAATCATATTTTAGGATGAGTTGATTACCCACGATCGAATATTTTCCTGAGCCGACTTCATTGCCAACACAGAAAGATTGGATGTAATTGAAGGTAGAATCTTTTTCAAGGGTAAGACAGGTATACATCAAAAATTCATCCATACAAAACCTTCCAGTTTGGGCGTTGGCATCGAGCATTAACAAAGCCAAAGTAAAATGAAACAATATCTTATTCAAGTGATTGATTTTTGATAAGAACTTTTATATGCAATTGATTATTGTTGAGGAGCAGAGATTATTTAGACGAAAATGCGACCAGGAGTAGCGTACAAAATTTCTTAATAGAGACAATCTCTTTTTTGGAATTTTGTTAATATGTCAGATGGGTGTTTGACGGATTTAAGGAGAATATGGAGATAGGTCTTTTGTTGATTGGTCTGATTGAAATCAACCTATGGTATTCATTTGGAGCCTGTTTTTTAGAAATGGTTTTCAGATTATTCCATGAAAATCAGCAATTAAAAGTAAGTCTCAACTGCAAACTTGTATTGCTCGATATATATGTGTTTGATGGCAGAAAGATTGTTTTGTTCGTAAAACAGTAACATCGCTTTTTTATATTCCAATGAATCAACCGTTCTAAAGGACAAGGGACAGTATTTTTCCTGTATTAATAATGCATTGGATACAATTCTGGCTGTTCTTTTATTTCCGTCCATAAAGGGTTGGATGTATGAAATCAATGCAAGCGCCAGCAGTGATTTTTCAAATGTATTTTTATGGTCATTGATAATGGTACAAGCTGCATTTAGTGCTTTTGAAATTTGGAATTGGTTGTCCAGAGGCTGATAATTTGTGCCTGATTTACGTGTTCACTTGTTTCTTAAATTTCGTGCTGTATTTAAATCTTTTATCAGATTTAAGAATTATCTGCTCTCTATTTTCTGACATTTGTGTATTTGCGGCTCACGATATAGCTATTTACGGCTCCTATTTTAACAATTTTGAGCCATATTGACAACAATTTTGAGCTGTAAGGCATGGCGAGATCGAAATGTAAATAGTTTATACGAATAAAATTTTGAATTGCGTCTTATCATTATACCTTTTCAAAATATTATTTTGTAGAGTGAAAAAGCTTTGTCATTACTTAGCATTTTGAATAGTTGATCTGAGAATAGGTGGCAGGCATTTTTAATATAGAGCACTTAATGTGTTATAATTTGAAAATTAGCATGGAGCATTTTAAAAATCATAGACTGTATAATTACTGATTTAAATCACCATAAGCTGCTGGCACCTATTTTTGTGAAATTGAGGCTTGAGTTGATGATATTAAGAAACTTATCTGAATTGCGGAGACAATATCTGAAATAAGATTCTTCATTTTATATATTTATCTACTGAAAAAAGTGCTGTTGGCAGGACAAATAGACTATATTTATGAGTAAACTTATGTATTTAGAATATAATTTTGTATTCTTAAGCTTAGATTTAATCTTTCAAAAACTTGACTATGATTTTTTAACTTCTTAATCACATACCAATGAAAAATGTTTGTTTTAGTAAATGCTCTATTAGTTTTAGAGAGGAAAAGAATAAATATACGCCTACTTGCAGAAGACATAAGCTTCTTTTAATTCTTTTCATTTTATTTTCAGGATTTTTTAATCTTCAATCCCAAAATTGTAATACTCCTGCAGCACCAGATATGGTTGGTTGTATTGCTCCGTGGGCTTCAACTTCAGCTCAAGGTCCTTTTTTTGTTAAGGTAAAATTTCATAAACTTGCTGGATCAAGTGGATTAGATGTATTAGATAGCCATATTGATGAATGTAAAATTGAAATGGATAGAACGTTTAATCCACTACATATTTATTTTATATATGATTGTGAAAATTCTTTACTTAATTTGGAAGTGCAGGACGCCAATACAGAAACACAAAATAATCTTTGTGAGATTGTAGAAAATACTATCCAGGGGTATTTAAATATATTTGTAGGAGCACCTACAGCGTTAGCTTTGAATGTTGCAGAATCAAGCCCAGGTAATTGGTTAGTGGTATCAGGAAGTGATACAAGATTTCAAAGCCAAATTCCAGCCTACAATTCTAAAATTCTATCCCACGAAATTGGGCATTGCCTAAGTTTGTTTCATACACATTTTGGAAATGGCGAGTCACAAACAGGTAATAATTGTGGTGCTTCAAGCACAGTAGAGGGTTGTGCAGATGATTCGACAAACAGCAATGATTGTTTAGATCCAGCTTCTTTAGCTAACGTTTGTGGTGATTGCATCTGCGATACGCCTGCTGATCCCAATCTTTTAGTATCTAGTACATTCATGAATGATACTTGTGTTTATACAGGTGATTCACTTTTGACTCCTCTTTTGAACAATATTATGTCATATGTTTGGGCTGGATGTTTAGAAAGTTTTACGCCAAAGCAAGCACAGAGAATGAGGGATTTTTTAGCCTCTTCACATCCTAAATCATTGAGTATGCAATATATTGAATCGGGATCTACTATAAATATTACCAGCAATTTTGCAACTTGATCAGCACAGTATTACAATGACAAGCTTGTAATTAAAAACGGAGCAAAATTGTCTATTACAAACAAATCCATTTTGGTAACCAAAGAATTTCAAATTAATGTTGAATCCGGAGGTACATTAATTATTGATAATAGCTCATTGAGAAGCTGCACACGATTGTATAGGGGGATTATTGCTGAACCTGGAGCAACAGTTATCATTAAAAATGAAACTATAATAGCTGATGCTTTGTTTGGAGTTGAATTGGATCAAAATGCGAATGTTTCGATAACTAATTCCTTTTTAAATGACTGCTATGTTGGGGTATATATAAAAGCTGGTGCTAACCTATCTGGATTTAGAAACAACACTATCCAAACTCTATATGGTGTAAAACCAACTACCTTTGCTGCACCACTTTGGTCAAAGAACACTTATATAGGTATAAAAGCTGATAATACAGTTCAAGGTTTCATAGGTGGTCTGGCAGGTAGTGACAACTATGGTAATATTTTCAAAAACCTACATTATGGTATCAAGTCAGAAGGTGCTGACCTTATTATCATAGGCAACAGATTTGAAAATATGCTCATCCATCCAGGTGAACTGGCTTCAAATTCTAGTTATTCCTATGTTTCAGGCACTGCTATTTATAATGTAGGATCTGTTTATACTTATGCCAAAGGCAATCAAGTGGACAACTGTAGATATGGTATCTATGGACTGCGTACGGGTGGTGATTTTATCAGCAATGAGATAAGTAATTGCAGTACAACAGGTATCTTACTTAGAGATAATCGCAGTAGAAAAATCGGTGTTACAGACAACATTATTCATGCAGGTTATACAGGAGTAGAGTTTTTTAACATCAATGGTGGTGCAGTTGTCAATAATGTGATTTCGACCACTGCCTCTCAGGAAGGCGAATCTACCACAGGTGTAATATGCAGATTTGGCAGCAATAATATCATTGCCGACAACAACATCTCTTTCTTAAATCAAAAACCTATACATGTGGGCATTGCATCATCTAATGGCAAAACCCATACCATCACCAACAACACCATTTATGGTTATACCTCACCTACCAGCAAGGCCTTAGCACTACTAGGAGGCAACACCCATACGGCCAATTGCAACTTTTCTGTAGACTTTAAGGATGGTATTTATACTGATAATTCAACGGGCAATACACTAGACTGCAATATCTTAGAGTCTGAATTGAATGACATCAATATAAATGTCAATAGCCCATTTCAAATTTTAAAGGGCAACGCATTTTCTTATAGTAGCGATGTCAATTTGTTTCTAAATAGCCCATTGGGTCGTCAGGAGCATCATGGAAACAGTTGGTATGAAAATAGCCTACTTGGTGCAGATGCAACAGTATTATCTGGATTTGAAGTGTTTAACTCTAAATTTTTAGTTGATTTTAATAAATCAAATACACAAAACAAAGATTGGTATCCTAAAAAAAATGGCTTGGTCAATAGTAATCCCGCTGATTTATTTGACAATGTACTTGAGCCAATTGGCAAACCAACTTATGAATGCAGTGGTTGTACCTATGGTTTGGGTGGTTTTGGTTCTTGGTTCAATGGTAGCCCATCTCCAGAGGCCATTTGCAATTGGCTTAAGACCACAACCTTGAGACTCAGACCAGCCCAGATCAAATGGTGGCAGGCCTATATCTATCGATTGCTTAAGAAGACGGGTAGATCCTATGAAAGTCTTACTCCGTGCCTTAAAACTATTTGGGATGGTGTAATTAGCACTAAACAGAAGAATGTTGAGACAATTAACGATAAACTCAATACACTATCCTATTTGAATCAAAGTAGTACTGCCAGTGCTTACACTCAGGTAAGTAATATAGTAGCAGATGCGACCTCAGGTCAGCCATTTGATCAAATTGCCTTCAATGCTGCTATCGTTAGTATTAGGACATCAATTGCGGATAACAATTCTACAGAGAGTAGTTTATTCAACGATATCATTGCAGAGCTTATTGAGCTTGGTATGGATCAAAGTTATAGTGATGAGGCACTGTTATACACTGCAATGTTAGATTATTTACAAAGTACTATTTTGCCAGTTAACAGCAGTATAAAACTCATAGCTGAAAAATGTACCGATGACAATGGTGAAAATGTGTACCTGGCAAAAGACCTCATGTCACTCCTTGGTGAAGTCAATCCCTTAGGATATGATTGTCATGACGCCCAAAACAGATCATCCAGGCCTGCTAAAGTAAACCAGACTTTTGCTAAAGTATATCCTACATTTTCTTCCGGAATATACAACATTGATTTGATGGGTAGTGATCGATCCAGATATGTTATTACAGTTACATCTTTGGTTGGCGAAAAGGTTAAAGAAATGATTGCGGATGGTGGTATTGTAAGTCTGGATTTAAGTGATAATAACAATGGCCTATTCATTATCAAAATCAAAGATGTTGAATATGCATCTAATGAGTACATTACAAAAGTAGTAAAGGTAGAATGATAAAGAATAGTTCAAGCACTAAGGCAGTAATATTTACTGCCTTAGTAATATTTACAATAAAACTGGCGGGTCAAGAGTTGCAGGATGCAAATTGGTTATTTAACCATCCAGCATATAAAGACTCAACTTCTAGTGAAATAATCATTGCTTCTCAAATTATTGATTTTAGCAAAAATCGTTTTGACTTGCGGGTTGAAGAAGCCAAATATTCGATATCTACAACAGTAGCGAGTGTCTCAAATAATAAAGGCGAATTGCTCTTTTATACCAATGGCTGCCAGGTGCTTCAGGCCGATCATCAATTGATGGAGAATGGAGATAGCCTTAATTTTGGCAAATATTATGTAGAATGGTGGCAAAATTGTAAAGATGGGTACAATGGCATGCAGGATTTACTTATCTTAAATGATCCAGGCCATGAGTATGGATATTATATAATCCATAAAACAATAAGTTTTACATTAATTCCTACTCGATTTTATGTAGAAAGTATAAAATATTCCCACGTGGACATGAGTATGAACAATGGCAAAGGAAAGGTGACAATAAAAAATCAGATCATCCACGATGATACCTATGTATGTTCTTCTTTTTTATCTGCCGTTCACCATGCAAATGGAAAAGATTGGTGGCTGATACAAATGGAAGAATACGACAATACCTATTACAAGGTGCTAATTGATGAGAATGGTGCTGCTTTAAGAGACAGCCAGGACATTGGAGCTAAGACCACAAGAAATACGAGTGCGGGTGGTTGTGCTAAGTTTAGCCCTGATGGTAAAAAATGGGCCTGGTACACATGGGAAAATGGTTTGAATTTGTTTGACTTTGACAGGCAAACCGGCCAATTATCAAATCAAAAAACAAAGATTGTTCCTTTTGGTATTAGGAAAGTATTTACCGGATTGGAGTTTTCTCCAAATGGTAGATTTATTTACATTTCTGCCGTAGATACCTTGCTTCAAGTAGATTTATGGAAAGAAGATTTGCCCTATGAAGTTATTGGTACTTATGATGGTTTTCAAAACCCATTTAGCACGGATTTTATTTTGATGAATCTGGCCCCTGATTGCAAAATTTATATGAATTCTTCCAGCAGCACCAAGTCGATGCACGTGATCAACCATCCCAACAAAAAGGGAAAAGCCTGCGATTTTAGGCAGCATGCCATTGACTTGTTTTATAGCAATGGCGTCCTTAATATGCCTAATTTTCCCCGGTTACGCGTAGATGAAGAAGATCTCTGTGATACCATAGAGTTGTATACCTATGTACAGGATGCAGAAAATCCCACCACAAGGCTTATTATCAACCCCAATCCGATTGTGGATATTGCCAAAATGGAGATTGATAGGCACGGCGTGATCTATCTCTATAATATGGGAGGAATTCTCCAGAAAAAACAAAAGGTGAAAAAGGGTGACAACTATATTGATCTTGAGGATTTGCTGGCCGGCATTTATTTTGTTCGGTTTGTAGATGAATTAGGCGTGGTGCATACAAAAAAGATTTTAAAAGTGGGGTCGTATAGATAGTACAGGGTTTTTAAAGCCAATAAATTTTTAAGCTGATTAATCAAACAAAGATCTGGTAATTATTGAGGTTTAGAATTAATCACTCCCACAGTACATATAATCACATAAATAAATTGATGTGAAATGTCACATTTGTTTTACATTTTCAAATACCTATTCGGCACATTCTCTGCCCTATATTCGCTGCCGTACCTCACTTTTTGCAACAGCGATACTACTTCATAAATTTGCTCCTCTTTTCTCTGAAACTGGGGAAGCAGGCCCATCATGGCGTAACTGATGGGATTGACAGAAGGAATAAAGGTCTCCCAGTCGTAACCCCTGCCCCAGATGAGACCTTTGACAGTGAGGGAGAGGTCAGCACCATGAGCAAGTAAAAGTTCGAGCATTTCTTTGCTGTTGTTGTTGTGCTGGTTGACGGTGTGAAAGATGGGGCTTTGGCCGCCAAAGCCGTGTTCATCCAGACCGGCTTGGGTATTGACATCGGCGCCGTTTTTTAACAGAATGTTGGCACACGCAGTATGGTTATATTCAGCGCATAGGTGAAGCAGAGAGGCATCGATAAGAGGTGTAAATGTGCATTGAAAGGTATATTTATTTTTGATAGCTTCCGGCTTAGCCGATAGTTGTTGGTCTAAGCTGACAGCATCGTCTGTAAGCACAGCCAATAATATTGTATCTTCAAATTGCAGACCTTTTTCCACCAATGTTTGCATGCAGATTTTGAAAAGTGGACTCCGAAAGTACATGTTGATGAGCTCATGTACCAGAGGCCTTCCATCGACAATTTCATTGGGACTCAGACCCTGGTCCAGACATTCCTCAATGCCTTCCGGGGAATGTGTTTCGAAGGCGACTTTTATTTTTTGGATGAGGTCCATTATGATATGAAATGGGATATCGTGTTGAGAATTGTCTTAGTTAAAAATTAAATTTGGGCGGCATCCTTTTGATTCGCAATATAATTTCAATTATATTTTTATAAAGTAACGATGCCGAATAATATTTGGTTATTGTATTTCTACTTTTTCTTCATCCAGTTTTACGATAAAGTTGATCTCAGCATTTAAAGCTTTAAAAACCTTTACTAAGGTATCAATTGTTGCACTGTTGGCACTGCTTTCTAATTTGGAAATTTGGGATTTTTGAACACCTATTAAGGAACCAAGATGCTCTTGCGTAAATTTTCTTTTTTTACGAGTTGATTTAATCATTTTTCCTAGTAGATCCATGCGAAGTTCATATTCATATTCGTCTCGATTTTGTGTACCTTTTTTACCAAGATACTTGTCCTTCATTTCTTCAAATGTTACGATTCTATTTCTTTTTTGTTGCATGTAATTCAATTATGGTTTCTCATTAAAATACTTCTTTCGGAGATAAATTGCTCTTTTAATTTCTTCTATTGGCACTTTGTCCACTTTTTTAATAAATCCGTGGCAAGCAATTACTAAGGTTTGGCTTTTATTTGTTTTATCCCAAAATGCCAGAATTCTAATTTGCAATCCTAGATATCGAATTCTAAACTCCCAAATGTCATCGTCTATTTTTTTAAATATTTTTGGATCTCTTGAATGTTCTGCCTGATCAATGACATAAAATATTTTTCTAATAACACTACTATCTAAGCCATCGATGAATTTAATTGCATCGGGTAAAAATAGGGTGTTAAAGAATCTCTTAAAATAACTTTTCATAGGTCAACAAATATAATAAGTTTCCAAATTTAGAAACATATATTTACCTACTTTAACATAAATTTATTATTTGAAATAGGCGGATTCTGTAAGCCCTACCTCCACCTCATCACCCTACAAGCCTCATCGCTGCCACACACTACCAAGGTATGGGCATCGGGAGTAGCCAGAGAGCGCAGGTTGCCATAGGCCGTGAAGCCGGGTACTTCGGCGACTTTATAACTATGGTTTTTGTCTGCTGAAAGTAGGTAGCCCTTGCCGGCGTCGTAACGAGCGTATTCAAAGTCGGTGTCGTAAAAGTTGCCAATGCCGACAATGTACGATTGACCGCTTATGGTAAGTATGGTAAAGGCTTTTGTCATTGAGAGCTGGGCTTCGGTGGGAAGGGCCAAACCTTTGTATCCATTGCCCTCTTTGTAAAACACCATGCTGGCCATTTGGTAAGCATTATAAATTTTACCTTTTTTCAACTTGTCACCAAATATGTCTTGTGGGGTCTGATTGGCAAATTGTTTGTACCTCAGGTATTTCTTGCGCAACGAGGTCATGTGTGTTTGCATTTCTTCAAGGTGGTGGATGGGGTAGTCTTTGCCCTCCCTATTGACGCAGTGGATGGCGTCCCACTCGTCATTGCCATCGAAGTCGCCACCGTATATGCGCATAGGATTTTTTTCATTGGCCACCAGAAAGCTATTGAGGCCAAGATTGCCGGCATAAATTTCGGGCACCTTGTCCTGGTTGACATCGGCTACGTATAGACATTGCCAGAGTCCTTCCGACTTATCGATTGTCTGGCTAAGCTGCCACTGCCCATTCCATTTAAAGATGCGAATGGGCTGAAATTCTCCGGCTGTAATTAATTCGGGTTTTTGATCGCCATCGAGGTCAGCACTGACGGCTGCTTTGGTGATGGCTTCATTAAGTTCGGCAGGGCATGTGGCTATGCTAAAGGATCCCTTGTTGTTTTGTAAGAAATATGATTTATCACCTTTTGGATATTGACCGGGCCAGGCTCCGCCACCTACAAAGACATCCAAATCTCCGTCACCGTCCCAATCACCTGTGGTGATAGATGCAGCATTGGTAAGCACATTGGGAAAATTTTTGACCTCTCTCTTAAAATCTCCCTTGCCCTGATTGAGGTAGTACCTCACCTGATAATTTCGATTACCCGCTTCAAACTGATAACCACCCGATACCACCATCAGGTCCTGGTCACCGTCTTGGTCGAAATCGGCAAAGGCAGCTCCGGTATCTTCGTACACTTTATCATTTTCAAAGTCGGCAACGGGCATAGTTTCCCAGCTATCACCTTGTAAGGTAAACAGTGCCCCCGCTTGGTTGTGGGCACCGCCGATGTAAATTTCAGCACTGCCATCTCCATTGATATCGGCACTGGCCATGCATGGACCATCACTGCTGTTTTCAAAGTGGAGCAGGGGTTCTCTTTTAAAGTCGATGTATTCGTTTTCTTTGTGGGTAAAAGGAAAACCGGATGTTGTCACCACCAAGGCAGGTTTTGGTTCTTCTGCAGTGGCCTGTCCTTCATTTTTGACCAATTGAATGGGGCCTGTTTTAGCGACCGTATATTTTTTAAAGCTTCGATCAGGCCATTTGACAGTGATGTGGCTAATTGACTTATCATTGGCAAGACCAAAATGTACCCGGGTATCTACACAGGAATAAAACCCTCTTCCCGGCTGACATAATTTTTTTTGAAGGCTGCCGTCGGAAAAATAAACCGTAATCTCGCTTCCTATGCCGTGGGCATTGCCCTGATCACCCTTGAGCGTAATGCTCACATAGTTAGGCTTGTTTTTTTTCATGACGGTATTTTCCATCAGAAATGCATTGTCATTGAGGTTGTTGACCACAATGTCCAGGTCGCCATCGTTGTCTAAGTCGCCATAGGCTGCACCATTGGAGAACGAGGGTTTTTCTTTGGCCCAAACGGTACTGACGTTGTCGAATGAAAGTTGACCGTTGTTAGCGTAAAAATAATTGTTGAGTTTTACGGGTTTAGCAAGGCGACTCCATGCCTTTGTTAAATCTTTTTGTGGTGTATTTTTCATGAGAGAGTCCATTTCATATTTCAGGTAGTCTTGGTGTTCTACATCTTTGAGGTAGCCATTGGTGATAAAAATATCCTGGTAGCCATTGTAATCAAAATCTTCACCCAGTGCGGCCCAGCTCCAATCTGTTGCATAGGTTCCCGTAAGAAGTGCAATGTCTGAATATTGACCGTCACCATTATTCAATTGCAAACAATTCATCCTAAACTGATCATGATATCCTAACTTTCTCCCTAACATATGAGAATCATAGTTTTTCATGATACTTCTGGTCACCTTCATGTGTGCATCTATTTCCGGCATCATAGCGTTTACAAAAAGATCAAATTCGCCGTCATTGTTTGCATCAAATATGTCACAACCCATTGAATTGCCGGGTATGTGGCGAAAAGCTTGATCGGCCTGGTTTATAAAGCGTTTTCCGCCTTGATTTAAGTAGAGATAGTCAGGGGCGCTGTAGTCATTGGCCACATAAATATCAGGATATCCATCACCGTTGGCGTCATAGATGGAAGCAGCAAGCCCAAAAGCTATATTATCTACCCCATACGCAACCGTCCGGTCAAAATAATGTCCATTTTCATTGATGTACAATCTGTCACTAACATTCAATCTGGTGGTATCTTCTATTGCTTTAAGATTACCATATCCATCGTCACTCGCATCAAGATTGTGTTTTTTATCCCAGCCTAGCGGGTGGTTGACCAAAAACATATCAAGATCGCCATCAGTATCGAAGTCGGCAAAGTACGATTGGGTAAAATAGCTTACATCCTGCAAGCCATATTTTGCCCCTTCTTCGCTGAACTGTAGATTGCCTTTGTTGATGTATAAGGCGTTGGCCCTGTAAGCAGGATTGGGAAAATGACCCGACTTACACACATAAATATCTAGCAAGCCATCGGCATTGACATCAACCATGGTTACTCCTGTTTTGAGGCCGGCACCACCATCGACTTTTGCCTGATCGGTGATGTCTTTAAATTTCATATTGCCGAGATTCAGGTAGAGCCTGTTTCGATCGAAGGTACCTGAAAAATAGATATCGGGCAGTTGGTCGTTGTTGATGTCACCAATGGCTACACCACCGCCATTAAATGCATATTCGTATTTAAAAATATAGGCTGCCAATGAATCGGGCATGTTGTTGACAAAGGCCAGACCGGATTGAGATGCATCTACATATTCAAATAGACCTTCCACTTGTTTTTGTTTGAGTGGGAGATTGAGCATGCCCTCGCCTGATTGGTCAGAGCTACCCGACTTACAGCTTAGAATGAGCAAACCGATAAAAACAAAAAACAATTGTGACAGCTTAAATGACGACATAAAAATTATTTGAATTTCGTAAGTGTGTTTAATATGTGTAGGCCAATGGCATTTCCGTTGGAGAAACCATTGTCTACCCCAAATTTGTAGTGGATGCCGCCATAAAAGCGGGAATCGCTGGCTTCTCTACCAGCTTCATTTGCATTTTTAAAACTTCTTGACTCGAAGCCAAAAGGCACCTCAGTAGAATCTGTAACCGGTGTATTGGGATACAAGTTTTCGAGAATGATGGATGCACTGCCAGAAACTGTGCTATGGCCACTGGTATATTCCGGGAAAGGAGGGGTCTGTATCAGGGGCTTCCAGTTTTTATCGAGGTATCGGTTGATGTAGGTAACCGGGCGGATCAGGTTTTCCCGGTATTTAATGCCCCAACAGGTAATCATACCATCAAACATAGCAACTGATACAGCGCTGTAGGCGGTAAAAGACTGGCTTAAATCCGCGCCTGCATTTTGGAGGTATTGATGGGTAATGTTGATCCAGTGAGCAGGTGGACTCACCTTGTGTTTGAAGTGCGTATTGTGTCCGCTGTCATTGAACTCATTGGGGTTGTCATCCCAGTACAGTGCTATTTTTTGGTGGATGGAATCTTTGAGATTGCCTTCGTCCATGACCATAGTAGCATTTTTAAAAAAGTCGCTTCCCTTGTCTTTGCTGAAAGCGGGTCGTGCCGACGGTAAAAATTCTGTCGGGCTTTTTATAACAAAGGGTCTTAACTTATACCAATTGGGTTCTAATGCCTGGGCATAATCGGGTGGGGTAAGTGCCCACGTACTGTCGATGCCGTGTATGGAGTATTGATCACCCGATTTTACATTTTTATAATTGTCTTTTTTGATCCACGATTTCATTTGATCTGCCACAGAGGTAGCGTACTCTTTACAGGCTTTGATGGTGGCCTCTGATTGCCCCTTGGCCATGGCTTTTTGTGTGAGTCGATTGTACAAAGTGTCGACCATGTATTCGCTGAACACCAAAGATTTTGAAACTTCACAAAAGGCAAACAGCGCTGCCAGATCGTAATCGGGGCAAGCCAGTGTTGGAACCGAAAAAAGTGAATCGCCCGTATGCTGGGCCATGAATGATTTTCCTTTCCGATGGCTGTTGACCTCAAAGGCAGCCATGTTAGAATAAGCAAAAATGCGTGTGGCAATGGGAGGGTTGTAGACATCTTCCATCGATATTTCAATGAGTCCCTGGTTGAGTTGATGGAGCTCATTTGCGGTCATGGTACCTACTATTTCTTTTTCTTCCTTACAGGAAAAATAAGATATCAACAGCAAGCCGAACAACAGGTAGATGGCTGTTTTTTGGTTTAAAAATCTCATGGTTAAAGCTGGTTTTGTTTTGTAAATAATGCATGCCAAAAGGTTAAGTTAAGAAAATCACCACTAGGATACAAATAGTGGTTTT
>JAGNSQ010000137.1 GCA_017987975.1 Saprospiraceae bacterium
TCGAGTACCTCATCCCGCTTATCCTACATTTTTAACATTTAGTCACGCGTTAGCGGGACGCACCACTTAGTCACGCCGATGAGGCGGGACGTGAACATTTGAAAATTTCCTTATCTTTACACCGATTTCTGGGGTGCCTCCTTGCTGAGGCTGAGATTATACCCATTGAACCTGGTCGGGTAATGCCGGCAAGGGAGCATTTTCTCCTCATGTTCTTTAGGCATAAACTCTATCCCATTATTTTGTAGCCATTTAACTTCAAAACAATGAGGTATTGTATTTTTTTAAGCATTCTATTTACATCCTTCCAAATCCATTCGCAAGTACTCAGGGGTACTGTAAAAAATGACAAAGGAGAAAAATTGGAGGGGGCTGTTATCTTTATCCAGGGGGGTCGACAGGCCGCTTTAAGCGAAAAAGGTGGAGTTTATGAATTAAAAGGATTAAATGAGGGTTCCATTCAGGTATCATGTTCTTACCTTGGATATGAGACGATGGTCTTGCCCTTACTTTGGCCAGAACAAACTAACCTTGACTTTGTGCTATCTGGCTATATCTATCGCCTTGACGAGGTAGAGATAAAATCCAACATCCACAAAATAACGCCTTTTAATGGAGGCAGCGTAGTAGAACAAGAGGAGTTGAATGCCATCAACTATGGACAAGACGTTCCTGTTTTATTGCAGTGGCAGCCATCAGTGACAATCAATACCGATGCCGGAGCAGGCGTTGGCTATACCGGTATGCGCATAAGGGGAGTGGAACAATCAAGAATCAATGTTACCATCAACGACATACCTGTTAACGATGCTGAATCGCAGGGGGTATTTTGGGTTGATTTACCAGATATTGCATCTTCAGCAGAATCTATCAGAATCCAGCGGGGCGTAGGACCTTCTACCAATGGAGCCGGCGCTTACGGTGGTACTGTGTCGGTTAACACTTTTGGACTGGATGTCAATCCATCCGCATCAGCAAACATTTCGTATGGCAGTTTTAATACCCGTAAAATGACATTTGGGCTCAACTCAGGTTTGATGAACAACCGATTCAATGTTGATGCCCGTTATTCCGTTATAAACTCAGATGGCTACATTGACCGGGCTAGCTCTGATCTCAAATCATGGTACATAGAAGGAGCAAGAGTGAGCACCACCTCGTCGTTAAGACTCATAGCATTTTCGGGATCTGAAAAAACATATCAGGCATGGAACGGGGTACCCGAGGCAAAAGTAAATGGAGATCAAAATGCATTGACACAACATTATAACAACAACAAAGGAAGCCTTTACAATACTATACAGGATTCTATTAATCTATTTAATTCAGGACGGCGGTATAATTATTTTTTGTATGACAATCAGGTTGATAATTACACTCAGACCCACGTACAATTGCACTATGCAAAAACATGGGAAGCTAACTGGAAATCAAAACTAGCCTTCCATTATACAAAGGGAAGTGGATATTTTGAGCAATACAAATACCAGGATGAATTGAGCATCTACCTTATTCAACCAATTGCAATAGGGAACGACACGATTTCTTCATCAGATATAATAAGGAGAAGATGGCTTGACAATGACTTTTTTGGGGGCATATTTAAATTGGAAAAAGAATGGAGCACTTCATCTCTTTTGTCGATTGGTGGTGGCTACCACATCTATAAAGGCGATCATTTTGGAAATGTGATAGGAGTGGTTTCAGCCCCTGATTTTGACAAAAAAGATCCTTACTACGAAAGTGATGCCACAAAAAAAGATGGTAATATATATATAAGGCTTGAGAAAAAAGTAAGAGGAGGATGGTCGTGGAGTGCCGATGCTCAAGTTAGAAATGTAAGGTACAATTCCAATGGTATCGACAATGATTTGAGATTGATCAATTTTGATGTGAACTATGTTTTTTTTAATCCCAAGCTATCGATCAACAAGGCAATTAATCAAAAGAATCACATCAATCTTTCATTTGCAGTGGCCCATAGGGAACCGGATAGAAGTGATTTTACAGATCATGGAGATCAGCCACTACCCTCTGCTGAAAAACTATATGACACCGAAGTTTCATGGAAACATCATTCGTCAAAATTGAATTTGGAAGCAAATACCTTTTTAATGTCTTACAAAAATCAGCTGATACCAACCGGCCAAGTCAACGATGTAGGAAATACCCTTAGAAAAAATATAGACAAAAGTTACCGTCTAGGCATAGAATTGGTTGGAAAGTATATCATAAATAATAAATTAGAGTTAGGAGCCAACCTGACGCTGAGTCAGAATAAGATCCAGAATTTCACAGAAACCATCTATGATTACACCCAGGGATTTGAAGCAAAAAAAATAGAACACGGCACAACAGACATAGCGTTGTCTCCCAATCTGATGGGCTCCTGCATTGTAAGTTACCAAAACACCAAAGGATTAATTGTAACGTGGGTTACAAAACTTGCAGGAAAGCAATATTTAGACAACACTTCAAGCAACAACCGAAGTATCCCTACATTTAGCACAAGCCATATTAATTTTAGTTATTCGATAGATACAAAATTCGCAAAAGTGCTACAATTTAAGGTCCAATTAAATAATGTATTTCATCAAATGTATGCTTCTGGTGGTTACAGTTACTCTTACATTTACAAGCAACAGATAACCGAAAACTTCCTCTATCCTCAGGCAGGTTTTCATGGAATGGCAGGTATAGCCATTAGGTTGTAGAAAAAAAATCAATATTTCATTTAAAAATAAATACATTTCAATAATTTCAATACATTTGTTACCTAATATGTAGGAAAATGGAAGGTTATTTTATGGCCCAGATCAATTGGTTTGGGGGTACATTTGCCCCTAATAATTGGTTTGATTGCAATGGTGCATTATTGAGCATTGCGCAATATGATGCCCTTTTTGCCCTTATTGGAACGACCTATGGTGGTGATGGAGTGAACACGTTTGCAGTTCCTGATTTCAGGGGTAGGATTCCTGTTGGAGCTGGCACTGGTCCTGGTCTAGGTACCGTGAATTTAGGAGAAATGGGTGGTTCTGAATCCACTACTTTGTTAAGCACTAATCTTCCGGCCCACACTCATAACGTAGTTACCGCACAAGTAAAAGCCAGTAGTGAGAGCGCAACGGTCAATACACCTATTGGCAATGTATTTGCCTCTACTCCCAGTCCTTTTTACGATGCAGCCACCGGAGCAACACAAACTTTACGAGGAGTGACTGCAACCGCATCTATTTCAGGCGCCAATCTACCAATTGATACCCACATGCCAAGTTTAGGCCTGCGATGTGTCATTTGTGTTTTTGGTATTTTTCCATCACGAAGTTAAAAAAATAAGATATGGATCCAGCAATGGCTAGTATAATTATGTTTGCAGCCGATTTTGGCCCTAAATATTGGGCTTACTGCAATGGGGCATTACTTCAGATTAACCAAAACCAAGCACTCTTTTCTCTTTTAGGTACCACCTATGGAGGAAATGGTATCACAACCTTTGGACTGCCTGATCTTCGGGGAAGAACACCGGTTGGCACAGGATCAGGGCCCGGATTATCAACAATAAGTTTAGGTGAAGTTAGTGGAGTCAATACCTTAACTCTAACAACAGGCCAAATGCCAAGTCACACTCACCTTGCAACTCTTTCAGTAGGGGCTACATCCGGGAATGCGAATACGGAAGAACCCGCGGGAGCAATTCCAGCTGCCGGTACTAATTATTTTAGGCCTGATGGAGCAGGAATAGGTGGACTTGGTGGAGTTTCGGCTACCGTAGCTGCTGCTGGTGGATCACAGCCATTTAATATTAAACAACCCTATATAGGCATTCATTTTATCATCTGTATCCAAGGGATTTACCCTTCGAGAGATTAATTAATAAGAAATGGAAGGTACAATCGCACAAATAATCTTATTTGCAGGAAATTTTAATCCCCGAACTTGGGCATTTTGTCAAGGGCAAATCATATCCATTGCTTCAAATACAGCCTTATTTTCATTGTTAGGAACAACTTATGGTGGTAATGGCACTACCACATTCAGATTGCCCGATATGAGTGGTAGAGCTGCTGTTGGAATAGGGCAAGGTCCCGGATTAAGTAACGTTGTTTTAGGCGAAATCTGGGGTGATGAAAACCTGACACTTACACTCAATAACATGCCAGCCCACACCCATGCAATCAATGCCTCAATTGCAGTAAAGGAAGAAGATGCATCGGATGATTCACCTGTGGGAAATGCGCTTGCTTTAAATAATAAAAGTATCTACAGTACACAAGCTGTCAATGGTGCCATGGTACCTGGCATATTGACATTAGCAGCTAATGGAGGTAATCAGCCTATACCCATGAGAAAGCCATACCTTGGCATGAATTTTATTATTTGTATTATTGGCGTCTATCCATCAAGACCATAAATCATTAAAAAAATATAACAAATGCTCAATCGGAGAAAGTTTGTAACATTGTCTGGAGCTGGATTGATTCTGGCTTCAACGGGTGCATGGTTTAAATACAATGGTGTCAAATCCGTTGCTGGAAATTCATTTACCAGCTTGTACAATAGTAAAATCAATGTCCTTGTTTGGGCTAAAGGGCCATCAAGCGAATACCTAATTGACAAGTTATTTGGGCACCCCCATATCAAAATTACAGGACTAGTTCAAGTTGATGATTTTAATACCAAAAAAAAGATAACTACCTTTTCTAATTTCAATGAGGTTGTAAAAAACAATATTCCCGTTGACGTTATTTGTGTTGTTGGCCACAGACCTGGTCATTCTGATCTATTGGACATAAAGCAATTAAACACAGACTTATGGCTGGACCGCCCTTCCGATTTGGATGGTCAAAAATGTCAAGTACTTAATGAGTCATTTGCCCAAAATAATCAAAAGGTCTTATTTACATATGTAGTGGCTGATGAATTTATGTTTATGGCGAATACCATCATTTCAGTATAGACCATTACCAGAATTCTTTATGTTCTGCTGAATCAATGTCACTCATATCTATTAATCCCAACTATTCTGAATCATTAATTGGGATTGCATCCATTATTCTTAACGACTTATCATCACCTATAGATTTAAGAAACGCTTGTCATACCCTTCTTAAGACCTTAGACACTATTCACTCAATAGATGAAAATAGAAGTCAACTTTCTCCTGATTTAGTATTGACCAACGGCAAAGCTGTCAATGCACTTTCAGCTTTACATTGCATCATCGATTATGCGAGAACAACAAGTTTTATAAGAGGAGTTTATAAGGCCATAAAGGACCAACAAAAAATAAAACCCGGTAAAAAAATCCACCTTTGTTATGCAGGTACAGGTCCATACGCTCCTCTAATTCTACCCAGTATTTTACAATTTACACCTGACGAAGTAGAATTTACGCTGATGGAAATTATTCCTGAAACCTATTATCTTTTACAAAAATCTATTGAAACACTAGGTATTTCACCCTGGATAAAACAAAGTTTATTAGTAGATGGTACTCAATTTCAGTTTGAAGAAATGGACCGACCTGATATCATTCTCTCTGAAACCATGCAATTAGCCTTGCGCTATGAAATGCAGGTACCTCTCACCATTAATCTATGTCCGCAATTAGCTGAAAAAGGTGTTTTCATACCTCAGAATATCAATGTAAGCTTGGGAAAACTAGATCAAAAAACCAATTCAATTGTACATAAGATTGATTTGATCAATTTCGGTAACCTTAATGGAAAATGTCCGTGTGATGAATTTGAAATTTTTAAATTCAAACTCTCAGACTTTTCTCCAACTGAGCCTTTACAGGAACAACTATATTTTTTTACCGAAATCGATGTTTATAAAAATGAAAGACTAACCCTGCTACAATCTGGACTCACCATGCCATTGACGGCTTTTAATCCCCAAAAATTCAACCAAAGTCCCGTTCAACTTAATATTCAGTATAAGATTACCGATGTTCCCGGTTTTTATGTTTCTCCTATCTTTGATTAAAGGTCAACCCACATCTTCATAAGGTTACTATATACCTGGAGTAAGGATAAAGCTTCTGTTGACTTTGGATCCAATGCTTCCAGCTGTGTTTGAATTGTTTTGATCTGTGCCACCACTTTTCTCTTTTCAATGTCACCAATCAAACACTGTATCCAGGTCACTATTGCTATGCGTTGACCCGATTTTATAGTATTGACCTGATGCAAAACACTTGCAGGGTATATAACAGCGGATCCTCGGTTTAATTTTAATTGCCTCTCTCCCTCTTTCAGCTCCAAACAAAGTTCGCCCCCTTCATAATCAGCAACATCACTTAAAAACAAAGTCATGGCAAGATCTGTTCTTACAATACCTACCATTGGATCCGCCATGATGGGCGAATCGACATGCCTGCCATAAAACATACCTGATTCATATTTACTGATAAGACATGGCAATACTTTGTAAGGCAATAAATTATTTTGAACATATGAATTTGATGAAAGTGCCTGTAATACAATACCATCAATCTGCTGTTTCAGATTGTCTTCGTTTTTTGGCACTTGAAGATTGTTTTTTACAGCCCTGGCTGCATCACTGGCTGTACCTGACCCATCCCGAAAACTAAGCTGACTTAATACCATGGTTATCATGCTAAGCTCACGCTCGTTCAATAAATTTTGGATAATGTGTATATCGTGCTCCATTTTACCCTTTATTACACCTTATACCAACTCTATTCTCAAATTGAATGATCTCTCTGTCTTTAATAAATTCATTTGGCAAACAAATAAAATTTGTCAATTGATCTGCATGTTGTTCCGTTATTCCCTCCAGAGATTCTAGTCTGTTTCTACTACAATAAATTGTTTTTAGATTATAATTATGAGACAAATCTTTTAAAGAAGTAACCAAATTAGATTGAAAATAAAATTCCTTTAAATTCGGAAGACAACTTACACTGCTAATATCACTTATTTTATTCTCAAATACAAACAAGGATTCAAGATTTTTGAGCTCTTCAATTCCTTTCAATGATGTTATATTGTGATTAACAACAACCAAAATCTTTAAATTTTGAAGCTGTGATATGCCACTCATATCTTCTAACTCAATTTGCATATTAGGATACATAGCTGTTGGGCCAGCAAAACGCATAACCTGTATGTTACAAAGCAAATTTAAGGTGTCATTGTCGGGAATATCAGTAGTGTACAAATTTTTGTAAACAGCATTGAAGGCTAGTTTCCAAGCATCCGATAAGGTATTCCACCACAAAGTGTATTTTGCTATATTTTCTTCCGTAATAGCAGGTAAAACAAACTCTTCGTTCATTGTTTAAATTTTGTTAAATAAAAAATCACCGAAAATGTCTTCCGGTGATTTTATTTCTTTTTAAATTAAATTATTCTAAAACAACCAACCCTTTGGTTGCTGTGAAAGATCCCGATGTTACTGTATAATAATAAATGCCAGTAGCAGGGAATAATTTTCTGTCAATTTCAACTGAATTGTATCCACGACTAGAATTAATCTCTCTTGTAAAAAGTACCCGTCCTGCGATATCACAAACTTTCAATTCCACAGTACCTGGATTTGGAATTTGATATCCAATAGAAGTTATAGTTCTGAATGGATTGGGTTCGTTCTGATAAAGAGCAAAACCGCCAACTTCATCTTCTTTTCCTATCCTCAAATCTACCTTACTTACCCCCAATTCTTCACCACTATAACTTTCTGCCCTTGTGGTCCACGATCCCA
>JAGNSQ010000031.1:0-20781 GCA_017987975.1 Saprospiraceae bacterium
GAGGCGACCACTTTGTTGCCCCAGGCTGCAAAATAACGGGTAAATCCAAGTTGATTAAAAGTTTTAACTTTTTTAAAAGTTTTGTCTACCACTTCAATAGAGGCAGCATTGTTGACAGCTATAAAATAGTGACCCGCGTTGAAAAAAACAGATTGAACGGTATTTCCTAAGGAAGCCGCTTCGTTTCTATTGCTGTACAGGTCAACTTCCCGGGTGGCACCATCTTTGATCCATGTAATTGCCCCCGCACCATCCGGAAACTTGCCCTGGTTGGCTACAAAAATCCCCTGATCTACTGTGTTAATAGTTGGATTGGGCTCATCCTTTTCGCACGCGGTTATCAACAGCAGGCTTAAGAAAACTAATTTAATTGCGAACTTCATTTTGGTTGAAATTTAAATTGTATGTAAAATGTGTGGTATCTCAAAGGCATAGGATAAGACCTAACTAGCTCATATTGGGTTTGAATGGGATTGTCCAATCTATAATCCAATGCCATTGCTATTTTTTTGTAATTGACATTTATTCCAAGAGTAGCGCCTGTGATCCAGGCAGCAGGAAGCGACAGAAAATTATCGGTTGTATCATAACGTTTACCCAGGTAAATGAGATCGGCGTTAAAATGCAGGAATGAAAAGCTGCTTTTGATGCCCAATCCAGCTTTGTGCAAAGGAACGTAGATGAGTTGTTTGCCCTTGCTTGCCACAGAAGCATCATCAAGATGGGTAGCCTTGGTCAAGCTGTAATGGGCATTAATAATGGATGGGAAAGGAAGCCAGGCTGGACGATAATCCAGGTTGATCTCTCCACCGCGCGACCATACTTTTTTTCGATTCAAGGGGGTCCATATACTATTGCCGGCAGGCACCCATTGAATGAGGTCGGTGATATGATAACTGAAAAGTGACGATTTAATTTGAACTGCTGCATCGGTTGGCCAAAGCTGATGGGCACTCAATTGAAATGATTTTTCTGTTTTGAGATTAGGATTGCCCCCTGACGGCCAGTAAAGATCATTAAATCCGGGTAGATTGTAATTGCGTATAGCAATAAATTGAAAATCTCGATAATCCAGTCTGAGGTCGGCATGCAGGGGCATCCACTTATTGTTGACGAGGTGGGGTGCCAGAGAAAGATGGATCCAGCCATGTTGCAACTTCCAATTTCGGGTCATTGACAGGAGCATGCTGCTTCTGGCCTTTGATTGGGTATAAAAATTTGCCTTTACATTTTCGGATTGCAGGGCGATGGCCAGCTGCCAAAGCCTTTTGAAGTTGGCAGTTGTTTTAAAATTGATCAGGGTGGTTTTTGCCCTTGAATCAACCCCGGGAGATTGGTAGTTGAGCGTTTCATCAAAATAAACAAAACGTGAATCAAATTGCCAGTTGGTGCTTCGCCAGGAATGGGTGAGTGCACTTCTCAGGTTTTTGTCCTGTTGAAATTGATTGACACGCAAATAATAGGGTCCTGGTATTTCCCGGTCAAAGTCCTGCCACCAGACTTTGGCTGCAAACTTATGATCATTGCCCAGGTCGATATTTACCTCTCCGTTGAGGTTGTGCCCTATTCTTAAGAAAGAAGGGCTCGTCAATATTTCATTGTCTTTATAAAATCGTTGCTGGTTGAAATGGTGGGTTCTCTCCCACCCTAGTGTCCAGCGCACCTTGTTGGAAGCCCCGTTCCAGAGCTGCTGAAGGGTAAGATTATGTGTACTGGAATATTGGGCTGATGAGACCAATTCGTTATGCTCTGAATGCTGATGGCTAAGGGAAAGTGCTCCACCCATAGCTTGATTACCGGTAAAAGAGGTCAGACCTTCTTTGTACAAAAGCGACCTGTTAAAATAATTGATGGGAAGCAGAGAAACATCAAAAACACCGGTTGTTATCCCGTTGAGTGGCACCCCTTCATATAAAATGGCAGTATGCCTGGAAGACATGCCCCTATTGGATAGGGTTGACAGCCCCGATGAACCGATTGAGTTGATAGATACGCCCGGAAGTTGCAGCCAGCTGATCAGATGAAGCCCGGAAGTATCGGCTGGTGCTGCAAAACGGGATGAAGGAAGGTACTTGGGGGCTATTATTTCAATTGAATCCAGATTGGCAGACAGGTCCTGAGCTTGGGCTGATGCCAGGAAAAACAGTAAAACAAAAAGATAATAACATCTTAAGCTTGTCATGTCAAAAAGGACAGACAGCAATACAAAACACAGCCCACGAACCCAAGGGGGTATCAATGCATTGTACCACTGCTTTTCGCCCGAAAGTTGATGGTTATGTCACCGCACGGCAGGTATTCTGGCTCGCCCGACACCTTTCTCCTTCCCACCTAAAATAGGCAGTGGATGCAATGAAAGGTGCTTACAACAGGCTTACAGCTACGGGGATAGCTCCGGACTTTCACCGGATTCCCTATTAAAGTTACCCATGATGGCAACTACCGCAAGGCAGGTCAAAAGTACACTAATTTTAGAAATACCCAATTTTTCATGCATTGATCTTTAGCAGGGGCAAAAAAAAAGACAGCCGGGAGGAAACCAACCGGCTGTCTTGTGTTTATGGGATTTCTGCGCTTTATTTGTTCATCATAATCATCTTCTTGGTAGAAGTGAATCCGTTGGTTTCCAACTGGTAGTATAAAACTCCTGCTGCACCCAATTGATCGCTTGTCAATACAATTTGATTATTTCCTTTTACAAACTCACCGGTTTTGGTGAAGACTGTTTTACCAGTGATGTCAAATACTTTGAGTGTTGCTTTCTGTGCATCTGGCATTACAAACTGGATGGTAGTCTGACTAACAAATGGGTTAGGCACGTTTTGCATCAGGGTAACACCTGCAATCTGTTCTGCATTTCTGAATGACAGGTCTACTTTAACGATGTCCAGATTGTCATCATAAGCTTCTGCTTTTACAACATCAGAAGAAAGGCTCAGACTTTGGCTCATAGTACCTGTAGCATTAGCTTCAAATACAAGGGCAAAAAGTTCGTCGTTTTTCACTAATTCCATTGTAGCATTGCTTGCCCATGATGCAGCCAGTTTACCGTTATTAGCATGGAAGTTGTTTTCATCCATGTCAATTACTCCTGGCACAACACCTATAAACTTAAGGCCTGCTTCATTGTAGTTCAAGGTAAATTGCATACCTGTGATATCCACTTCATTGCCTGCATATACAGGAACTATGATTCTTGAACCTTGTTCGTACACTTGCTGACCCAATTCCAACTTAATGGCTTTGTTTGATCTTGGCTCTGCAACATTGCCAGTCAGATTCACCGCAGCGCTTTCATTTACGTCTCCGATTTTAATACCTTTCAGGTTGTTGTTCAGGACAGAAGTACCCTGGAAATTAACCTTTACGATCTCACTGAATGGGAATGGCTTGCTTGGATCTGCAAAACTCTGGTTGGCGTCTACAAATCTCCAAGACTTGTTGTTGTCCAGTTTATCTTTCACCCCAAGGATGATTTTTCTCAACTCAACAAGGTCAGATGCTGAAACCTTTGTATCCGCATTGGCGTCTGCTGCAATGATCTGGTAAGGTGAATTGAGTTTTTGAGAACCCAGGATGTGCCTTTGAATCATTACAAGGTCAAGCGTTGATACTCCATTGTCGTACTTATCAGTATGGTCAGCTGAAAGGCTATATTCCTGATTGTTGTTCATGCCCTGAAAGCTGAACTGTCCTTCTGTATTGGTTTTCACCAACATGGTTTCAGAAGAGGCCAGAGCCACAGTTACATTGTTGACCTTTCTTCCCTGCTCAGTACCAATGTTACCAGAGATGGTAGAAATGTTACCCGAAGTTCCACATGCACCAGGGTTGGCCTGGATGTTGATTTTCACACTGCAGAATTCTTTGTTGCCAGCCACATCCGTTACCCACATTTGCAGGTTGTTGATGCCAAGTTCGTTACAAGTAAAGGTTCTCTTTGTATCGTTTACGTTTGTAGAGAAGGAAATCTTCAATACTCCCGGACAGTTGTCAAAACTTCCTTTGTCAAAGTCTGTTGCCCATATATCAATGCTACCAGAAGATGGCATGATAACCGTGGTTATTTCACTCAAACAATATGGTGTTGGCTTCTTACAGTCATTAACGGTGAAGAGATAAGAACATGTTGAAACGTTACCACACTTATCTTCTACGGTCCAGGTAATTTTGTGTTTACCTACAGCATAGATGGCGCTTGCATTGTTGGTTGTACCTGTATTGTTGATACTTCCATCATTGTTTAGATCGATGGCATATTTCCAAACCAGTTTTTCTTCTGGTGTACAATCGTCTGTTGCTGTTGATTTCAGATCAACAAATCCTGAACAGTTTTCTCCGTAAGCACACACTGTTACATCTGCACATGCTGCAAATACAGGTTTCACTGTGTTGTTTAACTTGATCACTTGTGTGTACTGCCAGATACCTCCCTGATAAGGGTTGTTTTGGTCAAATGTACACCAGTCAATTACCGTCCATGTTCTCAAAATCTTGAAACATGCGCTGTCAACAATGGTAAATACCTGATCGCTGTAAGTAGATGCTATAAGATCACACTGATCTGAAGTCCAGGTAGGCTTACCTGTTTTAGACGGATCTGTATCGATATCAATACAACCATTCAATGTTTTGTTTGCAACCGGATTCCAGTTGATGTCACTTCCTGTAAATGGTTTTTCATTTCTTACCGCAATGGTTTGGTTACAAGTGGCAAATCTTCCACCTGCATCTGTAGCTCTCCATGTTCTCACTATTGTTCCAATACCACACTGATTCAATGATCCACTGTCAGTAGAAGTTACTGTTGGTGTACCACAGTTGTCAGTAGCTACAGGTTTTCCTGTAATATTGGTATCTTTATAGTCTTTGTCACAATTGATGGTAATGTTAGCCGGACATACAATTTTTGGATCGATTTTATCCTGTACTCTAACGGTAACCATACAAGTGTTGAAATTGTCTGATCGTTTGCCTACAATTTTGTCTGCAATTCCCTGAACCACGTCTCCTAAAATACCGCTTGCATTGGTATCTTCATAGATATTGATTTCGTCACCAAAAACTCCAGTTCCATTGCCGTCATCATAGACTCTCAATTGAACCATAATGTCTTTTCCAACATCATCACAACAGAAGTTAACAGCTTTTGTGTAGTTAACAGTACTTGCACCGCAACCAGCTGTCATTCTGCGAGCATCGAAAGATACATCGGTACAGTTGTCGTGTGAACCATCATCAAAAGTAAGTGCAAATATTTGTGCAACTCCACCTGTTGTAAGGGTAACTACAGTAAACTCATCACACACTGCCACCGGCGGTACGTTGTCTACTACATCTACTTCTGTAAAGCAGTAGGTATAGTTGTTACACTGATCATATACAGTATATCTTATCCATGTTCTACCAACCGGAAGGTCTCGGATGATGTATTTATTATTAACCAATACAACATTGTCGTTGATGTATACACCATTCACCGGAGCGTTGCCATTGGCATCCGCCAATAAATAGTCAACTTTGTAAGTTGCCTGTGAACAATCGTAGATTACGATTGGTGCAGGTACTTCCCAGTCGGCCTGGCAATCGTACGGATCACTGAATATTGAGAATCCACCCACCTGGTCTGGAGAACAAGTCACAATTGGACCTTCTCTATCCACTACCTTGATGATTTGGAAATCTTCAACCAGGGCTCCTGTACACCAGTCAAGCACGGTCCACTTTCTAAGCACTTTAAAGCTGGCTGGACAAATGTCTAACTTTTGGTCAGTAAAGGTTGCATTTAGTTCGCATAATGATTTGTTGGGATAAATTGGGTAGCCATCAATGGTAGGCACACCTGTCTCCTGGTAGTCAGGGTATCCGTTGTTGTTGGTATCCCACTCTGGAATATCATCACATTCGAGAGCATCATCCTCTACATCATCTCTGTTAAGAGGAAACTCCAATTCTTCAAAGTCCACTCTGTAGTAAAAGATCTGTCTGATACATAGAGCAGATTTATTTCCACTCTTATCAGTAGCCTGATACGTCAAAGTTCTGACTGCTGACCAGTCATCATCACAGCCCTGATCATCCAGAATATCAGAGATCAGCTTCACTACAACCGTACCACCACAATTATCTGTAGCTGTAGGCAGAGGGAAGGTTTGGTTGTCATAACAGCTGATGGTGAGGTCATCAGGACAGTTAATTACAGGTGCAAGTTTGTCTTCCACCTTAATACTACCCCAACATGAGTTAAGACCCAAATTCACTTTAACAGTGAGGGTCATACCAATGTGGGAACCTGTCACAAACGGTGTACCTGCTATTGGAAGGCCATTGGCACCCAACACAGTCACTGTGTAATTACAGGCGGGATCAGTACCTTGTCCTTCAAGCATCATGTCTGGAGTCACCTCCACTCTACAATCATCGTCAAGTGATACTTGCACCAAATTGTTACATGCTAATGGACAAGACTGTGCGTTAGCGTTTCTTCCAAATGCCAGGAACATCAGGAAGAAAAAACACATCAAGACCGTGCGGCCGCGAGGTGTTTTGTAGTCATGTGTAAAATTCTCCAGTTTCATGAGATTTAATCGGTTTTTAGTTTGCAACATAGTTTAAACATTACTAAATAATATTTACTCAGCATGATTAAGGTTCTGTTAAGCTTTTGTTGTATATATGATGACATAAGTAAACCGGGGGAACGGTTTGGGCTACTTATACCAATTCATTTTCTATGGCATATTTTATCAGCGTCATGGTACTTTTCATACCTAGTTTTCGCATGATGTTTTTTTTGTGAACACCTACTGTCTGGTGACTGATAAACAGCTGGTCTCCAATTTCATCGTTGGTCTTGGCCTGAATGATCAATCTCAGAATCTCCAACTCTCTTTTGGTGAGTTTTTGTTTTATCTGAAATCTGTCTTCATTCATCACCCTCCTTGTGGATGAACTAAATTCTCTTTTGTACACTGTAACCGGTGGCGTAAGATAAACACCGCTGCCAAGAAACGTTTTTCCCTGCATGATGTCTATGATACAATTTCCAAACTCAGAATAATCCGCTGTTTTTAAAATGTATCCGTCGGCTCCCTTTTTCATTGCATCCTTTACAAACTTGTATTCTGCATAAGATGAAAGAACCATTACTTTTTGGTCCGGAAAATCAGATCTCAGTTGCGCAATAAAATCTATTCCATCTGAATCTTCCAGGTTGAGGTCTACAGCAATGATATCTGCACCACCATCATAGTCCTCTAAAAAGTATTTTGTCACACTGTACTGTCCTGCAATCTTTATTACAGGATATTTAATTTTATCGGCCAAGGCCATTATTCCCTGAACAAACATCTTTTGTCGATCAATGAATATCACCTTCACCGGGTTCATAATGGTTGGTCGCTTTTATGTTTACACATTATGGAATCAAATTGCATGCCAAAATCAATTAACTTAAATCTTAAACACATAATTACTATCCATAACATACTCATTATCAATACTTTTAACCGCACATAAAAAACCTTTCCTCACACCAAAATATCCAATGTTTCCTTTGGGGTTGCAGGCAATCAATCCTACCTGATAGGCTTCTGTTGCATTTTTATTCTTCTCAATGATTCGTTTAATAGCCTTTTCACATGCCTTTTGGGGCGACATTCCCTGTCGCATAAACTCAACTACTAAAAAACTGGAAAGCGATCGCAAGACGTATTCTCCGTGACCTGTGCCTACACATGCACCATACTGCTGATCTACAAAAAGTCCAGCTCCAATAACGGGCGAGTCTCCTACCCTACCTTCCATTTTATAAGCCATGCCGCTGGTCGAACAACCACCTGCCATGGTACCTTTTGAGTCAATCACCAGCAAGCCAATGGTGTCATGCCGTTCAATATTGATTACAGGTTCGTATTTTTTTGTTTCTAACCATGCCTCATATTCTTGCCTGCTCTCCTCTGTAAGCAAATCTTCTTCCGGAAATCCTAATGATCTGGCAAACATTTCTGCACCATCACCTGATAACATAACATGGGGGGTCAATTCCATAACCTTTCTTGCCAAATCAATGGGATGTTTAATTTTCTGAACATAAGTGACACTTCCTGCCTTACCCTGATGATCCATGATACAAGCATCAAGGGTAACCCTACCCGACCTGTCAGGCCTGCCTCCATATCCAACGGATCTGTCTTTGGCATCCGATTCCGGCACATTGATACCAGCCACAACGGCATCCAAAGCACTTCCTCCGTCTTTTAGTGCCTGCATAGCTGCTCTATTGGCCCTGGTATTGTCCCATGTACTGATAATCAATGGAAAACGATGCTTTACTCCACCGGCCATTGGCAGAAATGAAGATGCCAATCCCGCTCCTAAGCCCAGTGATAAAAAATTCCGCCTATCCATTAACCAGCTCATGCTTGTTTTTTAAAGTCAATATTATTTTAACTTTGATCGGAAAAAATCAACCTTTCCGGTTATACCTGGAGTATAAAAAATTAAATGATAAATAAATCAATATATAAATTACTGATATTCATATCTAAATATTTGCCCCTGGGGTACATGGGTGTAATACACAAATTCTGTACCTATCTTTTATCTGAGGTGTTATCTTATAGAAAAAAAGTAATTATTGACAATCTGCAACTGGCATTTCCTCAATTTGATATTGCCCGTCGCACCAAAATTAGGAAGGATTATTATCGCCAGCTAAGTGCTTATGTGCTGGAAACCATGGTTTTGTTTTCAAAAGATAGTAATTGGTTCGACAAAAAGATAAACTACCTCATTCCTGAAAAAATGAAAAATCAATTGGAAACAAAGAGTGTGATTGTTATGGGCAGCCACCTTGGAAACTGGGAATGGGCAGCTGTATTGTTTCCGAAATATACTGAAATCCATGCTTATGCTGTATATAAGCCCCTTTCTAATAAGGCCCTCGATGTTTTGGTAAAAAAATCGCGATCCCGTTTTGGACTGGGTCTTCTTTCTATGAAAGAGGTTGTACGACATATTGCCACCCATCAAAATCCTGCAGTTTATTTTTTTGTAGCTGATCAGAGTCCCGGCGACATTCAATCCGGTAAATGGTTTCCTTTTCTGGGTCAAGAAACTCTATTTCTTACAGGCGCTGAACAACTTGCCAAAAAATACCAGCTACCTGTCTGGGTACAGACCATCCGGAGGAAAGTAGGCTCTTCTTATGAAGTTACTTTTAATGAATTAGCTGATGACGCCATCACAGCCACCTATGTAGAACATCTTGAAGCCAACATCCAACGTGAGCCTGAAAGTTGGCTTTGGTCCCACAAAAGGTGGAAACATAAACATCCACAGTAATTAAAAATGTAACAAAGCTTATTGTTTCAGGTCGCAATTCCCGACTTCCTTCAGATTTTTGTGATAATTCTTTAGAAACAATCATGCACAACCCTGAATTTGGCCAGGCAGGGTCGGATTTCGAAAATGGACTCTTGGGGGGCAATGGTATACATTCTTTTTGGTCTCTAGCCATAAGCTATAGTTTATGCAAGGTAAGTGACTTGATTGCCCTTATGAAGGTATAAAAACTGGGAAGTTCTGCCCGTTTCAGGTGCCCCAATGCAAGCAAAGACCAGTTTCCGGGCCCAAGAGCAAAGTTTATCTACTTTAGTCCTCTTAAAAGCTTGTTAAAATGACAATATTGGTCGGCTGCAACACATTATTCGGCTTAGAATTGTGGTCAAATAAAGTTATTTTTGTCCAAAATAATTCAACAGTTAATGAGGTATACACTAATCATTTGTACATTTTTTGCTTTCCACTTTTCTTCCAGTGCCCAGGGATTATGGAAAAAGGTAGAAAGATTTGACCATGCAGATAGAAAAGAAGCATTGATCACTTATTTACCAAAAGCCTATTCTTCTTTTGAGCTCAATTATAAAAGTGTCCAATCAGAACTTACAGCAGTCCCTGCTGAAAGAGGTGAAAATGGTCCCGGCCATAGAATAGACCTTCCTTTCCCAGACGGAACTACGCAATCTTTCATCACTGTTTCTTCACCTGTGATGGAAGCTCTGCTGGCTGCTAAATACCCAGGCATTCAATCTTACAAAGCCTGGACTAGTGATAAAAAATACGTAGCCAGATTCGATATCAGTCCGGCCGGTTTCCATGCCTCCATCAGAGGCCCCGAGGGAGAGATTTACATTGACCCTATATTTAAAGACGACCTGGAATCCTACATTGTGTACTATGTTCACGATCATACAGAGCCGATGGATTTGGTACCAGGTTGTGGTGTAATTCATAATGAAGAATATGACCGCACCAAAAACGTGGCGGATGCAGGCAGAACCGATAAAATTGATCTTCACGAATTTAAGATGGCATTAGCTTGTACAGGTGAATGGGGCAAAGTTCGGGGAACAGTAGAATTATGCCTGGCTGATATGGTTACTTCAGTAAACAGGTTAAATCAAATTTATGAAAATGAGTTTGCATCCAGGTTTATCCTAATCAATGACAATGACAAGTTGATTCATCTTGATCCAGAAACCGATCCCTATACAAAGGCCAATGAGGGCCGCTCTTTATTGACTCAAAATACAGAAGTAATTAATAATTTATTGGGCAACAGCAATTCTTATGACTTGGGCCACATCTATACCTTATCCTGTACAGACGTAGGTGGTGTGGCATTTCCCACATCATTATGCAGC
The DNA here is from genome assembly GCA_017987975.1 of Saprospiraceae bacterium. Taxonomy (GTDB): domain Bacteria; phylum Bacteroidota; class Bacteroidia; order Chitinophagales; family Saprospiraceae; genus JADKBO01. The sequence goes on from JAGNSQ010000031.1 coordinate 10,707, forward strand.
CCAAATAAAGGTGCCGGTGTGACCTGTCATTATACCAATTTGTTGGTAATTACTGTTCAGGTGGCTGCTCACGAAATTGGACATCAATTAGGGGCACAGCATACTTTTAATAACTGCGGTGATAATGAAAGCTTCGACAATGGTTTTGAACCGGGTAGTGGCAGTACCATCATGTCTTATGGAGGCTTGTGTGGAGCTCAAAACGTTCAAGGCAACAACAACGACTATTACCACAATGCTTCTCTTATTCAGATCTACGATCACTCAAGATATACTTCAGGGGCAGCCTATGGTTGCTCAGATAAGGTAATGATTGAAAATCACCTGCCTGAAGCGAGCATCGACTTTCCGGCAGGACTCTATCTACCAAAAGAAACCCCCTTTGTTTTAGATGGACATGGCATGGACCAGGACAACGATGCCCTTACCTATAACTGGGAACAAAAAGATGCAGCCGGTGCCAGATGTACTCTTGGACAGCCAACCGGTGATTGTCCATCATTTAGATCATTTGCCCCCACGGTAAACCCATATAGAATAATTCCTACGCCTTCCAGGTTGCTGGCAGGTCAATCTTCAACTACAGAAGTACTGCCAACTTATACAAGAGATTTACATTTTGCACTTACCGTAAGAGACAATAACCCATCAGGTGGAATAGCGGTTTGGAAAGAAATAGAAATGTTTGTAGACGGCAATTCCGGCCCCTTCCAGGTAGTTTCTCCCAACATTGGAGAAATAATATACAAGGCTGGTGAAATTATCAATGTATTGTGGAACGTCAACAATACGGATAAGGCCCCTGTCAATTGTAAGTACGTTGATATTTACCTTTCAAAGGCCAATGCCCTGCATATAAGCGAACCCAATCTTACCTTACTGGAAGGAAGGGTCCCCAATAATGGATCTGCCTTCATCCAACTACCTGATATCACCGGTGCCGATGCAAGGATATTAATTAAGGCTCAGGACAACATCTTTTTTGATATCAGCAATTTCAGATTTACCATCAACCAGGCTACTGACCCTACCGCATATTTTAAATCCAACAAATATTATGAAAAGTTATGCTTACCCGCTACCAGCACAGTGAACATTGAAAGTGATGCCATTGCAGGGTACACTGGTCAACTTAGTTTTGGCGTTGCTGAGCTTCCCAATGGAGTTGTCTTCTCTTCAGAAAAAGAAAAAATAACGGCCGGAGACAACAATGAACTTAGTTTCCAAATTTCCAATTCAGTTCCAAGCGGTGTCTATAGTATCAGGTATTTTGCAGTGACCGACAACAATGACACCTTGTGGAAAAAACTGGAATTAGAAGTGACCTCCACTGACTTTTCGGCTCTGCAGACACTGACACCCATCAATGGTGAAAAGGATGCCGAACTACCTACTTTTACATGGAAAAAAAGTGTCAATGCAACAGGATACATTATTGAAGTTTCAAAAGATCCTACATTTACAACCATCGAATTTTCAGAAGAGACCTCTGATACTTTCTATCGTCACTTCAAGACTTTTGATAAAAAATCAGTTTACTTCTGGCGAGTGAAGGCTTTTAATGACTGCAAGGGAGGCGACTGGACAGAACTCAAAGGATTTGGAACCCTTGTTGCTGATTGTAAAAATTATTCTGCAACAGGACTACCCATTAACATTTCTGCCTCTGGACTACCCACGATTCAATCCAAAATCAATGTGCCTACCGGTAAAAATATTTCTGACGTCAATGTTTCCAAATTAAAAATCAATCACAACAATTTTAAGGATCTCACAGGTACCCTTATTTCGCCATTGGGAAGCAAGGTGATTTTATGGGAAGGCATATGCGAAAAAATATTGAATATTGAAGTATTGATCGATGATCAGGCTCCTGCTCCGTTTTCATGCGCCAATACAGCGTCAGGACAATATCGGCCTAAAGAAAAACTGGAAGGTTTCAATGGCCAGGATGCTACAGGTGTTTGGACACTTGAAATCAAGGATGGTAAATCAGGTAACGGAGGAAAGTTAGAAGGTTTTGAGATCGAAATTTGTGCATCGGTACAGGTTGAAAATCCTTACCAGGTCAACGATGTTTTGTTGGAGACTACCCCAGCAGAGGTGGCTACCATTTCCAAAAACTACCTCTCAGTTGAAGATAAAAACAACACTTCTTCACAACTTTCATTTGTGGTCACTAAACTTCCAAATTATGGCAATCTTCTGTTGAATAACCAGGCACTGACTAATGGAAGCCAATTTACCCAGGAGGACATTGACAATGGCAAATTATCGTATGCCTTTACTGCTAATGGGATTTCATTACCTGCAGATGATGGCTTTAATTATATGGTAAAGGACACTGAAGGAGGATGGTTGGGCATCAATCGTTTCAATATTCGCATCAATACCTCCACAGCTACCAATGAAGAAACAGATGCTGCCGGCCTACAGCTGTTCCCTAATCCGGCCAATCAACGCTTACATTTTAACCTGAGCACCAATTTATCTGGATTTAATAAATACAAATTAAGCACCTTGACCGGAACAAAAATGGTAGAAGGTACTCTTTTTGAATCCAACGGATCCATTGATCTAAGTCAATTTAAAGCGGGCATGTATCTCTTTACCCTTTCCAACGGGCAAAGACAAATTAGTCATAAAGTAGTGATTCAACACTAAAATGAAAATAAAAAAAGGCAACCAAAATGGTTGCCTTTTTTTTTATTTGAAAAGTGATAAAGCGGTTGAATCAGATCATTGTACATGACCTTTTCCAATTGATTGAGTCTCGCCAGGGTCCAGCCTTGTTGACCCCATTTATTGGGAACAGCAAATATCTTTCCTTTGGTCATCAACTCAAAACTCTGCTGGTCTTCAAGTGTGAGTTTAACACAGATCAAATCTTCAGCAGCATTGTAGGTCAAAAATATTTTTTTATTTTTCCTGAATGATGTCTTTTCAAAATGGGGCTGTTCCTAGAAACCCAACCTTTCAATCATATCCTTTTGCACCATTTCAAAAGTAATCATGTGCTTACTTTTGTATCAACAACTTGCTGGAAGTAGTGCCATCTGTTACGATATAAATTCCTTCGCGCCAATCCTGTGTAGAAACAAAGGTGTTGGCTGGTGCATAACCCTTCCAAATGGGCTGCCCTAATACATTGGTAATGCTCAGTAAATCGTTATTTGTTTGTTTTATTACAAATCCTGTACTTGTCGGATTTGGATAAAAAAGAAGGGCATTTGCCGCATCCACTTCATAGGTAGCTACAGGTGTATTATTTGCATTAAAAGTATGACTACCTTGCTTAAATGCACCGGTTCCATTTGGTATTCTCGCAAAAGAAAGATCTTCTGTGGCATTGCTATATGTGATGGAATCCACTATGGCACCATCTTTATCCGCAAGGTAAATGGTTTCACCGGAGGCTGATAACTTAAAATTGGTGTGCAAGGTTCCTTCTTCCTGGTCTTCATCGCACCAAAAAATCAGATAGCTATTGCCAGCAATACTAGTACCTGCTGGTATTTCCCATTTTTTAATATTAGCAGGATTGTCGCTCAGAAAAAAACCGCCTAAATTGATTGCTGCATTTGATTTGTTGTACAATTCAATCCAATCTTCATTTTGGTCGTTTTCGTCTTTGGGACCATTGGCATTTGACGCCATAAATTCATTGATGACCACTTCATTGACCTGACTGGCAATAGCCTCTACCTGGTACATCAACACGTCATGATCGGCCCCCTTTGGATAGTAAGACAAGGTGCCTGCTGCATTGGCAGTAGCCGCTTCCACATAAAACCTAACATAAGTTCCCACTTCGTAACCCGGTATATCAGCAGCATATACACCATCGTTGGGAGTAATATCACCATGACTTGCGTCATCGTACATAGGGGTAGAAACAAAATTGCCATATAACCCTGTAGCATGATATAATTTTACTGCGCTTACCCCATTGGCATGTTGCACTTTAACTGTGACTCTAACCGATTCATTGCTTACCGGAGATTTCCATGCTTCTGAAGTCATAAAACTGACTTCAGTTATAGTAGGTCCTGTCAATTTAAATTCTGCATTGTTCTGTAAGGTGGTTTTTCTGTTTTTAATGAAGTTTTTAAGATTTTGTTGTTCTGTTACAAACTGTGCATAGGTAGTCCGCTTTTTGGGGTCTGCCTGCACCATATCATTGATCAGGGCTGCATACTGATCAATAAGTGCTGCTGCTTTGGTATCGTCAAAATATTCTTCAGAGAGTACTCTCAAATGCGCAAGGTACCGTTGACGAAGTTGGGGATTGGCCAATAATCTGTTCATAAGCGGATAATTGACCTTACCTTCATTGTAAAAAGGACTCCAGCTCACATTTTGTGTTTTCATCACACTGTTGCCGTCATAATCATAAACCGTTATACGACCAGTTTCAGCATCTCGGTATAGGTAATAATCCATTTTACCTTTATAGATATAGCTATCATCATCAGCAAATAATACCTCACTCGCAAGGTGCCAAAGTGTCCTGTCGAGGTCGAAATAGGAAGACAAGACAGAATGTAAATCTGCAATCGGAGTTTGATTAAGTGCCATACAGGCCTCGATCAATTCGTCCCATGCATAAGCACTATCGGTGCTTTTTAAGGTGTAATATTTTTGATACAAGGTAGTGTCTTCGCCCAGATAATTTAGCGCTGCTGTTCCGTCACCCCACTGGGCACCACCACCCCCTCCCGGGCCTCCACCACCAAAAGTGCCTGTTGGTGTGTCTGCTCTGAAATTAGACCCATCGTTTGAAAACCACCACTCTTTGAGAAAATCCTTGTTGAGTTGTTGGACGTTTTGATAAATGCCCCAGTCCTGGTCATTAATGTACAACCTTACAAAATTGGCTTGAGCCGAAGGTGCATGTTTTCTAATATTGTGGTAATAAAACACCTCTCGCATAAAAGAGGCATCCTCAAAAGAATTGTTTAGATTGAGGGTCTTATATCCTCCCAATTTCTGATCCGGGCGCACAAGGTCCATTGTGATGTTGAATGATTTTTTCTGGCTATTGCCCCCCATTCCGTAAGAAGTCTGACCCTTAAATCTCACTCCAATACTGTCAAAACTTTCACCATTGTAGGTCAATGACGCCAACAAGTCAGTTTTTGAGGAATAGTTTTGGGTAAGCAGCGTCCAATAATTGGCTTGTGGAAAGTACAATCTGATTTCTTTTACGTCTGCTTCATTGTATAGGCCTAAAGCTACCTCGGTACCGGTAGTTAAAAGATGATTTTCTTTGTCGTAATTCCACTGGTCGGGCAAATTTTGACCCGTAGCCATTTGACTACAAAACAAAGTCATTAAAATTAAAGTAACTGACATCCTCACTTTCATACTGCAAATTTTATGAAAGATACGTCAAATCGAGGGTTTTGTACCCACAAAACAGAGCAAATTGTCTGCTTTTACCTCACATTGAGCAAGCCTGTCAGCTCTTTTACTTCTCTAATCGTTTCCTGAGCTCTTTTTCTGATTTGTTCGGATGATGCTTTGACCTGATCTTTAATAGCTCTTTTGTCTTCATTTATGGTAGCTTTATTGTTCTTAAAGACTTGCAATAAATCAACTATGACATTGGCGGTTGCTTCTTTTAATTCAGCATATTTTAGACTGCCTTTCTGATATTCTCCCATCAAAGAATCATATACCTCCATTGCGCCGCTGGCCTTGATCATTTCAAATAAATTAGCTACACCCTCACTCATAGAGTCAGATGTTTCACCGGTATCGGTTACGGCTGATTTAATCTGTTTTCTCACCACTGTTTCTTCCGCAAAAAGAGAAATATAGTGTTTCTCACCTGCTGATTTGCTCATTTTACGACTTGGATCTGCCGTAGATTTAATTTTAGGTGTTTCGGTATATAGTCCTTCCGGTAATACAAAATACTCTTTTTTTACCTGGGCATTAAAACGCTGGGCTATATCTCTCGACAATTCCAGATGCTGTTCCTGATCTTTGCCAACCGGAACATAATCTGCCCTATATATCAGAATATCCGCAGCCTGCAACACAGGATAATCCAATAATCCGACCGAGATGAAGTCATCTTTCGACATTTCGCCCAGTTGATTGCTTTTATCTTTAAACTGCGTCATCCTGGTTAGCTGGCCGTATGAACAAAAGCAATTAAATATCCATGTAAGTTCAGTATGCTCGGGTACTAACGATTGTACAAACAAGTTTTCTGGTTTTACACCGACGGCCATCAGATTGATGATGAGTTCCCATGTATTGTTCCTCAGTTTAACAGGGTCGTATGGCATGGTCATGGCATGGTAATCGACAACACCGTAAATACACCTATAGTCCTGTTGCAGTCGTACCCAATTGGCTACAGCTCCAAAATAATTACCTAAGTGGATGTCTCCTGTAGGCTGAATAGCCGATAAAACAGTCTTCATATGGTGGAATGATTTGAGGGGCAAAAATAAGTTGAATAATGGTAGTAAAGGTCAGGGTATAAAAAAAAAGTCCCGGTAAAAACCGGGACTTCTCTTAGCTAAGTTTATACTATATCTTTACGTATAGTTCTTAGTCTGTTTCTGATTACTGTTGAGCAGGTGCTGCTTCAGCTGGTGCTGCAGTAGTGTCAGTAGCTGCTGGAGCTTCTGCTGGTGCTGCTTCAGCTGGTGCTGCTTCAACTGGTGCTTCTGCAGGTGCTGCATCTGCTGCTTGGTTTCTACAAGAAGTTGCGATAGCCATAGCAGCTACGAAGAATACAAAAAGAACTTTTTTCATTTTAAAAATATTTTTAAGTTTAATACAATTATAACGCAAAGATATACGTCGGGTATCAATCTGTTTATATCATTTTACCTAATGGTTATTTAATGATTTGTTAATGGCAGTTTTGAAAAGAGATTGTTTGGTCAAAACCTGCCTAAAATCGAATACCTCCGGTCAAATTGTAAAAATTCAAAGTTGACTGATGACGGGCATAATAGATGTTGTAGAATCCATATTCGTATTCAAAATCGATGTCAAAGATGCCCAAGGTAAGTCCAAGGCCCGTACTCAAACCACCAATTGCCTCATTCAATTCGCTGTAACCAGACTCCTTTAATGCCTGGGTGGCACCTACCTGGCTATCCTTATATTTCTGAATATACAGTAGGTTGCCTTGAAACTTGGACCTCACCTTAATATTTTTGGTTAGATGAAAAAGATCGAAGCCCAGGCCTACCTTTCCCTTCAAATAAGTCAATTTCTCCCCTTTGAAGAAAGACCTCTCTTCTGATGCCAGGAGATTAAAGGTGCCGTATTCTCCGGTAAACAAAAAACAAAGCCCATCATCCAACATCCTTAGATTAAGACCTGTGACATATCCTGAATGGCTGGTTGATTTAGGGGTAACCAGTTGATCTCTCGAGATTGCTGTACTAATACCTCCATAAACCGAAAACTGTGCAGTGGCCCGGTTGGCAACCAATAAAAGCAATAATGCCTGTATTATTAATATATGTTTAGGTGTCATAATCTATTATTTACCAAAAAATGTGCCTTATCTCTAAACGTGACAATTTTTGTTTCCCATAACCCTGTTTCGAGAATAAATTGCTGTCAAACGGGCAAATTAGCAATCCAAGCCAGGTCATTTAAAGAAAATCTCAGTTTTAGCATCCGTTTACCTAAAAATTATTTTCTTAACTTAGAGTTAATTTTTTAATTTAGTCCTAAATTTGTATTTTTAAGCCACAATTGTTTTAGCCATGTCATTCAGAATTAAAAAAGCAACTGTCCTGGGATCGGGCATTATGGGTTCAGGAATTGCCTGTCATCTGGCGAATATAGGGGTACAGGTTCATTTATTGGATCTCCCCGGTAAAGATGATAAAAATAGAAATGCCCCGGCTGCAGAAGCTCTGGCAAAAGCCATAAAATCAAGTCCTGCTCTTTTGTACGACAAAAAATTTGCCTCTCATATCACAACAGGCAATTTTGAAGATCACCTGGCTTCCATTTCAGAGAGTGATTGGATTATTGAGGTTGTTGTTGAAAAGGCCGAAATCAAACAAGTTTTGTATGAACATGTAGAAAAGTACCGAAAGCCAGGCACTTTGATTACGACCAACACATCAGGAATTCCAATTTCATTGCTGGCAGAAGGCAGATCAGAAGATTTTAGGAAACACTTTTGTGGTACCCACTTTTTTAATCCTGTGAGGTATATGTCCTTATTGGAAATCATTCCTCATGCCGAAACGGATCAAGACATTGTGGACTTTTTTATGTCTTATGGCGCCACGTATATGGGCAAAAAGACCGTTTTGTGCAAAGATACCCCCGCATTTATTGCCAACCGAATTGGCTTCTTTTCGGGCAATAAAATCAACGAACTCACCCAAAAATATGAATTAAAGATTTCAGAAGTAGACAAGCTAACCTCAGATCCTATAGCCTGGCCTTCAACCGGCAGCTACCGGCTACTGGATTTGGTAGGTCTGGATACCTCGGTCAAAGTGACCCAAGGGGTGATAGCCACTTGTCCGAATGATGAATACGTTGTACAATTGGCCAAAAAGGAAATGCCCACACATACCCGATTCCTGCTTGACAATCATTTTTTGGGCAATAAATCGGGACAGGGCTACTATAAAAAGACCAAAGAGAAAGATGAAAATGGGAGAACCATAGTTTTCGAACTGGATCTTAATACGCTTGAATATATTAAGACTGAAAAACCCAAACTTCAATCCTTGTCTATTGGCAAAAAAATTGAGCTAATCGACAAACGAATCAAAGAAATGATTCATTTTGATGATGCGGGAGGTCGCTTTCTTGAAGAATATTTTGCTGGCCTTTTTGCCTATGCTGCCAACAGGGTTCCTGAAATATCAGATAACCTTTATAGCATTGACGACGCCATGAAATCAGGATATGCCTGGGGCTATGGTCCATTTGAGTACTGGGATATGTTTGGCCTGGAAAAAGGAGCGCAAATGGCTCAAAAATTTGGTCATTCCCTACCCCAATGGATCAAAAGTATGCAAGAAGCGGGCTTGGATAAATTTTATCTAATCGAAGGTGGCATTAAAAAGTATTACGACCTGGCCACAGCACAATACTTGTCTTTGCCCAACTCTCAGAAAACCATCCACCTTGATTTTATCAGAGACAAGAGTCCTGTGTATAAAAACAGCGAGTGTATATTACATGACCTGGGAGACGGTGTGCTCTGTCTTGAGTTCACCAGTAAAGCCAACGCCATAGGAGAAGGTATTGGGATGGGTGTAATGGAAGCGCTGAAGCTGGCAGAGGAAGGCAATTGGAAAGGAATTGTGATTGGCAACAATGCTAAAAATTTCACCGTAGGTGCCAATCTGATGGCAGTAGGTATGGAGGCCATGCAAAAGAACTTCGATAAGCTGGAAACCATGGTTGACGGCTTTCAACAAATCAATATGGCCATGCGATACGCCAAGATCCCTGTTGTTGTGGCCACCCAAGGCTACTGCTTTGGCGGTGGTGTAGAAATGCTGGTACATGCAGATGCAGGAGTCTGTGCTGCAGAAACTTACATGGGATTAGTAGAGGTAGGAGTAGGACTGATACCGGGAGGGGGAGGTACCAAAGAATTTGCCCTCAGAGCATCTGATTCTTTTTTTGAAGGCGATACACAAATCCCTACCCTGATTGATAAACTCAGGACCATTGCCACAGCAGCTGTAGCTACTTCTGCCCATGAGGGTTTTAATTTGGGTTATTTGCTCAAAACCAGAGACAGTGTGTGTTTAAGTACAGAGCAAGTGTTGTACCAAGCCAAAAACAAAGTACTGGCTTTGGCAGAAAACTATACTGCCCCTGTACCAAAAGCCGTAACTGTATTAGGTAGAACTGGCCTCGCCACCCTCTACACAGCAATAAATGAATTTTATCTTGGAAAATATATGTCAGATTACGATGTTGAAATCAGCAGAAAGGTAGCCTATGTGCTTTGTGGAGGTGATCTTACAGGACAACAAAAAGTAAGTGAACAATATTTACTGGATATAGAAAGAGAAGCATTTTTGCAACTATTGGGCAACCAAAAGACCCTGGA
>JAGNSQ010000031.1:20881-26333 GCA_017987975.1 Saprospiraceae bacterium
GATTATAAATTGAAAATAAAAATAACATGGAAGCATATATCATAGATGGACTTCGATCCGCGGTTACCAAATCCAAGAGAGGCGGATTCAGGAATTTCAGGTCTGACGATCTTGCGGTTTTGGTGATCAAAGCGCTGATGGCTAAGTATCCCATGATTGAGTCGTCTCTTATTGATGATGTCATTGTAGGTTGTGCCAATCCGGAAGGAGAACAGGGGCTGCAAATAGGGAGAAATATTTCCAGTAGAGCATTGGGTAAAGATGTAGCAGGAATGACTGTTAATCGATATTGTGCTTCCGGACTTGAAACCATAGCCATTGCTACAGCTAAGATCAAAGCAGGTATGGGTCACATTTATATTGCAGGAGGTGCGGAAAGTATGAGTTTGATACCCATGACCGGATATAAGATGGCCCCCTCTTATCAGGCTGCAATGGAAAATGTAAACTATCACGTGAGTATGGGAGCCACTGCAGAAGCCGTCGCTGCAAAATATGGTGTGAGCAGAGAAGAATCCGATGCCTTTGCCTTCAGGTCTCATCAATTGGCAGGTAACGCCATTGCAGACGGAAAATTTAGTGCATCTATCCTTCCCGTAGATGTAACAGAAGTAACTGTTGAGAATAACAAAAGAAAAGAATCCACGATTACTGTTGCCATAGATGATGGAGTAAGAATGGATACTTCAGTAGAAGCCCTGGCCAAACTGCCCGCTGTTTTTAAAAACGGAGGGGTGGTCACTGCCGGCAACTCTTCACAGACCTCTGATGGTGCAGCTTTTACCTTGGTAGTAAGTGAAGAGATTGTAAAGAGGTACAATTTGCAACCCGTGGCCCGCCTGGCATCGTGCAGTGTAGGAGGTGTTGATCCATTGTATATGGGCATAGGACCCTGTGTAGCCATTCCAAAAGCGCTGCAGCAGGCAGGCTTAAAACTGAGTGACATAGACCTGATTGAACTCAACGAAGCTTTTGCAACACAAAGTCTGGCAGTAATCAAAGAAGCCGGCCTCAATCCGGAAATTGTAAATGTCAATGGTGGAGCTATTGCTTTGGGACACCCTCTTGGATGCACAGGGGCTAAGTTGACCATTCAATTGATGGATGAGTTGAAAAGAAGAAATCAAAAATACGGCATCGTTACGGCGTGTGTTGGCGGAGGGCAGGGAATTGCAGGAGTGATTGAAAGATTTTGATTATTATTGACTTTGACTATCAAAATTTTATTTCAATAACTGCCAAATTAAATTTTGCATAAGTAAAATCACCTTCCGGATAATGCCAAATGGCATCAGCAGATTTCACAACGTTGGTATCGTTTATTTTGGTGTAAGCGGTTACAGGAGTAGAAAACCTGAACTTCTTCCCCCTGCCAACATCATACCTATCATCAGAAATAAAATTGATCAGCTTTCCTTCTTCATTAAAAATCAGGTCTGCGGAAACTTCACCACCTGGATATGGAAAATAGATTTTTGTCGTGAAAGAGTCTATGTTCTCCCATCTGAAATTGGGGTCCAATAATGCAGAAGGAACCATAAGGCAAATATCATTTAATAAGGTAACTGCATCTGACTGGTCCATCATTTGTCCCTCATAGTGCAAAATGGGGATCAAACCAAACACCCGCACATCCATACTCCCCTTTCCTTCCGTCCATTTGTGATATCCGGGTACATTTAATCCTTTTATTTTCCCATACATCAGAAAAGACCTTGAATAGGGCTCAAAAAAATCATATTGTTCTGATGTAAAATCAAACCAACTTCCTTTACTATCCTGCATCTTTCCATTCATTGTAAAAAAAACATGGGTTGGTCTCCTGTCCGTGTTGCTTCCACAATAGCTGAGGTATTTTTGCACAGGGAGGGGTAATTCTTCTAAAGGTCTGGTGGCTAATTTTGATTTTTTTTGCTCTAATGCTTTTTTAACATCCCAACGGTAAGCCTGAGCATAGTGGCTATGGCTCCAACCAATCACAATGGCTATCATTAAAGCTGCGTTGGCAATCCAGCCGTATCTGGCTGCTTCACCATAATCATAAATAAGCCATGAAGAGATACAAACCCCGATGAGTGCTGCCACCCACCAATTTTCATTTCCAACAAAAAGTAAGATAAAAGCCAACCCTAAAACCAACATACAAAGCAACCACAAAAGACCTTTTGGCATTGAGATAAGATCAGGCAAAGCGGTCAGCCTATCTGGTTGTAATGCTTTGATAAAACCCATAAAATGAATTAAGCCGTGGATGGCTAAAAAGGCCATGATAATGTATTTTCCAACCATCGTTTTTAATGTAAGTTGGCCTTAATTTCAGCCGTGGTCAATGATAAAAGGCATCTACAAGACTGATAACTTTGATGTATCAGCAAACATCGAGGGAGCTTTTCATGGAAATGATTACTTTTGCAAAAAAATGAATATATGACGTTGTTTGCCAACCTAATGGCATTTGACATGCCTGATTTTGGAAATTCAGCTATTTGGTTGAGTTTGCTTACCCTTACCTTCCTCGAAATTGTGCTCGGAGTAGACAATATCATTTTTATCTCGATCGCATCTTCTAAACTTAAAACTGAAGATCAAAAAAAAGCAACCAATATTGGGTTGCTACTTGCTATGGTTCTTCGAATTGTATTATTGTTCGGAGTTTCTTCTTTAATTGCCATGTCAGAACCTTTCTGGCACATCGATGCTGGCTGGATTACAGCGGGCATATCTTACCAGAGTCTGATCCTGGCAGGGGGTGGGCTATTTCTTTTGTATAAATCTGTCACAGAGATCCACCACAAGTTGGAAGGATTTGATGAAGACCATTCGAAAGACCACGGTAAAAAACAAACTTTACAATCAGCCATTATCCAGATAACCCTGATCAATATCATATTCTCTTTAGACTCTATCCTTACCGCCGTTGGTATGACCAATGGCCTTCATGGAGCACTGATAGTGATGATTATTGCAGTAGTTGTATCCGTAATCATCATGATGGCCTTTGCTGTCCCTGTTGGGCAATTTGTCAATCGCAACCCAACCATTCAAATGCTGGGACTTGCCTTTCTGATTCTGATTGGCTTCATGCTAATTATAGAAGGGGGTCACCTGGCCCATTTAAAAATATTTGGCTCAGAAATAGGTGCCGTTCCTAAAGGGTACCTGTATTTTGCCATTGCTTTTTCTCTGCTGGTGGAATTTCTGAATATGAAGCTTCGCAAAAAAGAAGTTCCCGTCAAACTGCACACTTATACAGAGGAAGCCGCTGATTCGGGTTTATTAAAATAATAGGAAATGAAATACCTGATATCAAGTGCTATTGTTCTATTTACTTTCATGCTTTCCTGCAAAGAAAAAGAGATGGTAGTAATGCCTAACTATGATGTGCTCACCGGCAAGGCCATGGGTACTACTTATACTATCAAATACAAAGGCAAAATAGAGGGTGCATTACTAAAGGTAGATTCACTCCTGGCAGATTTTAACAAATCACTTTCTACTTACGACCCCAACTCAACAATATCAAAAATTAACCAGAGCAACCACCAATATTGTTTTGCAGTAAGCGACGATCACTTCTTTGAATATTCATTGAGCAGAGCCATCGAGTTGAGCAAAAAATCTGGGGGAGCTTTTGACCCTACTGTAATGCCCGCAGTCAATTATTTTGGGTTTGGCTATGAAAAAAAAGCAAAGCCAGAATCTGTATCGGCACACACTATTGATTCTTTAAAGTCCTTGATTGGCATCGATAAAATCAAAATTTATCGCAACACAAGAGGCGATAGTGTTTGTGTTGAAAAAAAGAATAATGGCGTTAAAATTGATTTAAATGCATCTGCTCCGGGTCATGGTGTGGATGAGATAGCCCATTTTTTTGAAAGAAACAATGTTTCAGACTATATGATAGAAATTGGAGGAGAGGTTCGCACAGCAGGGGTCAACGGAGAGGGAAAGCCCTGGACCATAGGTATCAGCAGGCCAGAGAGTGGCTCAGGAGTATCTGATGTGGTTATGCCTGTTAGCATTTCCAATAAATCATTGGCTACCAGTGGCAATTATAGAAACTTTTTTGAAAAGGGCAATATTAAATTGGCTCATATTATTGACCCCCGAAGTTGTAGTGCCAGACCTTCAGACATTCTAAGTGCAACCCTCATTACCGATCTCTGTATCGATGCGGATGCATTAGCCACAACATGTATGGTGCTTGGATTGGAAGAGGCTAAAAAATTTGTGACGGCTGACACAACCATTGCAGCCTTTTTTATTTATAAAGAACCTACTGCGGATACCCTCAGCTTTTATTTCAGTCCCGGATTTTCAAATCACCTAATAGCCAAGTAATGTTTCAACTTAAGAAGGACCTTATTTTTTTTGATATAGAATCGACCGGTTTAAATGTAATCAGGGATAGAATTGTTCAAATAGCATTGATCAAGTATCCCAAGGATGGAGGAGAACCTATCGAATTAGAAATGCTTATTAATCCTGGCATTCCCATTTCAGAAGAGGCAATGGCCGTTCATGGTATTACCCCTGACATGTTGCGAAACAAGCCCGGTTTTGCTCAGGTTGGTCCACAGATATTTCAATTTATAGGCGATGCAGACCTGGCCGGATATAACTCAGACCGCTTTGATGTACCGATGTTGATGGAAGAATTTGCAAGGATTGGAATTGATTTTCGCATCGATAAAAGAAATCTCATCGATGTACAAAAGATCTTTTACAAGATGGAGCCACGGACACTTAAAGCTGCCTATGCTTTGTATTGTAACAAAGAATTACAGGATGCCCATGACGCCTTATCGGATGTGAGAGCAACCGCAGACGTATTGAAAGGGCAAATCCAAAGATATGAAGGAATTGATCATATTGATGGTGATGGTAAGGTAACCCCCGCCCCCATCAGCGCTGATGTGGCCCAGATAGCAGGTTTCCTAACAGATCATGGCACGCTGGATGTTACACAGCGACTGCGATATGACCCCAATGGAGAAATTGTGTTCAATTTTGGAAAATACATTGGAAGGCCTGCTGCTAAAACACTCTATGAAGACAAACAGTATTACCACTGGATACTGGAAAAAGAATTTTCTGCCCAGGTAAAACAAATTGTCAAAGACCTCGTTTCGGATTATGAAAAGAAACTAAAATCACAAACCTAAGTCGTGTCAAAATTACTCTATGGCTGGCTGGCATTGATGTCAATGGTATTCCTCTCATCTTGCTACGAAGAACAAGAAGGATGTCTGGATTTATTGGCCGCCAATTATAATGCAGCTGCTGACAAAGATTGTGATGGTTGTTGTACATATCCCTCTTTAAGAGTGGGTTTGGTAAACCAATGGAATGACCAGAATTTTATACTAAACGACACCTTTACCAACTTACAGGGTCAGTCATTTATAATTCTCCAACAGAAGTTTTATCTGGCAGGCATAGGTATGGT
>JAGNSQ010000031.1:26433-29142 GCA_017987975.1 Saprospiraceae bacterium
TACCAACTCATTTCGGTTTCTTCACCGGTTGCATCTGAAGGTTTATATTCCCTATATTGTTTATCATAGCCATTAAAATCAAAGTCGGGCATCAATTTTTTCATGCCGTCACCTGCCTGCTGTAAAGCATTCAAAAACTTGTTTAAGTCTTCCTTGTAAATAAAAATTTTGTGCCTTTCGGTCGTCCCATCGAGCTTTTTTACACACTCAGTTAACACCAGGTAGTGATCTGTAGTCCTGCTTTGTTTTACATCGAGGTAGTATGTTCTTTTTTTACCCCCTTCTACCTTGTATGTAAGTACACTTTCGGTATTGTTTTTAAATGACATATAGTTGGTTTTCCGTTGTTTTGTAGCCGGAATTGGGAATGGGTACCAACAAAGGTATAAAATTGATTGTGAACAACAAATAGCAACTTAATTCACCACGATCGCCAAAATCAGGCAGCCGTTATATTTTCGTTGTTGTGTTGGCTCTTTTGATAAAGCTCAGTATACGCACCGTTCATTGTCATCAACTCTTCATGGCTGCCTTGTTCGATGATCTGACCGTGATCCAAAAGGTAGATTCGATCAAAATCAGTCAAACTTGAAAGTCTGTGTGTAATTATTATGGCAGTCTTACCTGCCAAAGCCGTATTCAGGTAATTGAGTATCCTTTGTTCGGTTTCAGTATCTACAGCACTCAAACAATCATCGAGAATAACGATTTCGGGGCCTTTTATCAACGCTCTGGCAATAGAAATTCTCTGTTTTTGGCCTCCTGATAAAGTTACTCCCCTTTCGCCAACAATAGTATCAAATTGTTGAGGGAGACGAAGTATATCTTCTTTAACAGAAGCGTGCTCTGCAAAAAGGGCAGCCTCTTCCTGATTTTTATCAGGGTTACCAAAAGTGATGTTATGGGTTACTGTATCTGAAAACAGAAAAACATCCTGCGGCACATAACCAATAAAATTGCGGAGATCTGATTTATTTATGTCTTTCAATTCGTGGCCGTCAATAGAAATTGTGCCAGAAACCGGCAGGTACATGCCCAACAACAATTCGGCCAATGTACTTTTGCCTGAAGCTGTTTTACCAACAATAGCTACCCGCTCACCAGATTTGATGTGAAGATTGATATTTTTTAGTGCCTGGATTCCAGTGTCCGGATAAGTAAAAGAAACGTTGTCAAACCGGATATCACCAACACAGTTTTTTAGATTGATGTTTCCGGTTGGAAGGCCGGGTTTTACCGCCAAAAGTTGGTTGATCCTGGCTTGAGAAGCTTCTGCCTCCTGAATGATGGAGGCGATCCAGCCAATACTTGTTACTGGCCAGGTAAGCATATTGACATAAATGATAAACTCAGCTATATTCCCTGCTGTTACACCACCTTTGCCTACCTGATAGCCGCCAACGAGCAATACAATCAAGGTACTCAGGTTGATCAGCAAGATCATAAGAGGAAAAAAGTAGGCATTAATTTTGGCCAGGTTCATTGACTTGGCTTTAAAGTCTTCACTTTCTGAAGCAAAATACTCATTGAACTGGTCTTCCTTTCCATAACTCTTGACAACCCTAATGCCTGAAAACACTTCCTGAGAGATGGAAGTCAGTTTTGATAGCTGCTGTTGAATTACCGTACTTTTTTCATTAATCAAGGAGCTGACATAATAAATAGAAAGTGATAAAATAGGCAAAGGTATCAGGGTATAAACGGCCAATTGGGCGTTGACCGAAAACATGGCATAAATGGTCATTGTAAAAAGAGAGATCAGGTTGATGCCATAAAGAATGCCTGGGCCCAGGTAATTTCTTACCTTGGATACATCTTCTGAAATCCGGGCCATGAGATCACCTGTTTTACTCATTTTGTAGTAAGCGGTATCGAGTATTTGAAGGTGATCATACACCTCCTTACGCATGTCATATTCTATTAATCTGGACGTAACTATAATAGTCTGGCGCATTAGGAACATAAATATTCCTTTGATGATCATAAAAGATATGACCGTAAGACCAAAAATCAGCAGTGTTTTTTGGAGTTGCTCATCATTGGCAGGAAGACCTTCGTTTTTGATTTCAAATACTTTGCCATGGACAAAATCCAAAGCATCCCGTATTTTTTGTGGAATGAGGATGCCAAAGTAGTTGGAGGCAGTAACAAATAGGATGCCCAACAAAAGCCTCCATTTGTACCGGATAAAAAACTTGTTTAAATATTGAAGCTCTTTCAAATAAAAAAGGGATTATATGACAAATATAACCCCATTTCTTGTTTGTGGTTTAAAGTTTCTATTTCTAACACCTCAGCTCAAAGGCTGGATCGATAGATTAGAAAGGCATTTAGACCAGCTTAATCTTTGATCTTCAGCTTTTTTTCACCAATGAGCACAATCAAGCCACGTTGGATTTCTTTCAATTCCAGCAGGTATTCGCCTTTGGTTGGGTAGTTATAGGTAAAATTGGGAGCAGTGAGAATCATTCTTCTGCCATCGCCCATTTCCATGACATACCTCTTTTCTTTTAGGTTGAGGTTGATTTCAAAACTGAGCTCACTGCCAATTTTTTTATCTCCTGAAATCTTGACAAACTTGTCGAAATCAGATTTTTTAGCCTCATACCCTACAATTTGCCTGTAATGATCATTACCCGGCAGCCCTGCATTGTTTGACAAAGCAAAGGCGGAGCACAACAGTCCCGTAGCTGCCACCAGAAACAGCAG
>JAGNSQ010000032.1:0-2138 GCA_017987975.1 Saprospiraceae bacterium
TGAATTGAATTCCATCTTTCCTTTTGTATGGTTAACATTGTTTTTAGGCGGGCCTCTGTCATTGTTTTTTCTAATTCTGCTTTTTGAGTTGTCATCCTTGCAATTTCATCAAGCTTTTTACCTTGTCGTCCAAACACTGGCAAGCCAATACCCAGCTGCAAACTGGTAAATCGGGATGTTGCATCGTATTTTTTATCATCCGCCCCCGTACCTCTGAATGATGTATTGGAAAGTGCCACCGTCCACAGAGGATTGAGTTGGGCCCTTTTCCAGGAACCTTCCATTTGTGCCAATTTTATTCCATCGTCCAGCCTTTTTAACAACGGATGTTCCTTTATTACAACCTCTTCATTGGCAGATGACCACTGTTGCTGATTTATTGAGCTAACATCAGGTACGCCCTCTCCTCCAATCCATAATCTAAACATGGTTGTCAAACCTTTCAACTCCGATAGGCTTTCCATCTTCATTTTTTTGACATGGGTTAGTTGAGCTCTCGCTTCCATTACTTCTATGCCATCTGTTTCTCCTGCCGACAATCGCTCTCTGGCTCTTTCTAAAGCCAACGAATACAAACTGTCTTGCTTACTGTAAATATCTGAAACATTAGTATAGTATCCATATTGTAAGTACAATGAAGAGAGAAATCTTTTAATCTCCCATTCTCCAATCTGCTTTTCAGATTTGGCCAACTGTAGTTTACCGGTCTGCATATTTTTGAAAGCCTTGTGATAACCTGAAAAATATCCTGACTGTGAAAGAGTGATTTTAGTATCCACCAATGCGCTGTTGATCTGTCCTCCTTCTGCTAATGTATTCAAAAAAGGGAAGGAAACGCCCATCTTACTTTCTGCCTCTGCCAATTGCATAACAGCGGTATAAAATCCTGCAGTCTGACTGGTAGTAATAGCTTTTTTGTAGGCTTCCTCCAGAGTGACTGGATTTTGGGCTGCTGCAAACTTGATCACAATCAAATTCAAAAGTAGGCAAGCTGTATATAAATATATGTTAGTCTTCATGATTTAAAAATTATGGTATTTAAGTTCGGTTTCATCTTCTTTTTCTTTGGTCACTTTTTCAAACAGAAGATAAAGTGATGGCAATACAATCAAAGTAAGAAAGGTAGCAACTAATAGCCCGCCAATCACTACTGTGGCCAGTGGCCTTTGTACTTCCGCTCCTGCCCCATTGCTGAGTGCCATCGGCAGAAAGCCCAATGAAGCCACAGTTGCAGTCATCAACACAGGTCTAAGCCTTACTTTTGTGCCCATTATTACAATCCTTCGCAAATCTGTCCACCCTTCTTGTCTCAATCGGTTAAATTCGGAAATAAGTACAATGCCATTGAGCACTGCTACTCCAAAAAGGGCTATGAATCCTATGCCGGCACTTATGGAAAATGGCATGCCTCTAAGAGCCAGGAATAGAATTCCTCCCATGGCGGACAAGGGTATGGAAGAAAATATAAGCAAGCCCTGACGGATGGATTTAAATGCAAAAAACAACAAAACAAAGATCATGATCAGTGAAACTGGAACCGCTACCCCCAAACGCGCCTTGGCTCTGTTGAGATTTTCGAAGGCTCCCCCATAAGTAACATAATAACCAGGAGGCAGACCAAGCGATTTTTCTACTTTTTGTTTCAATTCACCAACCAGACTCTGCACGTCTCTTCCTCTTACATTAAACCCAACAACAATCCTCCTTTTGGCATCTTCACGCTGGATTTGATTGGGACCATTGATGATTTTAACATCTGCCAAATAAGAAAGGGGTACATTGCCTCCTCCAGCTACTGGCACCAATAGTGACCTCACATGGTCGAGATTTTGTCGCTGATCATTGTGAAGCCTTACTACCAATGAAAATCTCTTTTCTCCTTCATACACTAAACCTGCTTGTCTGCCGGCAAAAGCCATATTGACAAGCTGGTTTACTTCCCCTATGGTCAGCCCATATCGAGCCAGGTTTTCTCGATGGTAGTCAATGATAATTTGAGGTACACCTGTCACTGTTTCAACATACAGGTTTTGTGCTCCTTCTACGTTGCCCGCTAATGACCCCAATCGATTGGCATAAAAAGATAAGGTATCCAAATCTTCACCAAATATTTTACACACTACATCCTGTCGGGCACC
>JAGNSQ010000032.1:2238-5462 GCA_017987975.1 Saprospiraceae bacterium
CTGTTTCAACATACAGGTTTTGTGCTCCTTCTACGTTGCCCGCTAATGACCCCAATCGATTGGCATAAAAAGATAAGGTATCCAAATCTTCACCAAATATTTTACACACTACATCCTGTCGGGCACCGGTCATCAATTCATTAAATCGCATTTGCACCGGATATTGAAACCCAGCTGTTATTCCGGGAACATCCTTCAGGGCAGTACCCATTTTTTCTGCCAATTCATCAAACGTTTTAGCCGATGTCCATTCTTTTTTATCTTTTAAAATAACCATCATATCGCTGGCCTCCATTGGCATTGGATCGGTAGGTACTTCACCACTTCCAATCTTGGTTACCACCTTTTCAACTTCAGGAAAATTTTTTAATAAAATGCCGGCTGCTGCCTGAGTGCCATCAATGGTTGTTTGAAGTGAACTCCCGGTTAAAACCCGTGTGTCAACTGCAAAATCTCCTTCTTCAAGTGCTGGTATAAATTCTCCTCCCAGTCTTGTAAGCACCACCAGTGAAATCAAAAACATGGCAAAGGCAGAGACAACCACCAACTTAGGTGTTCTGATAAAATATTCCAGCGTACGTTGAAATACAATTTCTATCCTTGTCATCACCTTGTCTGAAAGTGTAGGTTGGTGATTTATTTTTTTGCTAAGCGCCCACGCACTCATCATCGGCACATAGGTCAGGGATAAAATAAAGGCACCCACAAGTGCAAAGGTTACAGTCTGGGCCATCGGCTTAAACATCTTGCCTTCTATCCCTTCTAAGGCAAATATGGGGAGATATACAATCAAAATTATTACCTGCCCAAATACGGCGCTGTTCATCATTTTTCCTGCAGCCGATTTTACTTCTGTATCCATCTGATGGGGAGTGAGCCGATTTACATCCTTGTAGTGTTTGCTATGCGTCAACTGGTGCATTACAGCCTCTACGATAATGACCGCACCATCTACTATTAATCCAAAGTCTAGTGCTCCCAGGCTCATGAGATTACCACTTACTCCAAATAGGTTCATCATAGTAATGGCAAACAACATGGCCAACGGTATTACTGAGGCCACTACCAAACCTGCTCTCAGGTTACCTAAAAACATAACCAAAACAAAAATCACAATCAAAGCTCCTTCCAGCAAATTGGTCTCCACTGTTGTTATGGCATTACTCACCATCTTGGTCCTGTCCAGAAAAGCTTCGATTTCAACCCCTTCCGGCAATGATTTTCTGATTTCTTCGATCCTTGTTTTTACATTGTTTATAACCTCACTGCTATTGGCACCCTTCAACATCATTACTACACCACCGGCTACTTCGCCCTGGTCATTGTAACAAACAGCTCCATATCGGGTAGCATGGGAGATGGATACTTCAGCAACATCTTTTAAAAACAGTGGAATTCCAACACCTCTGGTAAGGGGTATCATTTCAACTTCTCTGCTGTTTTTGAGCAAGCCCTCGCTTCGGATAAACAACACCGCTGAATTTTGCTCCAGATAAGAACCTCCTGTGTTTTGATTGTTTTCCTGAACTGCTTTGTACACATCATCCATGGTAAGTCCATGAGCAGCCAGTTTTTCAGGATGGAGGGCTACCTCAAATTGTTTGAGCTTCCCTCCAAAACTGGATACTTCGGCCACACCCTTAACACCCAGCAGCTGCCTTCTCACAATCCAATCCTGGATGGTGCGCAAGGCAGTAGCATCATACTTTTGCTCATAACCTGACTTGGGTCTTACCACATATTGGTATATTTCTCCCAGTCCAGTTGACACAGGCCCTAAAGCAGGGGGATCTACATCTGAGGGTATTTCCCTTTGGATCTGCATCAGGCGCTCTGATACTTGCTGTCGCGCCCAATAAACATCTATATCATCATTAAATACCATGGTGACCAGAGAAAGCCCTGATCTTGAAAAACTTCGGATTTCACTCAGGCCATTGATGTTATTATTGGCCTGTTCGATCGGAAAGGTGATAAGCCTTTCTATGTCAACAGCCCCATAAGCAGGCGCTGAGGTTATCACCAAAACCTGATTGTTGGTGATATCAGGAACTGCATCAATAGGTAGCTTCCCCGCCTGATATACCCCTATTGTGATCAGTGCAAAGGTAAACAACCCAATGATGAGTTTATTTCGAATTGAAAAATTTATAATCGCGTTTAACATAATTCTTTTTTATGTAATGTTATTGAAGCCTTGCACAGGGTTTCTTATGCAAAGTGTTTCAAAAAAAATACGTAAGATCCATTAGACCGCTGGTCTAAATTAATCTATTACTTTTAAATAAAAGAATTATGACAATCTGGGAGGTTGCCAGATGCAGGATAAGAATGAAGATGGTAAATCAGGGGTGTTATCCCTGATCTTTTCTTTTCCAATTTTGCCGGGCATTGATGTCATTTCCATCAGGGGCAAACAATGAATATCTCCTAATACAAAACAAATATTGGATGGAACCGATTTAAAGGGAAGCTGCATGTCCTGGTGATAATCTTCATCCATGACAATGCCCTGATCGTAATGCATTTTAAAAAACTCGGCTAAACTCATCTCAGGATCTTCCTCCAAATGAGTAAGCAAATGATGAACAAGCAAAGGCAACTTAAGCATCTCACCCATTGGGGTAGCTGCCAGTAAAAACATACACAGCAGTGATTTTGCTATCGTTTGCCTCATTTTGCAAAGATAAGATAATCTTACCCAATCCTTAAATTAGTTAACAAAACATTATGTTTACTTCGCTTCTAAGATCGTTGAATTGCCTTTTTTGCAGCGGCCACTATGTTTTCTTTGCCTAAACCATATTTTATTAAAAGGGCTTCCGGCTCACCACTCTCACCAAAACTATCATTGACGGCAACGTATTCCATGGGTGATGGATGCATCCTGCAAAGCAATTGGGCAATGCTATCCCCAAGTCCTCCATGTCTTTGGTGCTCTTCACAACTTACCAGACATCCTGTTTTGGATACGCTATCTAATATTATTTCTTCATCCAGTGGCTTGATGGTATGAATATTGATCAGTTCCACACTGATGCCTTCTGATTCGAGTTCAATTGCTGCTTCCATGGCTGTGTATACCAGGTGCCCTGTTGCTACAATCGTTACATCCGCCCCACTTTTCATCAGAATGCCTTTTCCGATGACAAACTCGTTTTCGGGCATGAAGATGGGCCAGGAAGGCCTGCCAAATCTGAGATAAACCGGACCGTAGTGCTCCG
>JAGNSQ010000032.1:5562-11074 GCA_017987975.1 Saprospiraceae bacterium
GCTACAATCGTTACATCCGCCCCACTTTTCATCAGAATGCCTTTTCCGATGACAAACTCGTTTTCGGGCATGAAGATGGGCCAGGAAGGCCTGCCAAATCTGAGATAAACCGGACCGTAGTGCTCCGCAATGGCCATAGTAGCGGCCTTGGTCTGATTGTAATCGCAAGGATTGATCACAGTCATACCTGGCAGCATTTTCATTAGACCCAGGTCTTCCAGAATCTGGTGGGTAGCCCCATCTTCGCCCAAGGTCAACCCTGCATGGGATGCACAAATTTTTACATTTTTATGGGAATAGGCTATGCTCTGCCTGATCTGATCATACACCCTACCAGTTGAAAAATTGGCAAAGGTGCCTGTAAAAGGGATTTTGCCGGCTGTAGCCAATCCTGCAGCGATGCCCATCATATTGGCCTCTGCAATTCCGGTTTGGATAAACCGATCTGGATAAGTATCAGCAAATTTATTCATTTTAAGTGACCCCAGCAGATCCGCAGTCAACGCTACTACCTGGTCATTATTTTGCCCCACTTCAAACAATCCATCACCGAATCCGTCTCGTGTTGCCTTTTTCCCTTTTACTTCAAAATTATTAAACATATCTTCCGTCTTGTCAAATCAATAATCACCCATTGTTTCCGGTAATTGAGCCAGCGCTCTTGCCAGTTGCTCATCATTAGGGGCAACTCCGTGCCACTTATGAGAACCTACCATAAAATCAACCGGATATCCCATCTCTGATGCCATAAGGATGACTATGGGCTTACCTTTGCCCGTCTGGGATTTCGCCTTATGGAGGCCATCCACTACTTTTTGCATGTCATTGCCCTCCATGTGAATCACTTCCCAGCCAAAAGATGCAAATTTGGCTTCCAGTGAACCTAATGACAACACTTGATCGGTATCTCCATCAATCTGCCTGCCATTGACATCTACAGTGGCAATCAAATTATCTACCTTGTTATGGGCAGCAAACATCATTGCTTCCCAAACTTGTCCTTCCTGCAACTCTCCATCTCCGGTAAGCACATATATTGTTTTAGGATCACCATCCATTTTTTTGGAAAGTGCCATGCCAATGGCTACAGACATGCCCTGCCCAAGCGAACCCGAAGCTACCCTGATGCCAGGCAACCCCTCGTGGGTTGTGGGGTGACCCTGTAATCGCGTATTCAATTGCCTGAAGGTCTTCAACTCATCAACCGGAAAGTAACCTGCCCTTGCCAATACACTGTACCACACAGGCGAAATGTGTCCGTTGGAAAGGAAAAATACATCTTCGTTTTTGCCCTGCATCTGAAAAGCGGGATCATGGTCCATCACCTCAAAATATAGGGCTGTCAAAAAATCAGCACAGCCCAATGAGCCACCAGGGTGCCCACTCTGACAGGCATGCACCTGCCTCACGATATCTCTCCTCACCTGACTGGCGATTGATTGTAAATCTGCTATCCTATCCATAAAAATAAAATAAAAGTAAACGAAGTTGTTGGCAAAAAACGATGCGATTTTGGAACAAAGATTCCGGTGGTAAAGGTAAAGCTTTGAAACCGTAAATCAGAAATAAAAAAGGCAAACCATTGTTGCGGTTTGCCTTTTTTCTCAAAATCCTGAAGTCAGGATTATTTTCCTTTTTTGTTAACAAGGGTAGAGAAAGCTGTTCCTGCTTTGAACTTAACTACGTTTTTAGCAGCAATTTTGATGGTCTTACCAGTTAATGGGTTTCTTCCCTCTCTGGCAGCTCTTTTAGATACTGAAAATGTACCGAAACCAACAAATTGTGCTTTGTCTCCTTTTTTCAAGGTTTTCTGGATAGTGTCAAATACAGTATTTACTGCATCTCCGGCTTGTCCTTTTGTGATGCCAGCTGCTGCTGCTACTGCATCGATCATTTCGCCTTTGTTCATTGTGATATGGTTTATTAAATTAAGTAATGTTGAATAACGCTGCAAATGTATATTACATCTTATTCTTATACAATAATAAATGATGAAAATATTTCAAACCACCTGAAAAATATGGCATTTTCGCCCATTATAGCTCTTCACTTACATATTTATAAAATTATAAAATGTATGGAAATCAAGATTTTACGCTGTTTTTCACAAATTTGTATAATTTTGAAAAAAAATTGAGTCATATGCGTCAAAAACTCCCTGTTTACTTGCTTTTCAGCCTTTTTTTGGCGCTTCTACCCTGTATTCAGGGCTGTAAAACCGGCGAAGGTTGCGGATTAGAAGAGAAATATGGCGCTCCTGTTGACAAAAATGGCGAACTAAGTAGCAAAAGAGGCAAGTCAGGTCTCTTTTCAAAAAAACAACAGAAAAGGATGAAAAAAGGGAAATAAGCCCCTTTTTTTTATCAATCTAGTCCAATAGGACCTTGTTTAGGGGCGCCTTTCCCTCTTATTATAACACCATTAAACCTTTCTTTATCACACAGGTGGAACTTTAATACCTTATATTAAATTTTATTACAATATATATCTATCAATTTATCAGTAATTAAAATTGCAATTTGGGTACAGTTTTCACACCAACTGTATTGTTGGTTCAACCCTTCTTTCCTCCTAACACAATTTTGATAATTACCTGCCCTTCTCTTCTCCCTTTGGATTAATTCATTCGCCAAAAGTCCCTGATTCCATAAGTCTTTGTAATTTTACAGGATGAGTAACAATCATCTCAACAACCTCACCAAGCCCATCAGAATGGTGGTACCTCATGTACCTGATTATACTTTCCCTGAAGGTATCAATTCCAAAGACATTCTCTTTGACAAGGTAAAAATTGCTCCCTTTCCAGCTGCAGGCATCGCACCCTTCCTCAGGGGTCCCTATGCCTCCATGTACAAGATCCGACCATGGACCATAAGGCAATATGCCGGTTTTTCAACTGCCTCCGAAAGCAATGCTATTTATCACAAAAATTTGGCCGCTGGTCAAAAAGGTTTATCTGTGGCTTTCGATCTCCCTACACACAGAGGTTATGATTCTGACGATCCAAAAGTGGCAGGTGATGTTGGAATGGCCGGAGTAGCCATTGATACGGTAGAGGACATGAAAACACTGTTTAATGGCATTCCACTCGACCAAATGTCTGTTTCCATGACCATGAACGGGGCTGTAATACCCATCATGGCCTTTTTTATTGTAGCCGCTGAAGAACAGGGGGTAGCTCCTCACCTGCTCAGTGGCACTATCCAGAATGACATCCTGAAGGAATTTATGGTGCGCAATACCTACATTTATCCACCTGCTCAAAGCATGAAAATAGTGTCGGATATCTTTGCCTATACAGCCCTTCATATGCCCAGATTCAACAGCATTTCTATTTCAGGCTACCATATGCACGAAGCAGGTGCCTCAGCCGACCTCGAATTGGCTTATACGCTGGCAGATGGCATAGAGTATGTAAAAGCCGGCCTGGCAGCAGGACTCGATATCGATGCCTTTGCGGGTAGATTTTCATTTTTTTGGGGAATCGGCATGAACTTCCTTATGGAAATCGCTAAGATGAGGGCCGGTAGGGTTCTTTGGGCTGAAATGTTACAAAGTTTTGGTTGCAAAGAAAAAACAATGGCCCTACGCACCCATTGTCAGACGTCGGGCTACAGCCTTACTGCTCAGGATGTTTATAATAATCTGGGAAGAACCGCACTTGAAGCGGCAGCTGCTGCTTTTGGGGGTACCCAATCTTTACATACCAATTCACTGGACGAGGCAATTGCCCTCCCTACCGATTTTTCAGCCAAACTGGCTAGAGATACTCAAATCATTCTCCAAAAAGAAACGGGTATCACGGCGGTAGTTGATCCCTTTGCAGGCTCTTATGTGGTGGAGACCCTTACCCATGAATTGATAGAACGTTCAAAAAAACACATAGAGGAGATTGAATCTTACGGTGGGATGACCAAGGCCATAGAAAAAGGAATTCCCAAAATGCGCATTGAGGAAGCTGCTGCTAAAAAACAAGCAAGAATCGATAGTGGGGCTGAACAAATCATTGGCGTCAACGTATATAAAGACCAGGCCGCCAATGACAATATTCCCATCTTACAGGTTGATAATACGGCCGTTAGAGAGCAGCAAATAAGTTCAATCCAGGCCATTAAATACAACAGAGACCAGATTTTGGTATCCAAACTGTTGGAGGATATCACGCTAAGTGCTCAAACAGGAGAAGGCAATCTGTTGGACCTTGCGGTCAAAGCTGCCCAGGCAAGAGCTACCCTGGGTGAAATAAGTTTGGCACTCGAAAAATCATTTGGCAGGTACCAGGCAACTCCTACTACTATATCCGGTGTATATTCAAAAGAAATAAAAATGGATTCCAAATTTGCTGAAGCCAAAGCTTTATCTGATCGGTTTGCACAACAAGAAGGTCGCAGACCCCGCATTCTGATAGCCAAATTGGGACAAGATGGGCATGATAGAGGGGCCAAAGTCATCGCTACCAGCTTTGCTGACCTGGGCTTTGATGTTGATATGGGTCCATTGTTTCAAACCCCTGAAGACGCCGCTCGTCAGGCAGCTGAAAATGATGTACACATCCTGGGCATCAGTTCGCTGGCTGCCGGTCATAAAACCCTGGTACCCCAAACAATCGAGGCTCTGAAAAAAATGGGAAGACAAGATATTATGGTCATCGTTGGTGGAGTAATTCCTCCTCTTGATTATCCTTTTCTGTTCGAAAAAGGAGTTGCCGCAGTTTTCGGACCCGGTACCGTCATCTCTGAAGCAGCAAAAGGTGTTTTGCAAATTTTGCTCAACGAAACCCCAATCTCTTAAAAATAAAAGGAGGCGATTTTGGGTCACCTCCTCACTTCTAATCCTTAAATTTTAAATTCCAAATCAGATCATCACCTGGTCTACGATATTTACCGTAGCTTCCATGGTAACCCTTGATTTAATGCTATTGGAGATCAGGCAATGTTCTTCTGCCTTAGTTAATATCCTTTTGGCTTTTTCTGTAAGATTTTCATCCTCAAGACTCAAAACCGGAGTGAGGTGAACCTCTGTCATGAGGTATTTACCCTCTACTTTTTCCAATTTTCCGTAGGCCTTGCATGAAAATTGGCTGAAAGGCAGTTTAGAGTTTTCTGCTATTGCCAGAAAGGTGGTCATAAAACAACTCAAAACCGCAGATGTAAATAAATGCTCCGGAGACCAAATACCGTCCATACCGCCCGGAAACTGTGGAGGTGTTGCTACTTCAATGGCTGTCGTCAGCTCAGGCGCATCCATAATTCCTTTTCTCTGCGCTGTCCACTTGAGCCCTACTTCATAAATATGCTGTTCCATATATTCTTTTTTTATGCAAAAGTAAGCTGCCTGATTTTACTTCGCAGTAACTCGGGTTACCCTGCCGACTGGGTTTTGGTCATCCGTTTGGGTGATAAAAGTTAAATGGCAGAGGTCATTGGTTAAAACGCCTACCCTACTTTTTCTGCAAATAAAGATCAGGGCTGTGCCTTATTTACATCATCTCCCTTCTTTTCATTAAGGGGAG
>JAGNSQ010000032.1:11174-28848 GCA_017987975.1 Saprospiraceae bacterium
CCAAAGCCTGCAGCCGTTTTGAGCAACATGTCGGTTTCTTCCACTGTATAAAATCCTTTGTCACAAAATACATCCATATAATCTGCCAGACCTTCTTCTGCAATGACAGGCAACATATCTCTGATAATGTGATCAATATAACCCTGTCTGTTTTCTCGATAGGACGCCGGAATGGCATGGGCTCCCAAAAAAGTAGCCTTGATGCCTACGGCATAATTTTCTTTCAACCTTCTGATTACACGGAGCATTTTCAACTCACTGTCTAGAGTGAGACCATAACCACTTTTTATCTCAATGGCCGCTGTACCCATGGAAATTACTTTTTCCAGACGTTGAGCAGATTGTTCATACAATAACTCCTCATCCATGGCTTGTAACTTGGCGGCAGAATTAAGGATGCCACCCCCTTTTTCAGCAATCTCCGCATAACTCATACCCTTAAGTCTGTAGACAAATTCTTCTTCCCTGCTGGCAGCAAAAACCAAATGGGTATGACTATCGCACCAACCCGGCAATACATGTCCATTTGCTGCATCTACCACCGTATCTGCTCTGTCCGGACATCCATCCATACCCCCATAGGCAATTATTTGCCCATGCTCACAAAGTAAAAATGCCTGGTTCAATTGATCGACCCGGGCCATTTCTTCACCCTTTTTTAAGCCACCAAATTTTTCATTGATGCCGCAAAGGGTTCCTATGTTTTTTACCAGAATGGAAGGCATGTTTTTAAAGGTAAAGATAAGCCTCCCTCTCTATTTTTGATCCAAACTTAGAAATAACCTTAATAGAACTTTATCAATCGCCTCCTATTAATTAACCTTTTATTAATCAAATGCACCGGCCACTATGCGCTCTTAGTATATAAATAAAATGTACTACTATGAGATCATTTGCACTTTTACTGAGCTTGTTTTTAATAAAAATAACAGTCATGGCAGGCAATCCGCCCCAACACAAAAGGTTGGATGGAAGTTGGTATCACGGGGGCTCTGACAATTGGATAGAAATCAGAGATGAAGGCAGATACATTTCCGTGATGGGTTTACCGCCCCAGGGCAAAGCCAGAATTTTTGAACAGGAGTGGAAAGGCATTTATTTGGATAAAAAAGGCAATAAGATTACCCTTGAAAATAGAAACACGCTATTATACAACCATAGAAAAAGCGGCCATGTTATCGAATTTCATCGGTATGATACACGCCAATCCGGCCCCAACGGTCAATGGAAAGACGAATCACATGGCTCCTATAATTACCACTCATCTCAACCATACCAGCATCAAGATTATAAAGACGATATTATTATTGAAGGCAGCTGGGCCGCAGAAAACAGCATCATCATTGCAATGCTAAAAACACGAGATGGCCTGAAAGCTAAATACAGTGGCACTACGCGTTGGGTAAGTTATCAGTCTGTTAACAACAGGAATAATGAATTTGTAGATAACAATGGCAACCGGTATGTTTTCCACAACAATATATCTGCCACCTGGTACCCAAAAGATCAGCGCAACCAAGCTATTCCACTTAAAAAAATCAGCGATGATGTAAAATACTAATACATAAACTCACTCATGGGATGGATACAGGTCGAACCGGGCAGACGGTTCGGCCTGTCCTTATCCAATCTCTAAAAACAACTTTACTTGTTATCTTTGCCAAATGCCTTTGGTGATAAACAGATCTTTATTTCTACATGTCCTTGGCTATGGTGCTGCCATGGCTATGTTGGTTTTGTTGCTCCGATGGATGGAAATCAGATTTTTTATTTTAGACCATTCAACAGAAATTTATGTTGGTGGAATAGCTCTCATCTTTACAGGCCTTGGCATGTGGCTTGCCCACCAACTTACCCGTCCTAAAGAAGTTGTAGTGGAAAAAATTACCTTTATCGAAAAGCAGGAAATTGATCCTTTGGCCATTGAAATGACTGGATTGAGCAAAAGAGAATTGGAAATTCTCCAAATGATGGCCAGAGGGATGAGCAACCAGGAAATGGGTGATGCCCTTTTTATTTCTCTCTCCACTGTTAAGACACACGTGGCTTCAATATTTTCAAAACTGAAAGCAGTTCGAAGAACCCAGGCTATTGAAATTGCTAAAAGCCTGAAAATCATTACTTAGATTTTTCTCATACCAAAGTATGATTTTGTCTTTTAATCATTTTTCAATACTTTGGTACGATGGTTCTTCCAGAGATGGAACCTATTTTTGGGCCATTATTCAACTAATTAAATTCTTATGAAAAAAATTATTTTAGTCTACGGTAGCATCGCCGGTTTGATATTAGCGGCATGGATGATAGGGTTTACGGCCCTCGGTAAAATGGAAGATTTTGAAAATGGCATGATCTACGGCTATGCCTCCATGATCATTGCTTTTTCATTTATTTATGTCGGCATTTCTAAATACAAGGCCCAAATGCCAGAAAGCTCCATCACTTTTAAGCAAGGCTTTATGGTAGGCTTGTACATAACCCTTATTGCTTCTACCTTTTATGTTCTTGCCTGGCTCATTGTTTATTACACCATGGCCCCGGATTTTATGGAAAAATACCTGGCCTTTACCATCGAAAAGATGAAAGGCAACAATGCACCACAAGCTGAAATTGACGCTCACATCAAAGAAATGAAATCGTTCAATGAGATGTATAAAAATCCTTTGGTAAACATGGCTTTTACCTATATGGAAGTGATTCCTGTTGGACTCCTTATGTCAGTTATTTCTTCTTTTTTAATTAAACGAAGAAAATAAAACCAAAAGGGCAAAAGTATAAAAGCTGTACCTTTGCCCTTTTATTATGTCAGAGAACACCAAATCCCATTCTATCTGGAAAATCTTCATGGAAGCCCTCAGGGGTGAGGAAAGAGATTATACCTCGGGTAGCATCCGACTTGCCATTGTATTACTGGCCATTCCCATGATCCTGGAATTATCCATGGAGAGTTTGTTTGCCGTAGTTGATATGTATTTTGTAGGCAAGCTGGGTGAACATGCCATTGCTGTGGTGGGTTATACAGAAGCTATGTTGACCATCATTTATAGTATGGCCATAGGACTCAGCACTGCAGCTACTGCTGTAATTTCAAGGAGAGTGGGTGAAAAATCTGAAGCTGAGGCATCCGAAACTGCCGTTCAGTCTTTGATCCTTGCTGCATTGATCAGCGTAATCCTAAGTGTTATAGCAGTGTTATCTGCACGTCATTTACTGGCCTTTATGGGTGCTTCATCCGAGGTCATCGAAAAAGGCCTGGCATTTACTCAAATCATGTTTGGAAGCTCTGGCATCATCATTTTTATTTTTCTGATCAATGGCATCTTCAGAGGCGCAGGAAACGCTTCTATCGCTATGAGGTCGCTTTGGCTGGCCAGCATCGCAAATATTATCCTCGATCCTTTGTTGATTTATGGCATCGGACATTGGACAGGTTGGGGTCTGGAAGGAGCAGCCATTGCCACTTGTATTGGTCGAAGCATGGGTGTTATTTACCAATGCACTATTTTATTTAGTGGCAAATCCGTCATTCGTTTGTCTGTCAAAAATTTTCTACCAGACAAAAAACTAATGATCCATTTACTGGAATTGGCCTGGCCCGCTACTTTTCAATTCATCATAGCTTCTGGTTCATGGATCATCCTTACCAAGCTGGTTGCAGAAACAGGCGGCACTTCAGCCTCGGCTGCTTACCAGATTGCCATCAGAAACGTGGTCTTTTTTATTCTTCCTGCTTGGGGTCTCAGCAATGCAGCCGCCACCCTGGTAGGTCAAAACCTAGGGGCAAAAAACCCGGAAAGAGCAGCACAAAGTACCTGGATGTGTGTAAAATACAATATCTTTTTTATGGCCATTGTAACCCTAATTTTTCTTTTGTTTGCAGATGTTATCTGTGGTTTGTTTACAACCGACCCCGAAGTCTTGTCTAAAGCAGCTCTTTCTCTACGAATCATTGGAAGCGGATTTATTTTTTATGGCATTGGCATGGTGATGATGCAGGCACTCAATGGGGCAGGCGATACTAAAACTCCGACTTACATCAACCTGGTAGGTTTCTGGTTGTTTCAGATTCCACTCGCCGTTTTTCTTACCCAGGTCTTGAAGTGGAATTATCTGGCAGCCGTTGCAGCTGTGCCCATTGCTGAGACGCTTGTGGCCATTCTGGCATGGTGGTATTTCAAAAAAGGAAGGTGGAAAACGATAGAAGTGTAGTCTCCTTTTAAGCCAACAAATACTCAAGGGTCTCCTGATCCAGTGCCGGTATCATTTCTTCTTCCATCATTTGACCGGCAAGGTCTTTTTTGCGCAACTGCAAGGCATGAATTTTTTCTTCAATGGTATCTTTGGCAAGAAATCGGATGACAGTTACTTTCTTGCTTTGACCCATTCTATAAGATCTTCCTATGGCCTGGCTCTCAGCAAACGGATTCCACCATGGATCCAGAATGAGCACATAGTTGGCAGACGTAAGATTTAATCCTGTACCCCCAGCTTTTAATGAGATCATAAACACAGGGCACTTTTCATCGGTTTGAAATCGATTGACAGCCAGTTCGCGGTCTTTGATCTGATCAGATCCCGTCAACATAACATACTTAATGTTTCTTAGCTTGAGCTCATCTTCATATAGTTTGAGGTGGCTCACAAAAGAAGAAAATACCAGGATCTTATTGCCCGATTTCACCAAGGTCTCCATGGTCTCTAATACATCATCAAATTTTCCACTTTCGATCACAGATTGTGGATCAGCCAATTTTGGATGATTGGCCAGTTGTCTTAACTTAAGCAGTGCATTTAAAACGTGAAGCTTGCCGGGTTGTTGGTCCATCTCAGCTTGCAACAACTCATTCCTGGCCTTCGATTTTTCTTTTTCAATCAAGTCCATTTGGGGATCGGGTAAAACTGAGTAAAACACCTGTTCTTCCAGATCAGGAAGATCCTTGAGCACTTCTTTTCGGGTCCGCCTCAAAATATAAGGGCCCAAAATCAACTTAAGTTCATTTAACGCCTCTTCATCTTTGCTCTTTTCAATGGGGTCCTGATAGTTTCTTTTAAATTCAGGGTAACTCCCCAATATGTCAGGATTAATAAACTCCATTTGGGCCCACAAGTCTGCGAGTGAGTTTTCTATGGGTGTACCACTTAGTGAAACCCTTTGTTCGGTTTTTAAGGTTCTTACCGCTTCAAATATTTTTGAATTTCTGTTTTTAATGTAATGGGCTTCGTCAAGAATAATACAATTAAATTCAATCTTTGAAAGTAGTCCATGGTCTTTGAGCAGGATAGAATACGAGGTTACTATAATGTCAAATTCTTTCAATGTGCGCACATCCTTACTCCTGGTAGTACCCGCATGAACAGTTGCCACAAGGCTGGGTGCAAATTTTTTAATTTCGTACATCCAGTTAAAAGCCAGCGAAGAAGGGACTACAATCAATGCCCTTAACGCAGTTCTGGGGGGAGGTATAACATCGAATAAGCTGAGTTGTACCTGTTGAGACGGTGCATCCTGCACCAGATTTTCTTTTACAAAACATAGCAGTGTCAGGGTTTGTAATGTTTTCCCCAAACCCATATCGTCTGCAAGGCAAGCCCCCAATCCGTTTGAATAGTGATTGACCAACCATTCAGCTCCCTGCCTTTGGTACGGTCTCAGCATGGCCTGGATAGCAGACGGTACTTTAAAATCAACCTTTATTAATTCTGATGAGGTCGGCTTTATTCCCAGGGGCTCCAAAACACTAAATCTCGATTTGGCCAGTTTGGGTAATGCCCCTGCCAAATCACATTGGGCAGCCAACTGTTCATATTGCTCAAACCAGGTAATAGGTATAATAAATACTTCACCACTTTGTAGGGCATAAAAACGGTTGCCATTTTTAATATGTTGCAGCAGTGACTTGAATGGTATTTCTTCATCACCAACGATGATAACAAGATTTAAATCAAACCAGTCTTGGTTGAGTTTTGCATGGAGCTCCTCAATCGAAAATTCTCCTGCATACAATCGTTTGCCTTCCCACTCTGGCAGCTCAAGACTGATTTTAGCGGAAGAAAGTCGGTCTTTGGCGTCTAGTAGTGTATAAAAGGTTTCAAACGGATCTTGTGAATTCGCCCTTTCCCAGCGTTTGGCTACCGTTTCAACCAAACCCAGCTGTTTAATGAGGGTCACCATTTTACGTTCTTGAGCGGAATTGCGGCTCACCTTTTCTACCTTGATCTGATTTTGGTCGTCGGTTTTGATAAAAACTTTACTCATTTGTGCATCAGTATAGGCAAACCTGCATTCATCATAGTAATACCATAAGGCGGCTTCCAATCCATTTCCATCAAAAGATTCTGTAAATCGAATAAGCCCCTTCGCATCTGGCTTCATCTCCAAAAATTCAAAGCCAACAGTTTCAATTGTTGCCTGGGCAGCTACATCTTTTATAAACTTCTGGAAATATTCTGAGGTAAGCCTTTCGGGAATAAAGATACTTTCTTGTTTGAGAAAGGGTTTTAATCGAAGCCCATTGATGTCTTCTACTTCATAAATCACACCATCATTGATGATGAGCAAAGGACTTTCAGTTATTATTTCAATATTGTGTTCAACTGGTTTGACCAATCCGCCCGGAGAGTTAAGAAACATATAATACTGAGTACCCAGCGCTGTCTTGTCAAAACGCAACGTAGGCTTCAGGCTAAGTGGGGCAAATTTTAGTCGAATGTCTTCCAGGAAAATTTTTCGCTCAACCTGAAAATACAAATCAAATTCATGTTGCCTGACCCAAGATAGAAAACGGATCAGTTTTTGATAAGCGCGATTTCTAATTACACTACTCCATCTTTTGTCCTCAAATAATTGTTCAAGGCTTGCCGGTTTTTTCTTCCCCTTGTTATATTCAGCCATTAACACCGAAGGATGAAGCGATCTACACATTTTTAAAGCCTCTTCATGACCGGTACCGCTTATGTCAAATCCATAGCTGAACAAGACTTCATCATTGCCCTGTTTTTCAAAGTACGATGGTTTGCCTTTCATGACTTTTGCCACAAAAGGCTCAGGATAGAAATAAGTTACTGCTCCTTTAAAACTCTGTAAACCATAAATCAATGCAAATTCTTCCATACTCTTTTGCCAATGCGGTCGCAAAAGTAAGTTTCCGGGTGCGAAAAAAGGAAGTTTTATAAAAAAAAAAGGCAGGATTTTGTCTCTCCCGCCCTAAACATTTTAAACCAAGGCATTCACACTCAACCAACTACCACCATTGGTGCACACAATTCCCTGACTTTTTAAAAATGATGTAGCCTGAGAAGATCTCATGCCACTTGCACAACACAGTATAATTTCTTTACCCTGCATTGCCTTTATTTCATCCACATGAAGCTGAATATCACTCAATGGAATGTTGATACTTCCTGCTACATGTCCTCCCATAAACTCTCCGGGAGTCCTCACATCAATCACAATACTGTTGTCCATTTACTATTTTTTTTTGACAAAGGTAAGCTGGCTCACATCCTCGTTGCGTAACCTAGGTTACGAAATGCCGAACTTATGTTACACAAACTTTATTACCCGCTAATACCCAATTAAATTTGGCCATAAACGGATGTCCCCGGGTAATGTGCATTTCTTCAATCGGATTGACCTTTCCGCTCAATCTGTTTGCTGTGACAATCGGCGTTTCATTCCATACATAACTTTTTTAAAGTTGTTCCCTAATAGATTTTAAAAAAGAAAAACATCCAAAAAATATCTTTTACACGTACTTATCTTATATATGTTAGAAATTCAACACTAAAAATTAAAACTTTAATTTCATAGCTTTGTTAATGCTTTTTTTACTTACCCACTTTCTAAATTTGAAACCAGATACCAGCGGTGTTGTAGCCATGATCAGGCAAAAAAATGAGCAGGGTCTCTCTTTGCTCTACGATGCGTATGGTGATGCCATCTATGGCATGGCTTTCAGGATACTTAGAAAAAAAGAAGAAAGTGAAGAAGTAGTACAAACTACTTTTTTAAAAGCGTGGAACAACATTGACAGTTTTGACGAAGGTAGGGCAACCTTGTTTACCTGGCTCGCTGGCATTGCCAAAAATGCAGCCATCGATACTTTCAGGCTCAAATCTTTTCAGCGAGAAAAAGAACAATTGTCATTTTCTGCCTCAGATTATGGACTCAA
Organism: Saprospiraceae bacterium; assembly: GCA_017987975.1. Taxonomy (GTDB): domain Bacteria; phylum Bacteroidota; class Bacteroidia; order Chitinophagales; family Saprospiraceae; genus JADKBO01. The sequence goes on from JAGNSQ010000032.1 coordinate 19,346, forward strand.
CCACTCCCCCCGAATCAAAGGTGTGGATGTGGCAGCCTTGTTAAAAAATCTGCCCGACAAGCATAAAATTCTCCTGGATAAGATGTTTTTGGAAGGCTACAGTCAACAAGAGATTGCAGACGCTCTGTCTATGCCCCTTGGCACCGTCAAAACCAGATTAAGAGAGGGCATCCAGATGCTAAGAGCAATGCTTAAACACGAAAAACATCTATTGTATTTTTTAACCGCAGCCTTGTAAATTGGATATTAAAACCTACATATCATCGGGCATTCTGGAGCTTTATGCTACCGGCCATCTGTCGGAAGCCGAGCAGAGAGAGGTTGAAACTATCCTGCAAAATTACCCCGAAGCCAGAGAGGAGTTGTTGGTTATACAAAAAGCATTGGAAGATTATGCCCTCATCAATGCCATCGCTGCACCAGATGACCTGAAACAAAAAGTGATGTCTTCTTTGCATGACCAAATACCATCTCAAAAATTAACGGTAACTAATAATAAAGGTGTGGCTTGGCTCAACATGGCCTTGTTTGCCGCTGCCATTTCTGGCTTTGTGTTGTTTTTTGTGAACAACAATCACCAAAAAAATGAAATTGAACGGCTGAAATCTAAGGTTGCAGCCTGTGACTCAATTGATCAACAAAATCAAAACTTATTTGCCCGCTTAAATGACCTGAGGCATCCCGGCAATCAAATTGTGGCCATCACTGCAACACCCGGCTATGCCAACACCCTTATTTACCTGCACACCAACCCACAAACCGGTAAAAATTACCTGCAACTCAATCAGCTGCCCCCTCTTCAAGAAGGACAGGCGTACCAATTGTGGTCTTTAAAGGAAGGCCAAAACCCTATTCCCATGGATGTTTTCGATGGCTCTCAAACCTTTACCGAAGTGGCCTTTGAAAACAACACCCTCAATTATGCCATTACCATTGAAAAAGCAGGCGGTGTAACATTCCCTACCCTTACCCGATTGATTGGAACCTTTAAGGTCTCCTGACCTGGAAAAATAAAGAAATAATCACATATACCATCGATCCTGCTTTCTTGTGGCATGGGTCCAAAAGAAGACAGCGCCTTCCCTTCGGATTGCGCTGTCAAAAATCACAACTCAAATAAACATTAATGGCAGAGATGTATCTTTAACTTTGTTTCTGCAACTCAGTTAGAAATCAAACAATCATTGCAATGATGTCTCGATCCATGATTTGATCTATTTTTTCAGATACGTGGACTTTGCTGTTTTTGGATTTATAATTCGGATATTCAATTCATTTAAATACTTAAAAATTGAAACTAAATCCTTAATTTTAGAATGAACAATGACTTTTATACCATGTCTACAAATGCAAAAGATCTTTTCGGAAAACAGAAGTTGAAAAGAAGGCCTGAAGGTTTTTCTCCCTTCAGAGAAAAATTACACAATATCATTTTTGAGTCTGACACTCCCGCAGGAAGAGGATTTGACATTATTTTACTGATTATGATCTTGTTAAGCATTGTAGTGCTTATGTTAGAGACTGTACCTTCTTATGCATTACAATACGGTTATGAATTCCGGGTTCTTGAGTGGATTTTAACTATTTTTTTCACCATAGAATACCTTCTCAGAATATACTCGGTTTACAGCCCACGTTACTACATTTTCAGCTACTTTGGCTGGATTGACTTTTTATCTATTTTACCAAGTTATCTAACCATTTTTTATCCTGGTCTGCATTCTTTAATGATCATCAGAGCTTTGCGGCTAATGCGTGTATTCAGGATTTTTAAACTCGATAGCTTTCTGGATCAGGGCAATCTTATCATTAATGCTATTTTAGAAAGTCGTAAAAAACTAACGGTCTTTGCCACCAGTATTGTCATAATGGCATGCATTTTTGGGTCTGTCATTTATCTGCTTGAGCACTCTATAAATACAGGATTTGACAGCATACCCAGGAGTATTTATTGGGTCATAGTCACCATAACTACTGTGGGATACGGCGACATTAGTCCTCAAACCACAGGCGGCCAGCTAATTGCTACACTGATTATGTTGATGGGATACATCATCATAGCCGTACCTACCGGCATCGTTACAACTGCACTTATTGACAGTAACAATAAAATAAGTAAAAACATCAATAGCAGCTGCCCAAATTGCACCCGTCAGGACCACCGTTCTGATGCAAAATTTTGTGATGAATGCGGGTGGCCTCTGTCTTCTTAGTAATCTTTGTACTCAATTCACTGCCATGGAAAAAGACAAAATTGCGGGTTGGCTTGTATTGTGAAAAATACCTCCCCAATACCGAATCCAGGTAATCTGGAATGACTTTCCCAGTTTCAGACCCAAGCTGATCTGATTTAGATTAAAAATACGATGATCTGATAGGGATAATTGTTTAAAAAATACATCATTACCCGTGATTCCCGCTAATTTGAACTCTGCAATTAAGCCAATGTTTTCATTTAATCCTGTATACGTCAATGTGCTGTACAAACCCAAATCCAGGTTCATGGCATAACTTGAACTTTTGTTGCCAAGCGTAGGCAAGTCAACACCAATCCTTGGATGAACTTTTATCCTAAAATCCAGCTTTTGAGAGGGCTTATTCCAATATGCCAATGGATAGGTCAAATGTAAAACTACATTACCTCCACCTGAAACCAATCTGCTAATGGCAGCGGGATTAGAAGCGACCTGACTGAAACTGTCGTTTTCATCCTCCTGCTCACCTCCTAAACCTACCAGAGCCCCCAATCCTACTGAAACAGGGCCGAAAAAATCACTGTAAACATCGGTGTACAATGCATACTGGCTTACTTCGGATTGGATGCCTAGTTTCATGTTTTTAGAACTTCCGCCTTGTCCATCTGTTTCAGAGCTATGTTGGTGCTCAATGGCATCCATAGCACATCTTACCGGGAGAAAACAAAATTTATTGCGGGTTCTCTCCTTATACCATATTTTAGCAGCCATCCTTTTTAAGGTCGATACAGCTTCTAAGCCATTGTTATATTCTCTTTCAATTTCTAAGAAGGGGTCTTCTTTCCACAACGGAATCTCACGTTCAGTGGCTGGCCATTGATTCAACGTTTCAATGACAGACAGCTGATATTGCCTCTCCAGATCTGAATTTAAAACCCTCGCCAGACTGTCCAACATTCTGGCAGTTATTCGATAATAGCCATCCATATCCATAGCTACCTGGGTGTCAAAATTCAGACTGGAAGTATATTTTCTGATCAGGGCAGTGTTGGCGGTGCTTTCTCTTATTTCATTTTTCCAACCGCGAGGTACTATTTGTGCCATCCCCCGATCAACCCCGGTTGAAACCAAAAAAATGAAAATGTTGGTTTTAATGTTCATACTCTAAATGGGATTTTCAAATTATTAATTCAATTTATTCCACATTTCAACATCCTACACAATAAAGATGTAGAATATGTCGTGGACACATGTAACATATTTTAATTTTTTTATGAAATGGCAAATAATAAGAAAGCAAAATCAAAACGTCACCATTTTTATTATGGTATCTTTAAATATTAATTATTTATAAATCAACAGGTTATTTAACATATTCGACAAAAAGGCCAGTGAGAAAATATTCTGGAAATCCACCTTCTTTCTTTCGTATTTCAATTTTTTATTATCTTTGCCTTCCATTTAGCTCGGGTCTCGTGGCCGAGCGGCTAGGCAGAGGTCTGCAAAACCTTCCACAGCGGTTCGAATCCGCTCGAGACCTCAAAGGGACGATGCTTTCAACAGCTCGTCCCTTTTTCTTTTTACTTTGTTCACATCTGATCTTTTTTTACCTTGGTCCTGTTTTACAGCCACATATCAAAAGGCCGTATTTGCCATTATAGTTGAATCTTAAATAAAAAGTAATGCAATCCAAAGCGTCTACCGTTGAAGAATATTTAAATGAACTTCCTGAAGACAGAATAGCAGCCATGCTTCAGCTCCAGAAAACGATTAAAAAAAATCTGCCAAAAGGGTTTTCAGAGGAAATGAATTATGGCATGCTTGGCTATGTAGTGCCTCATAAATTGTACCCGGCAGGTTATCACTGTGACCCCAAACTGCCCCTGCCCTTTCTGGCAATTGCTTCGCAGAAAAATTTTGTTGCCATTTACCACATGGGCATCTATGCCGACCCCAAATTACACGATTGGTTTATAAATGCTTACGCAGAATTAAACATCGGAAAACTGGATATGGGTAAGAGTTGTATTAGATTTAAAAATCCGGCTAAAATTCCTTTTGATCTGATCGGTCAACTGGTTTCGAAAATGAGCCCTCAGCAATGGATTGCCATGTACGAAAGCAACTATAAAAAGTGATGACAGTTTAATAGGATTCTACTATTGCCTTTTTAGCCCCGTCAATATTCGCACTATCTTTCTAACCCTTGCCATTGTATTGATTCATGGTAAATTTAAGCCCGATGGCCGCAAAACTAAGACAGGCATTGGCAGCCTTTTCTATGGTGGTTTTCAACAGCTCTTTTTCATCTGCATTCCACTTGCCTAAAACAAAATCAACCTGCTGATTCTTATGAAATTTATTGCCAATGCCGATTCTCAGGCGGGGATAATCTACTCCACCCAAAACCTGTTGAATGTTTTTTAAGCCATTGTGGCCCCCGTCACTGCCGGTATCTCTCATGCGCAAAAGTCCAAACTCAAGATTCAGGTCGTCAACTACAACCAGCAGATTCTCCTTGGAAATTTTATGTTTTTGCATCCAGTAATGGATGGCTTTACCACTGAGGTTCATGTATGTGGTGGGCTTGATCAAGACCAGGGTCCTGCCCTTGTGTTTTATTTCGGTAACGTAGGCCTGGCTGTCCAACTTCCATCCTGCACTATTGGCTTTTGCCAGATGATCTACAATGTCAAATCCAATGTTGTGTCTTGTGTTTTCATATTCAGCTCCAACGTTGCCTAAGCCTGCAATCAAATATTTCATGGGATCATTGGTATAAGTAGTTGTCGAAAATAATTTTGACCACCAGGCCATTTTAGTACGACCTTTCTTTTACGTCTTCTATGTAATTGATAAATGCCCTGTTCACCACCCTAACCCCGCCCAGGGTCGGATAATCGCCCGTAAAGTACCAGTCGCCTTTGTCATTGGGACATGCTACGTGCAGGCTTTCTACCGTCTGGAAGATAACATCAACCTGGGGTATGATGCCATCGGCAGTTACCAATTTGGCAATTCGGGCCGAAATTTCTTCATCGGTGAATGGCTCGTATATCTTTTTAACATGATTGACCATTTTTTCCAATGGCTTCTGTTCTTCTTCTTTGCACAGCTTGTACACCTCGTCTATGAGCGACTGTTGTCCACTTTCCTGCAACAAGTCAATCGTCGCTTTAAATGCAATAAACTCACTCATCCTGCTCATATCGATCCCATAACAATCGGGATACCTGATCTGGGGTGCAGAAGACACAATGATGATTCGTTTGGGCCTAAGTTTGGACAATATGTAGATGATCGAATCTCTAAGGGTAGTTCCCCTCACAATACTGTCATCAATCAGCACGATGGTATCTACCTCATTTTGTACGATACCATAAGTAACATCGTAGATGTGAGATACCAGTTGATTGCGCGAACCATCATCAGCAATAAAGGTGCGTAGTTTTTCATCTTTCACTGCCAGCTTTTCTGAACGAACACGCTGATTTAAAATCTGAGTTACAGCAGCACTGTCTCCTTTGTCTTCAAGCGCTGCAATCTGTTGTGTCTTAATGGTATTGAGTTCTTCATTGAGACCTTCAATCAAACCAAAAAAAGAAACTTCAGCGGTATTAGGGATAAATGAAAATATGGTATGGTCAAAGTCGTGGTTGACAGCCTCCAGAATTCTGGGAGCCAGCAATCGACCCAGGTTTTTTCTTTCTAAATAAATGTCTCTGTCGGTACCCCTTGAAAAATATATGCGTTCAAAAGTGCACGACTTTCTTTCAGTTACTTCTTTAATGTTTTCTTCAGTTATCTCACCGTTCTTTTTGATGATCAGGGCACTGCCCGGCTGCAACTCTTTTACCTGGAAGTATCGGATGTCAAGGCAGGTTTGCAGGGCTGGTCGTTCCGAAGCCACCACACATATTTCATCATCGTGATAATAAAATGCGGGTCTGATGCCTGCCGGATCCCTTAAAACAAAGGCATCACCGTGGCCAATGAGGCCTGCTATCACATACCCTCCATCAAACCTTCTGCTAGAGCGGGTGAGGATGCGTTTGATGTCCATTTCTTTTTCAATGAACTTATTGATCTCTATATTCGAATAACCCTCGTGCTTGTACCAGTCAAAGATTCGCTGCACCTCATCGTCCAAAAAATGGCCAATTTTTTCCATCACCGTTACGGTATCAGATACTTCTTTGGGGTATTGACCAAAGGACAATAACTCGTTGAACAGCTCGTCTATATTGGTGAGGTTAAAATTGCCGGCACAAACCAGATTGCGACTGATCCAATTGTTTTGTCTTAAAAAAGGGTGGACTGTTTCTATGTTGTTGGCACCATGGGTACCATAACGGAGGTGGCCCAGCAAAAGCTCACCAATATAAGGCTTGTTTTTTTTCAACCATTCCATATCACCCATTTGTTCGGGAGTGCAATCATTGAAATTTTCATAAATCGAATCGAACAAATCTTTGAGGTAGGAACTACCAATCGATCTGTGTCTGGAAATATACCTGTTGCCTGGTGGAATGTCAAACTTGATGGTCGCTACACCGGCCCCATCCTGTCCACGATTGCGTTGCTTCTGAAGCAGCAATTGTAGTTTGTTAATCCCGTAGAGTGCTGTACCATATTTTTCATGGTAATATTCAAGGGGCTTGAGGAGTCGAATCATGGCCAATCCGCACTCGTGCTTAATCTGGTCGCTCATATTGGAGGCTTCGTCAAATCTATTGGGAAGAAAAGAAGCGCAAAGTTAATCAATTGACTTCGCATTCTGGATAATAAAGCAAGTCTAAGCCATTTTTGTTGCAGGCATACACAGTCCGTATAACGACAAATTGCACCTATTAAATAAATAAGTTATTTTTTAAAATCTGATAGCCAATTACTTATACAAGAAATAAGATTTTTTGTGTCGAATATTTTGTAAAATTCCAATTAACTTCTACATTTGCATCGCTTTAATGCAAAGCCTCCTTAGCTCAGCCGGTTAGAGCGCCGGACTGTTAATCCGTAGGTCCTAGGTTCAAGTCCTAGAGGGGGCGCAAAGGGTTCTTCGAAAGTTGAACCCTTTTTTCGTTATATTCTTAACCGCTTATTCAACTTCAATTCAGCGATGTTAAAATTTAACTCTACTGTTGTCTTTTTTATTGGGATTTTTACCTTGATTACCCACCCTTTTTATTTGGTCGCTCAAAAGACCGTCAATGTAAGGAAGGTCAATTCGGCCTTATCCAAAGACCATGAACGATTGGGAAATAGCAGTGTCTTTATCGTTCCGCCATCGGGATTTGCCAGTATAAAGGGACTTAATGGCATTATGAAAGAAAGCGTCAATGCCAGCATCATTGTGCTTGAACTTACGGGACAATTTGAATCAACCGCCCGACTCTTTGGAGCCCAGGCCATGCGTGAAAAAAACATTACAGTCAAACACGAAGAAGAAATCCTCTTCAATGGATATCCGGGATTTTATGTTGAGGCCGAGCAACCTTCTGCCAATGGCAAATACGCCAAAATGGTGCTTGCCTTTGGTGTTGATTCTACCACCTTGATCATCAATGCCAGTCTGCCTGCCCTTCAAATGGATTCCACCGGCCAGGCATTGAAAAAAGCAATGTTTACGGCCGTTTACAGAAAATTTAATGCATCTCCTTTTTCAAATGCGGCCAATTACGATATCGATGTTACGGGTAGCCCCTTTATCCTTGCCAAATCCGCTTCCAATTCGTTGGTGTACACTACTGATGGTAAAATGCCTACCGAAAACCCCGAAAAAACGGCCTTGTTGACCACCAAATCAGAAGGAAAACTGGAATTTAGAGATAAAAAGACTTTTGCCACCGACCGGATTAAACAATTGCCAGGCATCATTGCCATCCAGATTGATTCTATTGCAGAAGTAACCGTAAATGGCCTGCCCGCGGTAGAAATCATTGCTTATGGTGAAGACCGGTATACCAAAGAAAAAAAAATGATCTACCAGTTGATGGCCTTTGTTGATTTTACCTACTACATGGTTTTAGGCACCACCAGCGGACAATTTGATCAAAACCTGCTGATGTTTCAAAAAATTGCCAAAACCCTCAGACTAAAATAGACCTGCTCATACCAGCCGATTGTCGAAAGGGAAGGGTACCGACTCCAGAATTTGGATTTTTTTGAAGTCAGGGTGGGCCAGGTTTAACAGGTAATTAAAATCGCCCGAGGTCACTACAGACGGCACGCACAAAACCGCAGCCTCATTTTCCAATACAAAGGCATCACCCATTTTTTGAGTGGCTGCGGCGAAAGGAAACTCATTCCAATTTTTGGGTAAGTCTTTTAGGCTCCACTTAATGACTGGCAGGTTGTCGGGGATAAAAATCGTCAGCATCATGAAGTCATCGGGCAACATGCCCAGCGAAAGATGCACCAACACTTCTGCCATTGCCAATGACCGGTTCTGGGAAGTATAGACCATCTCCACGCCCGGAGAATTCCACCTGGCGCCTTTTAAAGCCGCACCTATACCTGAGAGTTGGTCAGCAAAACGGGCCCTGCTCAATCGAAAAACCTCCATCTATACAAAGATGCCGTAGTGAAGGCGGGTGAGCTCACCCAAAACCATTTCTTTGCCATAAGAGGAAATAAGGAGCTCTTTGGGCTTGTACCCGCCAAGGGCAAAAGAGGGAGCGTTGAGCCAAAGCTTGAATTTATCTTCAGCGCCAAAGACCTCGTTGCCCATGAAGGTAACCTCGGCCATCTCTATTATTTTTTCTGAGTGAATAGGACTGAAAACATGATCACCGGCAGCCTTGTACCGCTGCAATGTTTTGGAAGAAATGCCCAATACCTGGACCCAATCAGACTCTGCCAAAGGCACATAGGCCGATAACAACTCATATAAATTGAATGAAATGCCGGCCTTGATGGCTTCAATGATTTTTATCTTATCTGCAAAAAACCGCGCAAAATCAAAACCAGACCCGCTACTTACTTTCTTTTTGACCGCCCTGCCAGACAAATATACAGGCTCAGCTTCGTGGACCTGGCTGCCTGCATCTGAGCTTTGGATTTTTTTCATCTTAGACATATGTCCACAAATATAAGACATTTGTCTGTTAAAATCAAGATCCTGGCCACTTTTTACAAATATTAAATGGATTTCACTAGTTTACCCGAACTGAGCTGGCCTGCTAAATTTGTAGTTTGAACTACGTAAAGGCCCGCCGCCAAAAAAGAAACATCAAGCAAAGTTCCTTCACTTAAATGATCCCAGGATTTTACCCATTTGCCATTAACATCGTATATATTGAGCTGTAA
>JAGNSQ010000138.1 GCA_017987975.1 Saprospiraceae bacterium
GGTACTTTATCCACCCAATCGCTTACTGCACTTATCAAAGGGGATTGGCCACACGAGCTCAAAATTTCGTGAATTGTAAAAACCAAGCCCTGATTGCTAAATCGAATAAAGGCATAAACTGTATCAACACCTGATTTGCGAAACGAAAGATATTTATTGTTAATATTGGCTTGACCATAAGCACCCATAACACCTGTACCATAAATAAAATCCAGGTTGGAGGTCCAGTAAGCATTGTCATAAGGGATGGTATCTCCTACTTCAAATCCGGTGACAAAACCGGTACCTGAATTACAGACTTCTACTCCTTCACCCAAAACCATTGTCAATCGATCCCATGGAAAACCAGGAGCATTGCCATCGATAGATATAAAACTAAGATCGGCAAGTCCATCACAATCGATGTCAAATTCAACGGTATCGTTGGGGGTGTAGGTCTGCCCAATTGGCCACGAGTGGTAAAGTGTAGTATCACCTGCAATGTAAAACTGACCCAACAATGGGAACACCAAAGTGAAGGCTGAAAAAAAAACAATGAGTGTTATGAATGGTTTCATTTTTCTAAGTTAAGCCATTTTCATTGGGTCGGCCCATTTTTCATCTTTGAATGTCGTCAAAAATTAAACTTCGACTTATAGTACAAAGCCCCTTCTCCAAGATGGTTAAAATTGTATTCTGCCGAAAGCAAAAAATTGTTGTACAAGAGCAGATCCAGACCGGGCCCGTAGCCCAGCAACCATTGGTTGTTGAGCGGATTGTTGGTGGTGTACCACTTGTCATTGGCATATCCTGTTTCTGCGGTAAACTTAAAAAAGAACTTAACCGGTAAAACATTAAAGGCGTGGAGGGGCATTAATTTACCCAAGGAAATATTGTTGTCAAACAAAGCAAATCTGGCCGATGTTTTTAGCCAGGCAAAATCGGTGCCGTCCATTACATACAATTCATAACCGCGGATAACATCTGCGCCATAGCCCAGGGCCTGATAATTGGAATAGGGAATCTGATTGCGGGTCCAGTTCCATTTTGCCTTGACCTTGGCACCAACAATAAATCGTTTAATGGGCTTTGTGTACCACTCCATTTCCGCAGCAGTAGAAAAATTGGAAAAATTGCCAAATCCAACTCCGTCTTTGATCACTTCCACCGCATAGGCATAGCCACCCTCGGGATAAGCCGGAAAGAGGGTGCGGTTGTATTTAAACACATACATCAGTCGCAAAAACTGAATGTAGTCTTTACCCTCCGGAAAGTAATTGGGATTCCATTCGTTTACTACGATGTCGTTGACAGAATTGTAATTGTATTCTGCCCGTAAAGTATGAAAGGCATAGGCACTGTTTCGTTTGGTAGCTGTGAGGCCGGTGCGGAATCGGCGCAATACAGTGGCTTCGTCTGCCCTCATATTAAACAACACTTTATTATCCGAAGTAAGGTAGCCTATTTCCTTGTTTTCAGCAAAAGAAGCCACCACACCGAGGCCCCAGGTGCCTTTGAGATAAGGAAAGAGATACTCCAGCTCATATTTGCGCGTATATCCTTGCTGAAACTTGATTTTAAACTTGTCCTTCCGGCCTGATAAATTGAGATGATCTACGCGGATACCATAATTAACCCTGTCAAAATCAAAGTTCATTTCCTTCCACCACACGTTAAAAGAACGATCGGCCAATTCGAATATAGGTGCCGGATAGATGTACCAGGCTTCCTTTACCTCCAGACTCAGCCCTATTTCTCCCTTATCGGCATCCCAGTGTTTGATGTTAAAATCAGCCAGGTTAAAAAGGCCGGTGGACAAGAGTCTTTGTTCGTTTCTTTCTAAAACAGCAGCCAAACCGATGAGGTCTAAACTATCGCCAATGGCAAAGTCCAGCTCGTTCATCACTACATGAAATCGGGTGTGTTTTAAACCATAAATTTCAACATCGGCTAAGTAAACCCTGGATTGAGCCACGAGACTGCCATAAAATAAAATCAGGGAAACGAGCAGCCTGCCTCTCATGGTTGCAGACTTGTCAAATGCTAAGGAAATTCATCAGCGACTGGTATCGCTCCCGCAAAGTATCAATGTATTCATCTTCGGCAAATGCGCCCGACACCGTGTAATCATAACGCTGGAAGGCATTGACCAGGCGGGTGACATCAAAGGTGTTCAGCTTGAGGGTTACATAAAGACTGGTGCTGTCTAAGTTGGAAGTAACAAAAGAAGAAAAAATCAGGATTCCTTCTGATTCACAAATACGGGCTATCTCACTCAATGAATATTTGCTCCTGTCTGTTTCCAGAATAATGATGCTGCCCGGTTCTTTGAAGGCATAACTGTCACCAAAAAAGTTAAATACATCTTCGATGGTTACTAAACCTAAATATCGATTAGTAGAGTCGATCACCGGAATCGTGGTGAGCTTGTTGAGCGCCATTTTCTGCATGACCTCAAAAAGGTGATCGCCTTCCTGACAAAAGGGATTGACCAGCGAAAGTTTATAGGTGCCGATGGCCTTGTCCAAATCGTGGTTGAGGATGTCGTCTTCTGAGATGAGGCCCTCCAACTCATGATTGTCCACGATGGGCAGGTGCTTCACGTGGTAAACATGCATGATGTTAATCGCCTCCTCTCCGGTATCCGTTGTTTTGAGTGGACCCAACAAACTGGACATTACATTTTTCGCTATCAAAATCTCTGATTAATTTCTGGTTAACTTTTTCTTTTCCATGAGGAATTCTTCCTCCGTGAGCAGCCCTCTTTCTCTGAGTTCTGCCAATCTGGAAAGTTGATCAAGCAAGGCGTCATTATTTTCTTTGGGTTCCTGCACACTCACTTCAACAGCAGGACCCTCTTTTTGTTGGACAGTTTGATATACTTTGTACCCTGATTTTTTAAACGTATCAAATTCGGGCTGGATGCGCACAAAGGCCAGGTCATCGTGGGTAAGGATGCGCTCAAAGTCGTTAAAACCCAGTGAAACCGCCTTAGAAAGGTGTTTGTAGGCTTCTTCTTTTTTTTCGGTCAGGGAATAGGCACAGGCAATGTTAAAATTGAGGGCCACATCATTGGGGTCAATTTCCAGGCCCTGCTTAAAATCGGCAATGGCCCCGTCCAGATCAAAATCCTTGTACTTGGCCAGTCCGCTGTTTTTAAAAGGATTAGCCCTCACGCGCAAGGGTTGGCGCTGGGGTGAAGCCTGCTGGTAGGGCCTGCTGTTGTCTTCGGTTTCATACCTGCGCATTTGCTCTGCCCTCCGGCGCTCAATGCGTGAATCACCCCGCTGCACGTAGCCCTTGTTGTATTTTCTGTCAAAATCCTGATCCGAAGAATTGAGCAACCTCAGGCCTTCAAAAATGGCCAGGATCAGGCTCAGTGGCATTCCAAAAATCTTGATGCCCACAAAAAACAAAACCATGTACATGATGAAGCCACCGGTGTCGTTGAGGTACAATTTATGCCCCCCGACCACCCCGCTTACAAAGGCCAGCATGGCCGCAGTTAACCTGTTTTTTGGTCTCATCAGAGTTGATTAAAATATTTTACACGTCAACACCGCAATATCGTCGAGGTACTCCTCTCTGCCCCGAAAAACTTCAATTTCTTCGAGCAATCGCTTGTTGAATTCGTCAGGCAAAATTGCGGAATTTTTCGCAATAAATGGAATCAAATGTGCTTCTTCAAAGTAATCGCCCTTTCCGTTGGACAATTCGCCCAGGCCATCCGTAAATGACAATAAGTAACACTCGCCATCCAGATCGAGCACCCCTTCCTTGATTTCAGGCAGTTTATCAAAGGCCCCAATCACCGAACACCCCGTGGTGAGTCGTTCGCAAACGCCACTTTTGCGGTATAAAATGGGTGGAAAGTGCCCCGCATTGACGTAGTGGATCTTCCCCGTTTTGAGGTTGATTTCTGCCACAAAAAAGGTAATAAATTTATCGGCCCTGGTAATGCGGTACACCGCCTGGTTGAGGGCAAAAATAAAGGTCTCCAGGTCTTTATACTGAAAGATCAGACTCTGCACCATGGCCTGAAAATTGGCCATCAGCAAAGCCGCTGCCACGCCTTTACCTGAAATATCAGCAATACAGATGGCAAAACGATCCTCATCGTACTTGATATAATCTATGTAGTCGCCCCCTACATTGTAGTGCGGCTTATAAATCTTGGAAATGGCATATCGATCATTGCTGGGTAGACTATCAGGAATCAGCATAGACTGAACGTCCTGGGCCAGCAGCAACTCGGTTCTGTATTTTTCCTGCTCCAGCTGTCGCCTAAACAATCGTTTGTTTTCAATGGCCACCGCTATGATGTTGGTAATGGTGGTTATGAACTGGATCTTGTTAAAAAGATCGTCTTTGTCTTTGATACCCCCAATCAGCGAATAGGCAATGGGCTGATCTTTGTGAAAAACGGGAATGATGATGTCAAAATCCCTCAACGGCTCCGGATCATCCGATTTAATGGTGTACAAACGTTTGTGACTGGTAATCAGCGGCACCACATCTTCTACCTTGTCATTCTCATAATTGATGTGGGTGGTACAGATCCAGCCCTCATCTGCCATGATAAACAAGACCATTTTTTCAATGCCCATCTCCCAGGAAAGAAACGACTTGTACATGTTGAACAAACCATCCTGGGGTACATTGTCATTGATGGCTTGGGTGATGGTGAGCAAGCTCCTGATCTGCAATTGTTTGAGATTCAGCTCTTTCTCTAATTTTTCCAACATGATCAGTTCTCTGGTCAAAAGCAAAATTTTATTTGGTCTTCACAAATTTGGCAAATTTTTGCCACAATTTTTTGATTATCTGACGAGAAGGTTGAAATCATCGATGGAGGGGTGTACCGTTGCGATGGCTTTTAGGGTTGCGCTGCTTGGGAAAATACTTTTGTTGTTTTTTAGAGACTAAAGTCTCTTAACCAAGGGGGGGAGGACCCTTGGTTACAAGGCTTTAGCCTTTTCTCTCCGAATGGCACAAAAGACTTGGCGCCAAAACGCAAAGCACCTCAGAAACATTTTCGCAGTATCTTTACCCCATGAAACGCCTCATCCTGATAGAACATGCAGCCCATTTTGAAGTAGCAAGATCCTATGCCCTGCTGTTTGCTGCGGCGGGCTGGGAGGTGGTAATGGCGGTCAATGAACAAAATGCTGACTATTTGAGGCCCGTTTTTCAAGAGAGAGCGGAAGTTTCATTTCATATTTTAAAAAATGGGGAGCAAGAGGCTGATTATTGGTCAGCGTTGGATCGTATCGTAGATAATAGTAATCTCGTCATCGTTTGTTCGCATGAAAAAAGAGCGGGGGGGCTGGTGGATGATCATTGGCATACGCCGGCTTATTTGGTCATTCATGACGGTTTTAATTATCTCGATCCGCTATCACATCTGGTATGGAAGGGAGGACCGGTGCAATGGTTGCGACTTCTAAAATATGGGCTGACAGGATATTTTAGAAAAAGAAAAATGTCGGCTTTACAATACGATGGCTGGCTCACACCGGTAGAATGGCCACAGCAATGGATTACAAAAAGTGGGGCTAAAAAAATAGTGTATCTGCCCTTTTTGTGGAATGAAAGCGCATGTAAATCCCACAATGAAAAATTACACCTGGTCATTCCCGGTACCGTCAATCTAAGGAGTAGAGACTATGTGATGGTTGCCAAAGTGCTGGAAATATTGGCAAACAGGGTTACAAATGGGGGGCTGAAACTTACCTTACTGGGCAGGATCAAGGGTAAATCAGAAAGGCATCTGTTGTACACCATGCTAAAAATAAGCGGCTCTGCCATTGAATTAAATTATTTTACAAATACCATCGACAGTCAAACTTTTGACGGGATCATGGAAGCCGCTGATCTGTTGTGGCTGCCTCTTCACAAACAATGGCAATATGGTGTGGTAATGGAAAAAGGCGGCATCTCCTGCCTGTCAGGTAATATTGGCGATTGGGTGCGTTTTGGTAAAATGGCCATGATTCCTGATCATTATCCTACACCTGCTTTATTGGGAGAAAAAAGAAAATCATACCGCAATGCCACAGAGGCAGCTCAACTCATTTTTGAGCTAATGCAAAATCCTCGCAGCGATGCTGAGAAGGATAACAATTCAGAAATTTTTACTGCCTTTAATGTCCAACAAATCGAAAGGACAAAGACATTTTGACCATTGTAATCAGCCTTATTTAGCTCGGTGATCGTAGGAGATAACCCGCTTTAGCCTCCATTCACCCTCACATTTGATCCACAGGTGCTGAAACCTCGCCCTGCTGGTTATGTATTTTTCAACGCCCTGCTTTTCTCCATAAAAAGAGTGGTAGCCAGATTGCAGAGCTCCATACACATCGCCATTTTTTCTCAACAGATGTACTTCACTTTTTTTCTCATCCAATTCACGTGTTGCCTTATAATCCATAGTACACAAGGCCGCCAGTGATTTCAAAAAATCATCCTTGGAGTAAATGGCTCCCGCCTGATCGTGGTAAAACTCAAAACTTTCTGCCATCAACTTCCGCACGGTAGCTGTATCGCATTGGTTGTATCCCAGCTTAAACAATAAACTATCCTGCTGCATGATCTCAGCATACACCTTATTGGAAACAGAATCCGCTGCCTGTCCCAAAACCGGTCTTGGTGCAAAAAAAAGCACTATTAACCAAAAAATGATAGACCCTATGCCACCTATGTATTGTCTTATGTCTCCACTCATATCTTGCTTTTTTAGCCTTCTCATTAGGCAGTCGTACAAAGATACAAATACGTAGGGAAAGGAGGATGGGTTACGCGGGGGGGAATGTTCAAATGTTCATATGGTGCTCCTACATCGGTAAACCGATGCAGGAACTATGTTCATATATTTTGGACTTGCTCATTAATTCGAGAATCTACTGCCTATCTGAACTATGGATATGCTCTTATTCAGGGAAATCTATAATGATATTTGTCGGCCATAATCCAATGTAGCGCCAGATTCTTCCATCATATTAAAACCACTTTGCTTACATTTGGCCGTTAAAACCATTGTATGAAATTTTTACTTACCGCATTCCTGGCCCTGATTATTACTTTTTCGCAGGCGCAGGTCATCATTAGCGAATATTCATCTTCTAACCTTAGAGACTTTGAGGATAATTTTGGAGACCATGAAGACTGGATTGAATTGCACAATACGGGCAATAATGATGTAAATATTGGGGGGTGGTACCTTTCAGATAAAGAGAGCAAGCCTAAAAAATGGGGCATACCGCAGGGTACCATCATCGAGGCAGGAGGTTATCTTTTGATTTGGGCCTCGGGCAGAGATGTGGCGGTTGATGGTAACTTACATACCAACTTTAAATTTACCCAAACCAATGGTGATGAGTTTGTGATCCTGGCCAATGCCTCTGGTACCATCATAGATAAAACAGCGGTAGAGCTTACCGCCCTCGGTCATTCGCGAGGCCGTAGAGTCGGACAGGGATTGGCTTGGTTTATTTTTACCCAGCCTACACCCGGCTATGGCAATGACGGTCCGTGGTACAAGGCCTATACTCCCAGACCCAAGATCCAGACCAAGGCAGGATTTTATGACAATGCCATCAACACCGAAGTAACCGGTACGGCTGGTTTCGACCTCAGATATAC
>JAGNSQ010000033.1 GCA_017987975.1 Saprospiraceae bacterium
AATGGATTTAATCTCTTGCATGATAACTTATTTAATCTTAGGTAAAGGTATAAACTTTGAAAGCATCTTTTGATACGTTTTATATTCCGGATACTTACCAGCACTGATTTCTTCGCTAAAATCGGCACTGCCTTGAAACAACAGCAACAGCAACAGCGCTCCCGTCAAACTCCAGTTGATCCACTGTCCGGAAGCTGCCACTGAAAACAAATAAAAACTGATCCAAATGCTCTGCTCTGCAAAATAATTGGGATGCCGGCTCAATGCCCACAAGCCCTTATTCAAAAATCCCCGTTTTTGATCCTCTGTCAATTCTCCTCCCTGATTAATGGCCTTCCATTTGCCACTTTGGTATTGCCACTGCTGCCAATCTGCCACCATTTCAAATGCGATGAAAAAAAACATCAAACCAGCAGCCAGGTAATCCAATCCATACATTTCCTTCCCCCTCTGGTCAAAAGCAATCACCGAAGGCAAGGTAAACAACAGGATGAGCCCATTCTGATACAATGAAATAAAAAACAGGTTAAACAAACTCCACTTCCATCCCGGCTGAAATTCTTTTTTAGCCCTCAGTATACTCCAGCGGTAGTCTTCTTCTCCTTCCCAAAACTTCCACTTGTATGCCCCCTTCAACGCAAAATTTCCCGTCAACCGGATGCCCCACAGCACCGTCAATACCCACATCACCACCAGTCGCGGATCCCAATCGCCCTTCCACGCCACATACCCTACATAAAGCATCGGCAACAACGACCACAACTTATCCACCTGCGAATAATTTTTGGTGATCTCTGAAACCAAAAAACAATACCCTGCTGCTACCAACGCCATCATCCCCAATTCCACCAACAATACATTGCCCTCAATGGTCAAAGCAACGCCCGAAAAATAAGAAAATGCCGGCACCACAATCAAGGTCAGCATCAACAATATAGCCGTAGTAAGTATCTTCATTATCTGATTGTTTACCACAAATATAAATGCCCACGCCAATAAAAACCAAGTTTTTGTTGTGGATTAGAAATTAAAATCACTGTTAATCGCACTGCGTATTACCCTAAGCGCGAAGCGCGTATTGCCCTAAGCGCGAAGCGCGCATTGCCCTAAGCGCACAGCGCGTATTGAACTAAGCCGAAGGCGTATTGCCCTAAGCGCACAGCGCGTATTGCCCTAAGCCAAAGGCGTATTGAACTAAGCCGAAGGCGCATTGCCCTAAGCGCGAAGCGCGCATTGCCCTAAGCGCACAGCGCGTATTGCCCTAAGCGCGAAGCGCGCATTGCCCTAAGCCGAAGGCGCATTGCGCGAAGCACGAAGTGCAAGCACCTCCAACACCAAAAACACCATAAACGGAAGATTAAAAAGAATCATCTTCACATTGCCCATAAACACGCCAATAAAAAAGATAAACAGCATGATCAATGCCATACCCCCGATTGAAAGCATGGTGAGCGTTCTGGACTGCTTGCTTTTAAATAAAGCATACAAAATGCCCACAAAACCTAACAACGGAAACAATATAAATGGATGTAAAAAAGTAATAGGATCTGCCATCCCTTTTTCAATAATGTCGGCAAAGGCTTGAAAAATAAACATCTTCTGATCCTTGCCCCATTCCATATAGCCTATCAGAAAGCTCACTACCAGACCCAGATGCAACCATTTCGTTTTGTTCCAATTCATTACAAAAAAAATATAAGTTGTGATTAATACAACACTCCCCTTTGTCTGCTTGCAAAATTACATATACTTTCATTCTTCTTCCCCCTCTATTTCGACCAACATACGATTTTCGCACTTTAACAGCTGGTTAGACCCTCGCAGGTCCCACCTCTGCAGCGCCTCTTCCTCTTTCCCCAGCCGGATTATGGTCAACTGAAAATGTCAAGTGGTACCAGCTTAAAGTATCAATGTAAACTTGCAGCAGGATTATTCCCCAAAAGTGTCAACTTTTATTAGGACGTGACAATCCTAAATCAGTAAATCAGTAAATCCAAAATTGGTACATTCAAAATCGGTACATTAGTAAATCCATAATCGGTAAATTGGTACATCCATAATCGGTAAATCCATAATCGGTAAATCAGTATATCCAAAATTGGTAAATTCAAAATCGGCAAATCAAATTCACCTCTTACTCGACTTCGCCCTCGGATTAAATTCCATACAACGGTCAATCCAAAACTCAAGGTCACTATCTCCGACAACAATGCCTGCTTCTACCATTAGAAATGCTTTCATCGTTTTGCCCCCATGAATCATCGGTTTTACTCCCTCCTTTTTTAAAAGGTTTTCCATATTATCCGGATCTACCCTCACCATCAGTCCTCCCTGATAAGTGCCCATAAGCATCTTGTCATCCACCATAAAACAATGGCCACCAAACATGCGTTTGTGGTCATAACCTATATTTTTTGACATCAATACATCACCAATCCTTTCTGCCAATATGGCGTCGTTCTGTTTCATAATTCTAATTTACTAATCTGGATTATGAGATGTAATGATTTGCATGATATCCAACGCTGCAAGTAAGGCCGGTCCAGCCAACCCATCGGCAAACATGCCGTCAGCAGGGCCTTCTCCAAAATATAGACCATCGGCTACCAAAAATGAAATGCGCAACATGCCTTGTGGTGGCGGACTCCTTCGCTCTTCTTCCCAGGGACCTATCTGGCTAATGATGTGACGGCTGTGTTCAAACAATTCTGTGTTGAATTCTTTTACTTCTCTGTGGTCCGGGTTTTCCCAAATAATGAGTTTTCCTGAATAATTGATGTACCTCGCGGTATGATCCTGATAACACGCCAACACATCCAAGCCTCCCGGCAGTCCTATTTCTACAACCACACCCAATAGCTCCTGCCCAAGACCAGTGATACCTCTTTCGGTCAGCTTGCGGTAGGCAAACAATCGAACCCGACTTTCCAATTTTTCATCTTCTGCCAAAGCCCTGATTTCCGCATCTGTGCTGGTGGGATCCAGAATTACTTTGAAATAAGGACCTCCGTCATCTTCCGTAGGTTGAGGCAAATGATCACAAAAAATTAAATTATAAATGAAGTCGAGACTCTCATTTTGATAAGGTTGATATAGTAAATTTTCCATCCATGAAATTTAATCTACCAAAGGTAATCATTTCACAAGGAAAGTAAAGGCCAACCTAAATCCCAATTTTTAAGCTTGTTTAAACTTTACTTTACCGCCCACTTTTCATAATAGGTCTTTCCTCCCAAATGATAAGCCATAGTGTACAATCCGGAATCTAGTTTTTTGGTACGAAATCGTTTGCTATAATGCCCCATGTTGGTGTACTCATGCTGGATGATCACATGAATTGGATTCAATTGTTCATCGAGGATTTCAAGCTTTACATCTTCTTTGCCAGGTACATAAAACGCCACATCGACGATGTCGTTATCGGCATTTTGCATCACTGTCAACATTTTTTCGGGTTGATCTACCGGCTTTTTAGCCTGCCTTTTTGCCATTCTAGCTGCAATTCTGGAACCATTGGCGGTTGTACTGCTACAGGTGTCAATGGCGGCTATGAAAACAGCCCCTTCTTCACTTTCAAAGCCCGGATTCATTACTACATAAGCTCCTCCAATGAAGCTGGTAGCCTGATAGGAAGAAACCTGACTCATGGATTGTACATACTGAACCGCACTGTAATTATTGGGTGTCAGCATACTGTCGCCCAATATCACATACTGTTCTTCACATAAGTTTTCCAATAGATTGATGCCAACGCATTCACATTCGTCATTGTATTGATCATTACTTGTTGCCGGATTGTGATCATCACAGGCGGTACCCTGATTGGGACAGTACACTGCTTTAAATGCAACCTTGCCCAGGCCTTTGCATCCATTGCCTGGATCCAAACAGGAAATAAGGATGTACCTGGCTGAAAGTCCCATAAAATCAGGACCCGCAAAGCCACCGTAATTTCCTTCACCACTGGCAAGAGGCCAGGTAAAGTTGCCAAAGTTTTGCCAGCTTACTCCGTCTTCAGAATAATCAACTGCTACCGACTGAAAGCCTTCGGAGGTTTGATTGACAACGTTGTAATTCCATACCTGAGTGGTCAACACTCTGTGTATTTCTCCTAAATCGTATTTGATCCAATGTCCGCTGTCTCTGGCTGGATTGGGGCTAGCCAGCTTCTTACAGCTCAACCAGTTGTTGTCCAAACGATTGTCGATTTGATCGGTCACATTGCATTTTTCGTATGGCACATACGAGGCAATTGGACTGTCGCAATCCACTCCGGTACAGGGTGTACCGGTACAATTACAATCTTCATCATACACGTCGTCATTGGTAAACTCATTGCCATCGCTGCACGCTGATCCCAGTGGCATACAGGCCAGGGTACAATCGTAATTGTAGAGGAAGGTAGCTGGCAATCTTTTCCATACCCCGGCTTCGGTGAAGGGGGTTTGCCAAAATACACCAAAATGTGAACCTCCGGTAGCTTGTTTGCTATTGAGTTCTATGTAGTAATATTGGCTGGAGTCCAGGTATATAAAAGCAGTACTCTGCCACTGGTATTTGTCGTTTTGAGTGGGATTGGTATACCCGCTTACCAAACACTGATGGGCCTGTTTGTTGGCAGGGTCATCGTCTGAACTAAGGTAAAATACAGTTTGATCATCACCCGTAACATTAAACTTATAGTTGCCCGATACCGGAACCTTTAAAAAAGCCTGGGTCAGCCTGCCATTATTGGTTAAGGTTGATGAATAGGGCCTGCCTAACAATGGCAATACTTCGGTAAATGCAGGCATGGCCGGAAAGGCTGGATTGATGTACAATTCATTGAGCTCCGAACCAGTGATGTTGTCATATCGATAGTTTTCCAACCTGGCCCGCTCTCCTACACAGGTATTGGCACTGGACTTGGTACCAGAACAATGGCAGTATCCATCTTCCATGTCATTGGTGGTGGTAGCATCTCCATCATCACACGTTGAACCTTTCACCGGACACTCACTCGGCAAGCAGGCTACATTTTTTAAGTAATCTGCTGTAATGGTCTTCCAATTGTTGATGTCCACAAAGGGAGCCTTCCACCACAAGTAAGCAAAATCAGTACCAGTACCATCCACGTATAGTATTTCGAAGTAATAATGGACGCCTGTCTGTAGATACAACTTTACGGATGTCTGTGTGGGGTATTTGGTATATTCTTCAGTATTGGTACTGGCATTGAGATAAGCCCTCAGCACTTTGTTGGCAGGATCAGCATCGGTGCTGAGGTAAAAGCGGGCCTGCTCATTGCCGGTGATGTTAAAAGTAACAGAATCGGATTGAGGCACATAGATAAATCCTCTGATAGAAGCACCCATGTAATTGTCATAATTGAGATCCGACTTGGTATTGTAGAGGGTTTTGGTATCGTACGGATGATAGGGGTAATCCGGCCAGGTCAGCATTTCATTGACCTCGTCGTCATACAAACCCCTGTATACCTGCCAGGTTACCTGGCCTGGAGTACCTACACATACCTGCTGGGCCTCCGTCACCAGGGCCACATTAAAAACAATGATAATAGCAATTAGTATTCGTTTCATGTTTTGCATTTTATGAAAACATACCAATGGGCATAAATCCGGATGGTACCGGTGCCGGGCATGTGGGTGAATAAAAATTACAGATATTGGGTAGGATGTACGACAAGTCGTTGGGTGAAACCCCAAACCAAAGTGCAATCTCTGCGTAAAATTCGTCGACCGATGTAGTGGGTATCAACAAGCCTCTGTTTGACAAATTGAGGGGGGAAGTAAGGCTCAAAGACGGAAATTCTCCAAAAATATTACCCCCGTTGATAGGACCTCCCATAATCATGCTATTGCCCCCCCAGGCATGGTCTGAGCCATTGCCATTGGACGTAAGGGTGCGGGCAAAATCAGACATGGTAAACGTGACTACATTGTCTTGCATGCCCAGCTCTGTCATGGCATTGTTGAACTCATTGAGCGCATTGCTCACTATGGGCAACATAACATTTTGATTATTGATTACATCATCGTGATGATCCCAACCTCCGTATGAAACAAAAAAGGTTTGGCGCTGAGCCCCTAAAAAGGACCTCACCTTGATGAGTTCTGCGACCTTTTTAAGGTCATTTGAAAGGTTGGTAGCTGAAAACGTTGTGGACAGTGGTACTAGGTTCGACATGGCTACCTTAAATACCTCAATGCTTTCTGATGTCGACTTATTCAGATCTCCAATTGTCTCATGAAAGATATTGGCATATTGTTGGGCTGCCAGACTATCAAGGGCCTTGTTTTTTCTGTCATTGAGGTAAACAGCATTCGATAAGCCCGATGAGTAGTTAGTATAACCTATACTCGCCGCAGTAGAAGTATTGCTGAGTGAAAATTCATTGGTCTCATTGCCCGACTGCCACCTGTTTTTTCCAGCCAGTGAAATATTCATGGCTGCTTCAGGTATAGAATTCATGTCTTGCAAGATATCGGCCATTCTGCCAGCCACACCAACTGCACTTCTGCTTTGTGGCACCGAGGTCTGCCATTGCATGATCTGATCCGAATGGCTGTACAAACCCAATGGCAGCTTTTTCATGCCAGAATTGTATTCTGTTTTATTGGCTATGGGCTCTATTAGGGTACCGATGTTGGAAACAAAAGACAGCTTGCCTGTATTAAACATATTTTGTACTGCCGACATGCCCGCATGTATCGAAAAAGTACGGCCGTTGTTATTGTAATTCAGCGGCAAGAGTTGAGCAGGAGTGGCGGAATTGCTCAGTGCCAGTGATCCTCGTGTTGCCACATATTGGGCATACTCTGAGGTTTCAGTGGGCACAATAAAATTAAAACTATCTGCCCCGCCTGCCAGTAAGATACACACCACTGCTTTGTAATCCGATGGAGTGCTGATGATGTGGGGCCGGGTAGCAGCAGTGGTCATCATACCCAGATTGACCAATGAGTTGTACAGCGTCATGGATCCCAGTGCTGCACACGAGGCTTCTCCGATAAACGCCCTTCTTGATATTTTTCGCTTGCTCATTTTGGTTTATCTGTTGATGAGGTATTCTGGTGATGACATGATGAGATAGATGGCCAACCTGACCCTGTCTCTTTTTTCTGTTGCTGTACTATTGGGAAGTTCAGTAACCACATTTTTGATTATGGCCAATGATGAGGCAGTCAATCGGCCCTGAGCCAGTAGTAAATTGAGCCTGTCAAGCAGGATGTGCAACTTATTATTGTCAGTAAGTAAGACCTCATCATTGAAATCTATAGTAGATATTTGATTGGCATAAGTAGCATCATCTTCATTGGTGTAAAGATCATATTCATCCGCTACGTTCTCCTGGATCACAAAACGATACAGACTGTTGACATAACCCATGATGGTTTGTGCATTGGTAATCTGAAACTCGGGTGCTACCAGCCCTTCTTCTTCTATAGGACCAATGGGTTGATATTCTTGCTGAAAAAAGTTAAAAACACTGGGTGATGTAAGTGGTTTTTGCTGAACAAAACGATATACATAATCCATGTCATTTCGGTAATTGCCACTTGCTGTGCTTGCATCAAAGGCCTTGTTGATTTGCATGTACCTTACAAATGGTTCTCTGAGTGCTCCATAGTTTGGATGATCACCATTGTTGCATGCCTTCGCTTCGGGATCGAGGAGGATGGCTCTGATGATGGCCTTCATATCACCTCTTTCACCCTGGCCATTGTTGACAAATGCATTGGCCACTCTTTCAATGTAATCCGGGGAAGGATTAGAAGTCACCAGGCGTTGAATCAAAAACTTAGCAACAAAAGGTGGCGTATTGCTGTGGTTGAACAAATTGCTAATCGCGTCTTGTATATCGGCAATGCCATCGGTGGGTACCCTGTTGGGTACTACAAAGCCATTGAGCAAATTTTTAACACCGGTTTCATGCGAAGTGTTAAACATGATCATGGGCAGGGTATAGCTCGTATCATTGGCCGCACTTCGGTTAAAGGTGGTGCGATCGGCCCACGACAAGCCGGTAAACACTTTTGCAAATTCAGCGATGTCTGTGTTGTTGTATGTTGGTACTGGTTGTCCATTGCTTCCTATCACATAGCTGCCGTCCATATTAAGTTTTGAAGTACCTATGGTAAACAACTGCATCAACTCCCTGGCGTAGTTCTCATCCGGAAACTGATTGGTAGCCGGATTGGATTTAGGATTGTTGAGGAAGGTGAGGTACACGCCCATGGCAGGGTGAAAAGTTACATCTTCCATTAGATCCCGATAATTGGTAAAGGCATTGTTGAGCATTACATCGTAATAACTCGACAAGGCATAAGAGTTCGACCCAAAGGCCGACTTATCAGAAACCACAAACAACTCACTCAGCGCCATGGCTACTCTTTGGCGGAGTACATCGGCTGAGGCCATGTGGTATTGCCACCAGGCATACGACCACATTCGGTATATCTGTCCTGCTGTCGGTGTATTCGTGGCTGTTTTCACAAAGTTGTGGTAATCCTTGACCTTGTTTTTTAAAGTGAAAGGAATGGGTTTTACAAACTGACTGTCGATCCAGTCTTCGATGCCCATTTCACTTACCTCTTGCAGGTCTTCCATATTATAACCCAAGGTGGCTTGTCCTAAAAATCGGGATGAGGCATTGAGGTTGGGCAGATATCCATCCTGCTTAAGAGTAGTTTCAGGTGGATAATTGAGGCTGCTGCTGGCGCTCACCATAACACCGTGGTATTCTCCAAAGCCGATGGTTACTGTATCGGGCTGGGCTGCGAGTGTTATACTGCACAGCATGTAAATGATCAATACAAAATTCTTACTCATTATGACGGAGTGTGATGTGAAGAGATGGCTGAAAAATTTTTATTTATCCTCCAGGGCCTTGATCCGTTTTTTCAGGGCCTCATTTTCTTCGTTCAGCTTTAGGGTGTACTGCCACAACCATTCTATCTGAGCCAGTAGTTTGGCATCCATGGTAGTGACATCATATCCCGTTTTCACCAACTCTTCAGCCGATGGCATCTGAGGCAAATGTTTGTTTTGTTCAATGGAATTTTTAACCTCTCCCAGATCTGGCGTATTCATGAATGCCTGATCTGACCAATCGGCAGTATTTTTTAATGAAACCTTTACCTTTTCGGTTAAGATGCCATGCTGCACGTACAAGTTGTAATTGCCCGGTGTGGTTATCTGGGAGGTGTCGCCTATTACTACCTTACCCGATGTCTTTAACAACATAATTTCCTGGGCATCAACCAGCTGACTTGTCAACAGCAATAAAAAGAGGAGTTGTAATGATTTTACCATGGTTATATAAATTTCTAGATAAATTGAGTAACGTAAATATACAAGGAAACCCTAATATATAACTTTTTTCTAATATATAACTATGGTTGTTGTGAAATGTAGTGTTACTAATGGACAAATGGCAAGGGGGGAGACCCCATAAAAGCTGCCTATTTATTTAAATAGATCCCAATTTTAGATGATGGTTAACCACCAATTTGAGATTACATTTTTACGACACATATGCCCAACTTAAAAACAAGGGTCAGCAAATGTAACATATAATTTTTTATAATTTTTATTAATTTGATTATTAATTATTTATATGTGTATATTAGTTATATAGTATGACTTTCTGGTATTTGAATTTACCTAATTTCTGTTGCATTCATTAGCCGGTTTTTTATCTAAGAAATTAAAGTAAAAATAAGGCACGGTTTTTCGTATTTATAATCGTTAAACCCTAATTTTGTATAAAATTTGACATCGGGTGCAAACTTTACATTTAATGACCTGCATCTGATTGAAATTTTATTCAAAAAAATTTGCAAATAAATTAATTATGAGAATTAGTAATGGAATCATTGAAAATTCATTTTTCAACCGTTTCTCAATCAAAAAAACTGCAGTCAGAAACATTTCTCTCCTCTTCCTGCTCTTATCCTCTTTAATGGCTGTTGGGCAGTCTATCTATACCAATCCCATTACTGGAACAAACCCAAATACAGCCAACCCGTATACAACCGGTCAAACGGTAAATGCCAACATCACCGTAAGTGGTATTGGCAGGGGAACAGGAATCAATGGAACAAATGC
Organism: Saprospiraceae bacterium; assembly: GCA_017987975.1. Lineage (GTDB taxonomy): Bacteria > Bacteroidota > Bacteroidia > Chitinophagales > Saprospiraceae > JADKBO01. The sequence continues at coordinate 10,111 of JAGNSQ010000033.1, forward strand.
CAATAATAGGTACAATGCCAATGCTTGGAGTAGTGGAACTCTTGATGCTAATGACTATTTTTATTTTACAATTACCCCAAACAGTTCTTACGAAATAGATTTTGTGTCTTTTGTTTATACAGGTCAATCTTCTATGAATGGGCCAACTTCATTTGCTTTAAGGTCAAGTTTAGATGGATATTCTGCAAATATAGGTTCACCTATTGCAAATGGTGCTACAATTTCACTTAGTGCTAGTCAATTTCAAAATATTTCTTCTACAATAACTTTTCGTCTATACGGCTTTGGAGCAGTTGATGCAGGTGGAACATTTAGTGTAAATGATTTCACCTTCAATGGAAATGTGTGCATTCCCCTTTCAGGACTGACCTACACAAGCACTTCCATTAACACCTGCGTAAACGCTACAATCCCTGACAACACAGTTTCTGCAATTACTGGCAGCACTCCAACCAATTTCTCTATTTCCCCTGCGCTGCCATCAGGGCTAAGCATTAGCAGTTCGACAGGCACCATATCCGGCACACCATTGGTTAGTTCTCCCACAACCTCCTATACCATAACGGCCACCAATGCCTGCGGCACAACCACCCAAACCGTTTCCATCACCGTCAACGCTTTGCCAACTGCAACCATCTCCGGCAACACTTCTTTTTGTAATGGTTCCAATACTACCTTGACAGCATCAGGAGGTACAAGCTATATGTGGAGTACCGGTGCCAATATTGCTCCTGTTACGGTCAATATGTTTTCCACCTATGTGGTAACGGTTACAGATGCTAATGGATGTACCGATACTGAAAGTGTAACCACTACACTATCTTCTACTGCCAACAATGGCACTTCAGGTATTTTTGAATCCTATGTGGTCATCGGCAGTCAATACTATGATTTGCAAAATGCAACCGGCAACCCAGATTTTCAGGGAGCCAACTTGGGTTCATATACAACATCAGGAAATTTAAATTTCTCTGGAGGTGAAATAAAGACCTATAAAAACTCTGGAGACAATATCTGTGGCGGAAAAGTATGGTATTCAATCTACCCTGCCGCAGGCTCTCCGGGATCTTTTACCTCTGTCAATCTTCCATTCAACTTTGACATGGCAAATCCGGGAGATCAACAATGGGGCACCTCTGGCAATATTTCCAATATTCTGGCTTCATTACCGGCTGGCAACTACAAGATAGCCGTTTACGTTGATGCTTCAGGCAATCAAAACGGAGCTAGCGCCTGTAGCTGTGATCCATTTAAAGTGCAAAACAATAGCAACAATTACTGGATTGCCAACTTTACAGTATGTGCCGATCCGGTTTGCCCTTCATCATTTAGCACTTGCCTCAACAATACACCTATCAATCTCAGCGGAGCTTCTCCTGCTGGTGGTGCATACAGTGGCCCAGGTGTGAGTTCTGGCATTTTCAATCCATCTACAGCTGGAGTAGGTGCACATACCATCACCTATACTTATGATGATGGCAACGGTTGCGTTACTAACTGTACCTTTAGTATTACAGTTAATGCTCTTCCTACCCCCTCCGCCTCCAACGACAGTCCCAAATGTACAGGTTCTTCTATAAATCTATCTTCATCCGGAGGTAGTACTTATTCATGGACTGGCCCTAATATGTTTACTTCCTCCGACCAAAATCCGGCTATCACCAATGCCACCATAACCGATGCAGGAATATATACAGTGCTGGTTACCGATGGTAATGGATGTATAGATATTGCTACTACTAATGTCATTATTCTTGACCTGCCAACAGGCGTAGTAAGCGGAGGTGGCAGTGTATGTCCGGGCAACACTCTGCCTGATGTTACTTTTACATTTACAGGTACTCCTCCTTTTGATTTTACCTATTCAGATGGTAGCAATACTTTTAATGCAAGTTCACCCACAACCACCTATACACTCACAGCAGCTCCAGTGGGAACCTACACACTCACTGCTTTGTCAGATGATGATTGTACCGCTGTCATGGCGGGCCTTACAGGCAGTGCAACCAATGCTTACAACGCTGTTCCGGTTTTAAATACACCGGCAGTCATCGCAAGGTGCAGTGGTGTGGCCTGGGGTGTCAACTTACCCAGCGCGGCTTCCGGCGTAATCAATGCTTACAGAGCAGAATCTCGCACCTATAACCCGTTAACGATGACTTTTTCATCGCAGATACCCAATGTTTTCCCTGCACCGGGCCTGGGCACTCCCATTACAGTGCCTGAAGTTTGGTACAATACTACCTCCAATCCCGGCACGGTAACCTATGCCATTAGCGCTACCACCGACGGCCTTTGTTATGGACCTGCTGTCGATATGACAGTAACCATCAACCCGCTGCCAACAGCTGTCATTGCCGTTGCAGAAACCTCGGGTACCACAAACGACGATGGCATCATTTGCAACGGAGCATCGGCTACCCTGACAGCATCAGGCGGCACCTCTTATCAGTGGGACAATATGACCACCAATGCCATGAGAACAGTTAGTCCGGCTTCCACTACTTCTTACTTTGTTACCGTTACCGATGGCAATGGTTGCACCGATACGGAAACTACAACCATCAATGTAAACAACCTGCCTATGGTGAACGCTGGCAGCTACGGTCCTTTGTGTGTGAGCTCTACCACCCAGGCCCTTAGTGGCAGTCCAATGGGGGGCAGCTTTTCAGGCGCAGGGGTAAGTGGTAATAATTTTAATGCTTCTATGGCAGGCGCATCTACCCACACCATTACTTATGGTTATACCGATGTCAATGGCTGCTCCAATAGTGCCACCACCAACATCATTGTAAATGCGCTTCCTATGGTCAATGCAGGCACCTATCCTGCACAATGTGTGAGTGCTACTACCCTAGCCCTTGCCGGATCACCCATGGGAGGTACCTTCTCAGGTCCGGGAGTGACGGGCAACAACTTCAACGCATCTGTAGCAGGTACTGGTACAAAAACCATTACCTACACCTACACAGATGGCAATGGCTGTACCAACAGTGCAACAAGCAACATTACCGTAAATGCTCTTCCCGTTGTGAATGCAGGTACCTATCCTGATCAGTGTTTCACCAATACAATGCTTACATTAACAGGTTCTCCAATAGGTGGTACCTTCTCTGGTACAGGTGTTTCAGGCAATAACTTTGATGCTTCTGCGGCCGGGGTTGGCATGCATACCATTACTTACAATTATACAGATGGCAATGGTTGTACCAATTCGGCCACAACATCAATCACTGTAAATGCACTACCTGTGGTAGATGCAGGAAGCTATCCTGCTCAATGTGTAAATGCCACAATGTTAACCCTTTCTGGTTCACCGATGGGTGGCACCTTCTCAGGACCAGGAGTAAGTGGCAATAACTTCAACGCTGCTCTTGCCGGTACAGGCATGCATACCATCACTTATAATTTTACCAACGGCAGTGGCTGTAGCAATTCAGCTACTACTTCCATTACGGTCAATGGCTTACCTATGGTAAATGCAGGAAGTTATACAGCCCAATGCGTGAGTGAAAACACCCTCGCCCTTGTCGGCTCTCCTATGGGAGGTACCTTCTCGGGAGCAGGCGTAAGCGGCAATAATTTCAACGCTTCCACTGCAGGCTCGGGCACACATACCATTACCTATTCTTACACTGATGGCAATGGTTGTACCAATACCTCTACTACCAACATTACAGTAAACGCGCTTCCAATTGCCTCTATTAACAGCAGCAGCGATTGTGGTGGTGCCAATACCACATTAATGGCTTCTGGCGGCACCTCATACAGCTGGTCTACCATGGAAAATACGCAAAGTATAATTGTCACCACATCAGGTATATTTACCGTTACGGTTACCGATGGCAATGGCTGTACCGATACCGAGTCTGTCACTGTCAACCCGGCTACACCACCCATTTACAACCAGTCTACCATGACTTGTTATAGCGACATATCCATGGCCATCAACAACCTGATGCCTGGAGAAACCCTGGTAATCAATATAGGAAGTTATACCGGTCAAATTGAAATTCCACTGGGCGCCACCCTGATCATCTCACCCAATACATCTGTCACCGCCACCGGCACCTCATGTATCCTGGGTTCTGTTCAGGTAGATCCTATGGGTAGTTTTACCAACACAGGCACCCTATCCGGAAATGGAAATGTAACAGGAAAAATGGTAAACAACGGTACCCTGTCACCAGGGGTCTGTACATTTTAATGGATCCCCGCATTGTAGATACGCATTGACATGCGTATCTACAATGCGTATCTACAATGCGGAACGAACCATCTTCCCTACCAAGGCAATCTGCCCCAAATGATAGTGGCTGTGTTCCAACAGTCCATGTAAATTGCGGAAAAGAGACCCATATTTTCCATCAATGAAGGGTTTGTAAAGTTCAACATCTTTCATCCCCTCAATTTGAACAGCCAATCGCTCTGCATTTTGCCAAACCTCATCGAGCATGTTTTGCCACTCTGCCTCTGTGGTAATAGGATTGCGATCATAACTGTACTTATCACTGGCATCCAAGGGGCCCCCATCAAAAACTTTGATCACAGCTCTGATGTAATAGTGAATATGAAATACCAAATCAGCTATGGTATTGAGATCGTGGACCTTTGTATTGGCCAACTTACAATCAATGCCCTCCAGAAGCGATTTCATGCAGGGTCCGGTAAAGTTATTTCCAAAATGCATCTCCCTTAGGTGACGGGCCAGTTGGCCTGTGAGAAACTTTTGATCCATGATTTTTATTTTTTAAACAGTAAATATAATTACAGATTTTCATTTTTTTGAATGGCATACCGAACCATGCCATTCCCACGTGAATAAACAAACATCCCGCTCTTTTCGGCTACGCGATGTGAACCAACATTGTCTTCTTTACAAATGGCATATATCATTTCAAGATGATGTACCCTGAAACCGTAGTCCAGAATGGCGTTCACGGCTTCGGTAGTATAGTCTTTGCCCCAGTACAACTCACCCAGCCAATAGCCAATTTCGGCAGATTTGCGATCTTTGCTGAAATGGATGCCGGCTTCCCCTATGACTTCGTTGGTATCTTTTTTTACCAATGCAAAAACAACCCGTAGCTGCTGCACAAATCCTTGATGAACAAAGGCAAGGCGAAAGGCGGCATCGGGCTCTCCAAAAGGATAAGGTATGTTGATCACATTGGCCGCAATCTTTGGATTATTCACATTTCTGATCAGGGCTGGTAAATCTTCTGGCAATAGTTTTCTCAATACCAAACGATCTGTATTCAATCGGGGAAATACATCAAAAGGGCCTAACATAAACCGCCATTTTTATCATGATTTGTTGCTGGCATTTTGACCGCTACAATCTGCACATGCACATCTTTTTTGCCATCGGCTTTTTCGAAGTCGGTTCGCAAAAGGGTGTCAATAACAAAACCGCTGGCCTCCAGGGCTGCCGTAATTTCTTCTGCAGGATAATAGTGGATGTAAGCCTTGTCCTGACCATCGCTACTCAATTGAAAGCCGGAACGATCGTAATCTCCTTCCATAAAACTGAGGTACAATATACCATCGGAGGTCAATTGTTGATAGCCCGCTGCTATGAGTTCGCCAACTTCATTTCTGTTGAGGTAGGGAATACAAAAACCCACCAGTATCATATGAAAGGGCCCATTTTTGGCTTTAAGTTCTCTCACATCCTCAACCCTACACTTTGCCTCAGGCAGGTTGATGCTGGCCAGGGCCACCATTGAAGGCGACAAATCAATGGCCTCAGCTTGCAAGTGTGGTTTTAGGTCGAGGATAAACCTGCTCACATTACCGGGTCCACAACCCAGATCCAACAATCTCCCATGATCATCACCGACCAACTCACAGCAGCGGTTGAGTCCCCCGGCATATCGGGCCTGGTCCATGTGCTTCTGCTGATAAGTTTGCGCATGTTTGTCAAAAGCGGCAATGGTGGGGTCTAATGGCATCTCAAATTTTGATCAAAAATATTAAAAAGAAAGAAGGCTTTTATTCTATTGGGTGAGATACCTGATTCCCATTTCAAATCTTTTCATTTAGAAGGAGGATCAAACCACTTTTACACAAAACCAATAATATTTGGCAAAGAAGGTATGGAAATTATTGAATCAATATTTTATTAGGTGAAATTTCGTAATTCCAAATTTCAAGGAAGCAAAATAGCCTTAAAAAATTATATTTGGTTTACCCTGATTCGCCGGATTTTGGCTTTTTTCGAGTAATTTTGCACTTCCGGATTCGAAATTACAACCAAAAAATCATGAGCAAGATCAGGGTAAGATTTGCCCCCAGTCCTACAGGACCCCTTCACATTGGTGGCGTCAGAACTGCATTGTACAACTACCTCTTTGCCCGCAGGCACGGTGGCACTTTTATTCTGAGAATTGAAGACACCGATCAACAGCGATACGTGCCCGGTGCCGAACAATACATCATTGATGCTTTGACCTGGGCCGGATTGGTGCCTGACGAAGGACCCGGCTTTGGAGGGGAATTTGGCCCCTATCGCCAGTCGGAAAGAAAAGACATCTACCGCCAATACGCTCTCGAATTGGTTGAAAACGGCCATGCCTATTATGCCTTTGACACCGCTGAAGAGCTCGATGCAGCCAGAGCAGCGGGGGGCGATAGCTTCAAATACAACTACGAAAGCAGGGGGCAACTCAAAAATTCACTTTCTATGCCAGAGCCTGAATGGAAGGCCTTACTGGAAAAAAATGAAAACGTGGTGATCCGCCTCAGGGTACCTGAAAATAAAAGCATCCACATCACCGATGAGATCAGGGGGGATGTAAACTTTGCCGGAAGCGAGCTGGATGATAAGGTCATCCTTAAGGGTGACGGCATGCCTACCTACCACCTGGCCAACATTGTAGATGACCACCTGATGGAAATTACCCACGTCATCCGCGGTGAAGAATGGCTGCCCAGCACCGCTCACCATGTGCTAATGTATGAATTTTTTGGCTGGACGGCACCCAGCTTTTCCCACTTACCTTTAATCCTGAAACCTACCGGCCAGGGCAAGCTGAGCAAGAGGGATGGCGCCAAATTTGGTTTTCCGGTTTTTCCCATCAATTGGGACGGCAGCGATGGCGATGAACCCTATCCTGGGTTTAGAGAAGAAGGTTTTCTGCCCGATGCCTTGCTCAACTTTTTGGCCTTCTTAGGCTGGAATCCCGGCAATGACGAAGAAATTCTGCACAGAGCCCATTTGATCGAACTCTTTTCACTGGATAGAATTGTAAAATCAGGTGCTCGTTTTGATTACGATAAAGCCAAATGGTACAACCAACAATACCTGATGGCCAAGAGCAATGAAGAATTAGCAGTACTACTGACTCCTTTTGCCAAAGAAATGAACATCGAAGCAAGTGCCGACAAACTGGCCCACGCTGCCGGAATGATGAAAGAGCGGGTGTACTTTTTGCAAGACATCCTTCGCACCGGCTACTACCTTTTTGCAGAACCGCATGACATCGATTACGAGACTTTTAATAAAAAATACAAAACAGAACTAAAGTCTCATTTCATGGCCATTGCAGATCTGGTAGCACAGGAAGAACATGCTGACAGGGCCCACTTTGAATCTTTGGTAAAAGGATATGCCGCAGAACACGGACTCAAAATTGGCGACCTTTTTCCCATCTTCCGTCTGGCACTCACCGGCACCATGCAGGGACCCGATCTCTTTGATACCTTTTCCATCCTGGGTGGAAAAAACTCCGCTTTGCGCATCCATAATCTTCTTAGCTAATGCCTAAAAAATTCAGCAACAAAGACAAGGCCGATGTCCATAAGGAACTCAAAGGTTTTGAAATAAGGATCAACTCGTTTGGAGAAATGGAAAGCAATTTCAGCATTGAAAAACTCAATGAATTTCTCAACGAGAAGTTAGAAAAAGAAGAGAAAAAAGAAGATAAGAAAAAATAAGGCCTACCTCAGTGGCACAAACTGAAGGCTGGACCATTGTCCGTTTTGCAATTCTACCCTGGCTATTAATAATCCCGGATACGAAACTGCCTGCCATTCCTTTTCAGCACAGGCATTGCCATTATTTTCGTGATAAATCAACTTACCCATGGTATCATATACCCATAAGGCCACTGCTCCCTCAGGCAATTCCAATGTTTGATTGGAAGCATTAAAATATAAATGATCCTCCTTACCCTCTGTGGTCGCCAGCACTCTGCAAGACATAGCTGCGCTGGTATTTTGACAGTACATTCGATTGGCAAGGCTGCAGTCTAAAACAAAGGGATTGGCTTTGCCAGATTGATATGAGGCTATTTTTAAGGTCCTGTTCCATTCTTTTTCATCTACCGGATCCTGATTGTGCCATTGACACAGCAAGTCTTTTTGCAATGGAAAATAGTTGGCATCGGCAGCTACCACCTGATCTCGATAGATAGTATACACGTACATCATCGCACGCGCTATGTCTCCCTTTACGGCTTCTCTGGGCTCAAACTGACCGGCAGAACCCAGCTCGCTGTACTTGTCAACCATGGATCCCGGAATAGAAGTAAGCTCTGTGTTGAGCAGGTACCACCTGGTGGTGGAGGGGTCGGGACTTTCTCCAAAAGGGCGATTGGCCCTGTCGTTGTTGGTCTTTACCCTGGATGGAAATAAATTGTGCATGTCGCTCTCGGCCTTGGTATCTGCCAGCCCAAATCCTTGAGGATAGGTATGCTCGGTATTGATGCCATCATTGGCCCCATTCAAAAACACCGCCTGGGTCGGGTCCTGCCCTTCCGGAATGTAAAGGGTAAGCCCGGTATAGATACACGACAGGTTTCTATTGACGGCGTCAATTTTCAAAAACAAGGTGTCGCGGGCGGTGGTATAGGGTATCACCACATCCGGCCGAAAAGCACTGCGCACTTCATTGGCCAGTGTTTCTCCTGTCAGTTCCGGGAAAACAGGCTGATAGCTATATTGAGCATGCCCGGCAAGGGGCACGATCAGCCATGAAATCAGAAACAGGAGTGGGTAACGCATACGGTTATTTTTGCTGCAGCTTTGCTTTTACCTTCTCAATGATGTTGGTGGCAGGATCTGCATACAGGATGGTTCCCTGAGAACCGTCAATGACATAAGCATAACCTTCTTCAGCAGCTACTTCCTTAATGATGAGATTAACCCTGCTTTGAATGGGATCAAACAAACCCTCCGACTTGATGGTCAGTTCCTGTTGTCCCAGCTGTTCAAACTCAGCAATCTTTTTTTCTTCGGCTTGCAGAAGCTGTACTTCTTTATCATATTGTACAGGTGCTATTTCATTTTTACGCTTTTCAAGATTTACGGCCTTGAGTCTGAGTTCGTCGACCATGCTCTTGATCTTTCCTTCTATCTTGGCCTTTGCTGCCTGTAGGCTGTCATTGGCTGCCTTTACTTCGGGCAGGGCATAAATCAGATCCTGCGTATTGATGTAAGCAACTTTTAAAGTTTGAGCCTTTATCTCTCCTGTTGTTGCCAATGCAACCAAAATAAAAGCAATAAGTGTGGTTCTCATTTTATACTGATGATTTGTGGTTGCCACTTATTTGGCAACCCTTTTTTTAATGTCTTCTGTTTTATCAAATTCCGGCTTTACAAACAACAATCCTGCGGCACCGGCTTTGTCAAAGATGAGGTCATAACCTTTTTCTGCTGCATAATTTTCAATGGCAGCAAATACCTTGTCCTGAATTGGAGCAACCAGTTGCTGGCGCTTTTTAAACAAATCGCCTTCAGGGCCAAATCTGCGCTTGTTCATTTCTCTCACTTCTCCTTCTTTGGCTACGATTTCTTCTTCACGTTGTTTTTTCAGATCATCAGTAAGTAACACTTGTTCTGCCTGATATTTGTTGTAAAGTGATTTTACCTTGTCTTGTTCTTTGGATATTTCCTGTCTCCAACTGGAAGCAATTTCATCCAATTCTTTTTGAGCCGCTTTGTACTCACTCATCTCTGTAAGTATGGCATTGATGTCGGCCACAGCAATGCGCTGGGCATCTACTACGTAAAGGGTCAGCACAAAAGCAAACGAAAATAATAACTTCTTCATTTTAATGGTTTTTTGTTTTTATTAAAAACGCTCAAATATAGCGCATTCCAATGTTTTATCTATCCTCATGACCTACTAAGGGGCCTATAAGTTTCTTAATTTATACTTAATGTTGCGTTATTTCTTCCTTTCCAACGGCTATCCACCACGCCCAGGATAGAAAAAAGCCGGTAATAAAGATGCCGTATTGGTTTTCCGGCAAAATTTCAAAGAGCCAGGTTGCTGCCAGCCCACTGTACACCGCCATAAAAATAGGGTGGAGTCGCAACCTTTCATTTCGCAAGGGCACAAGAGCAAAGACTAAAAAAACGAACAGGCCCACAACTCCGGCAGCCGCCGCATTTAGCAAAAACTCGCTGCTGGGCTGGATAATTTCTTCTGCTCTGATAGCTGGAAAATGTTTGACAAACCAATCTTTATTGACTTTGTGCAGTCCTTTGTACCCCACTCCGCTTATTGGTTGCCTGGCGAATGCATCCCAGCCCGACATCCACGAATATACACGGAAGCCATCGCTTGATCCCGTGCGATATTCCATCTTGCTGTAATAACTATAGTCGTACCGGGCATAATCCATTCGTTGTTTGAAAGATGGCAGAACTTGATAGGCCACAAAGGGAAGCACAAGCAACGCTGCCAAGATGGTTAAAACCCATTTTTTATGGTTTTGCCACATGGAGCCCATTACCAATACCGCCAACGAAACATATAAGACCACCAGGCCGGTTCGAGCCATCAATACATGAAGGAAAAGAGTCATGCCCCCCCCATAGACCCAAAAAAGAAATTTAAGCTGGTTATTGGTTTGCTTTCCTGCTGTATAAATAGCCAAAATGATGCTCAGTGCCATGGCTACACTGATCCTGATGTGATCGTGATACAAACCAACTTGCATGACCCGTGCCTGACCATAGGCTATGTTGGCAGCCTCGCTGTCTGACATATAGGTGAACACAGCGTGCAGAGCAGTGAGACCTAGCACCATTAATATCATTATGGCCATGATAGTGATTTCTTTTTTTCCTGGCCTCCAGGAGAAAAAAAAGAGGGGAAAAAGAGGCAACGACAATTTTATGAAAAAAGACCCATCGATCGAAGTACCATTGATTACGTCAAAGATCGGCACGATGGCAGCAAAGGCAAGCATGGATACAAACCAGACATTGCGCCATAAACCGGTCTTGTTTTCATGCAAAAACCAATAAAAAGCCATCAGCAACAAGCCAACGCTGTATAGAGAGCGCGAAAAAATGAGACCTGCAAACAGACATAAAATGGCTGTATAGGCCCAATAATTTCTGGGGTTGGCTGGGGTATTCAGTTTTAACACAAGGTCTTTTATGGTTTCAAAACGAGCAAAGCAACATTTTCGATATGATTGGTATGCGGAAACATGTCGACCGGCTGCATTTTAACAACTTTGTATTTTTCGCTGAGCATCAAAACATCCCTGGCCTGGGTTTCCGGATTGCAACTCACATATACAATTTTAGGCGCTGCAAGGGCCAATAGGGTCTGAATTACCTTTTCTGACATGCCCGCTCTGGGTGGATCGGTGATCACAACATCGGGCTGACCGTGTTCTTTTATAAAATCATCATTGAGTATGTCTTTTACATCACCCGCATAAAAGGAGGCGTTTTCGATGCCGTTAAAAGCACAGTTTTCCTTTGCATCAGCAATGGCTTCGGGAACTTCTTCGATGCCGGTAACCCTGCCAACGCTATGGGCAATGTACAAAGCAATGCTGCCAAGCCCAGTATACAGATCGTAAACATTTTCGTGGCCTTTGAAGTCGGCATATTCTGCTACGTAGTCAAATAAAATTTTGGCACCTTCACTATTCGTTTGGAAAAAAGATTTTGGACCAATCTTGTAACGCACATCTCCCAGTCGCTCTATGATGTAGGGACGACCGTGATAACAGTGAACATCGAGATCATAAATGGTGTCGTTGAACTTGGGGTTAACGGTGTACAACAATGAAGTTATGAAAGGAAACTTTTGTTTCATTTCTTCCATGACTACCTTTATTTTTTTGGCGTCGTCTTTCCCAAAAACAATGAGCAACATCCAGTCACCTTCAAGGGTGTTGCGGATGATAATGTTTCGCATCACACCTTCGTGGGTATAGGGATTGTAAAACGAAATTTGTTTCTCAATACAAAAATCCCTGAGATGGTTTCTGATGTCGTTAGACAAGTCGTTTTGAAGATGGCATTCATCCAGGTTGAGTACCTTGTTGAAGGAGTTGGGTCTGTGAAAGCCCAATGCCGGCTCTGTTTCAATGAAGCCCTTGGTTTCAATCTCTTCGGGTGTGAGCCAGCGTTTGTCGCAAAAAGTAAACTCCAGCTTATTGCGGTAGTAACGGATGTCTTTGCTGTAACGCACGGTATTAATGATACCTTCTGTATCCATCTTACCAATGCGCCTCATGGCATTGACAATTTTAATAAACTTGTACTTGGTTTGTGAGTCGTATTTGAGGTTTTGCCATTTACATCCTCCGCAATGATAAAAGTGTTTGCAAAAAGGGGTGGTCCTTTCAGGTGAAAGGGTCACGGTTTCTTTGACCCTACAGATGCTGTGGCTTTTTTTCTTTCGGATCACCACTGCGTTGACAACGTCGCCCGGCACTGCGTCTTCAATAAAAAACACCTCACCTTCTTCATTTCGACCCACCGACATGCCTTTATCCGCTATACCGGTGATCAATATATTTTCGACAACGCGCTTATTTTTTTTCCTTCTTCCCATGCCTCAAAATAACGATTTCAAAATAACAATTTTCACAATGATAACGTGTGGTACTACTCATCGTTCACGATTCAAATGGGCAGTACAGGTTCTTTTTAACACAAAAAGCCCCCATAGCAATGAGGGCTTTTTGTTGTATGTGAATGAAAACCAATTACTCGGCGATCAGTTCAAATTCGATCTTGGTTGAAACTTCTTTGTGAAGGTTGATGGTAGCCTGGTAAGTACCCAGATCCTTTACCTCCTCAGGAAGAACAATCTTTTTACGCTCAACATCAAGGCCCAACTGATCTTTCAGTGCCTGTGATACCTGTACGCTGGTAACACTACCGAAGATTTTACCTGTAGTACCGGCCTTAACACCAATTTTCAGGGTTTTGCCTTCCATTTGCTGAGCCAATGAACGGTATTCTTCCAATCTGGCTGATTCTTTGGCTTCTTCTTCAGCAATAAGTGTGTCTAGTTTCTTGCGATTAACGGCATTGGCTACTACACCTACTCCCTGAGGAATCAGATAATTCCTTCCATAACCGGGCTTAACACTAACAACGCTGTGTTTTTCACCCAATTTATCCATATCTTTCAATAAAATGATATCCATGTTGTGTACTGTTTTTAAGGGTTATTTTAAAAGGTCAGTAACGAATGGAAGGATGGCCAGGTGTCTGGCACGTTTTACCGCCACAGCTACTTTTTTCTGATACTTCAATGAGTTACCTGTAATCCTTCTTGGAAGGATTTTACCCTGCTCATTGATGAATTGCAAAAGGAAGTCTGAATCCTTGTAGTCGATGTGACGGATGCCAAACTTCTTGAATCGGCAGTATTTTTTGCTTTGTTTGCCGATCGTTGGATTGCTTAAGAACTTTATATCGTCTTTTGATGCCATTTCTGTCTAATTTTAAAAGGGTTTGTAATGATTATTCAGCTGTTTCGGTATTGGTCACAACTTCTTCAGCTGCCGCTGCTGCTGCTGTCTTGGCAGCTTCAGTTGCTTTGGCTTCTGCTGCTGCTTTCGCTTCTGATGCTTTTGCCTCTGCTGCTGTTTCTTCCTGTGCCTTGCCTTTGGTTTTTTTCTTCACCTTTCCGATCAGACCAGCACGTTTGTCAGCGTTGTACTTAACACCGTGTCTGTCTAAAGCAATGGTAAGAAAACGCATCAAACGCTCATCACGCTTCATGGCCAATTCCATCTTGCCAATAATGTCTCCCGATTCAGAAGTGAACTCGATACAATAGAAAATACCCGATGATCTTTTGTTGATCGGATATGCCAACTGACGTAGTCCCATTTCATCAACGTGTACTATGGCACAACCCTCATTCTTGAGCATGTCCTCGTACGCCTTTTCTGTCGCTTTAATTTCGTCGCCTGACAGAACGGGATCGACAACGAAAGTTACTTCATAATGTTTCATTAATTAATTGAAGTTTAATTGTTTATAAAATTTAAAAGGGAGTGCAAAGATAAGAAAAAAATTATTTCTCGTGCTTTTTGGGCCAAAAATATGTATAATGTGCTGAAAATCAATTATTAGAAACTCAGGATGTCGTTAAATTCCCTTAATTCTGGTCCACAAAACCGACATCATTTCACGTTCCTTGCCCTTTGGAGGCCTGCCCGCATCACCATCCAGCAGGTAATGTCCCGTTCCATCTTTTTTCACTATAAATTTAAAAATATAGTCGTCAGCCGTAATACCAGCCTTACTTGCATTGTACACTCCATACCGCATATCATTGAACTGCAGGCGGCCATCATCTCTGCGGAGTAAGCTGTAGTAATCATTGCTAAACCACCTCAATATGCCGAGGGTTTTATCGGTTTCTAATGCCTCACCTATCAATCCATGTTGCTTGGGTATGCGCACCAGCTTGAATCTTTTTTCTTTATCAAAATGCGAATACGAACCCTGGATGTAGGCAGAATCTGTTTCTGCCGTTGCTGACCAAAGTACATTGTTGAGTATGGTAGGATTGGTCATGTACCTGTTGGCCACAATGCCTTCTTTTTTTAGGGTTTCTTCAAAGATGCCGTTGATGTAAGACTTGTTGACAAAGGTCAAGGCCATATATCCGCAACAGAATAGCATCATAGCCCACGTCAGCTGCTTTCTGCGCTTGCTCTCCCTATGGTACAAAGACACGGCAATCAGCAATATGCCAAAAGGTACGGTATATCCCGGATCGGCCACTGCTACATTGTTCCAGGCTATCCTGGTGCGATCGAATGGGGCCCACAGCTGGGTGCCATACACGGTAAAACAATCCAAAATGGGGTGGGTGAAAATGGTCCAGAAAAAAAAGTTATACCAGGCCCAATAACCTTCTCTAACAACAATGGGCGTTTCTATCAGTCCATAATTTTTCCAGGTGCGGTACACTACATAGATAGCAAATCCCATTAGCAAACCGCCGGCTATGGCCAGCAACAAACTACCTACTCCAAATACATAAAAAAGGGAAGTAAGTCCACCAAAGAAGCTGATAACCGCCAAACTTCCAAGCAAGGCAGATAACTTGCGGATGCCTTTGTGGGTGTATAGGTTGGAGTCATAATACCTCTTGACCAACCAGGCTATGATAAAGGAAAAAACGATGGCAAAAAACAAGGAATGGGTGATGCCTCTGTGTGCTACCAAGCCCTGCAGCGGTGTAAGCCACAGGTTGGAAATGACATCCAAATCAGGGATGGTACCGGCAATGGCTCCCCAAAGCATGGCCCTGTTGCCTATTCGTTTGCCCAGACACACCTCACCTACCGCAGCACCAAGTATGATTTGTGTCAGTGAATCCATGAACCGATGGTTTGTATCTGCATGATAGGCTTATATGTTGAGCTCAAGTATGGCCAATTCGGCCGCCCGCTGCTCAGCTGCTTTTTTGTTGAAATCTTCTGCTTCAGAGATCTTGTCTCCATCGACCATGACGGCCATTCTAAAATAATCGCGTTTATCGTTTTTGACCTTACTCATCTGCACAAATTCTACTTCATGGCCATTCTTCTGCGACCACTCAAGAATAATGCTCTTATGGTTGTCATTCTGCTGCTCCAAAGCGTGAATATCAAGATACCTCATCAGGATCTGTTTGATCACGTAAGCACTGGTGCGCTGGTAACCAAACTCCAGATAAAGGGCGCCAACCATGGCTTCGAGGGCATTGCCCAGCATGGTATTGCTCATCTTACCTTGTGAATATTCCGACAAAATAAGATCGAGGCCCATCTTATCGGCAATCTCGTTGAGGGTTTGCCTTCTTACAATTTTTGACCTCATTTTGGTGAGAAAGCCCTCGTCTTTACCAGGATATTTTTTAAATAAATATTCGGCAACAATGGTGCTTAATATCGCATCACCCAGGTACTCCAGCCGTTCGTTGTTGAAACTTTTGTTTCCCTGATCCACATTCATAGATCGGTGGTAAAAGGCTTGTTTAAAAACACCTAATCTCACCGGAGTAAACCCTAATAAAGGTTTGATCTTGCGTGCGAAGTCTTTTTCCGATGAAAAATAAATGTTGTAAAAACGCCTTATGATGTCCAAAACTAGTCTACTTTTTTAATAATCACTGATGCATTGTGCCCACCGAATCCAAAGGTATTGCTCAGCGCAGCTTTGATGGGCTTAACCTGGGCTTCATTGAAAGTAAAATTCAGTTTTTGGTCGATCTCCGGATCGTCTGTAAAATGGTTGATGGTAGGAGGAATAAAGCCATCCCTCAGGGCTACAATACAGGCCAGTGCTTCAATGGCTCCGGCAGCCCCGAGGAGGTGTCCGGTCATTGATTTGGTGGAACTGATGTTGAGCTTATAAGCATGGTCTCCGAAAACCTTTAATATGGCCTTGCTTTCAGCTACATCGCCCAACGGTGTTGATGTGCCGTGAACGTTGATGTATCCTATGTCTTCCGGTTGCATGCCGGCATCAGCAAGTGCCAGCTTCATCACATTGGTGGCTCCCAGGCCCTCTGGGTGAGGCGCTGTCATGTGGTAGGCATCAGCTGTCATTCCTACACCAGCAATTTCTGCTATGATATTTGCACCTCTTTTTACGGCGTGCTCATATTCTTCCAAAATCAAACAACC
The DNA here is from genome assembly GCA_017987975.1 of Saprospiraceae bacterium. Lineage (GTDB taxonomy): Bacteria > Bacteroidota > Bacteroidia > Chitinophagales > Saprospiraceae > JADKBO01. The sequence continues at coordinate 27,009 of JAGNSQ010000033.1, forward strand.
GGCCCCTTCTCCCAATACAAACCCATCTCTATCTTTATCAAATGGTCTGCTGGCTGAAGTGGGGTCGTCATTTCTTTCACTAAGTGCTTTCATGGATGAAAACCCACCAATGCCTGCTTTGGTAACCGCAGCTTCTGAACCTCCTGTGATCATCACATCTGCCCTGCCCATTCTGATATAGTCAAAGGCATTGCCAATGGCGTGGGTTGATGAAGCACAGGCAGATACGGTGGCGTAATTGATGCCTCGAAAACCATACTTTATGGAAATCAGTCCCGGGGCAATATCGGCTATCAGTTTGGGTATTAAAAACGGTGAATATTTGGGTTCTCCGGTGAACGCGGTAGCTTCTTCTATATCGTGCTCAATGGTTTCAAAACCACCAATGCCACTGCCCCATATTACTCCTGCTCTATCGAAATCGATCTCTACTCCCTCGAGTCCGGCATTTTTCATGGCCTCGTCAGCCACCGCCATCGCATAATGGGTAAATGGATCCATCCTACGAATCTCTCTTTTGTGGATAAACTTTTCTGCATCAAATCCTTTGATTTCACATGCAAACTTGGTCTTAAAGTGGGTTGCGTCAAACCGTGTGATGGGACCTGCCCCTGGTTTGCCCTGGCGCAATGCTTCTGCATAGGCAGCCATGTCATTGCCAATGGGTGTCAATGCCCCGATTCCTGTTACTACAACTCTTCTCATATTTTTGTTAGACGGTTGATCTGGTATGCAAATTTCTCATTTTTTTCCGAAACATTAAAATTTGGGCTACTTTCGCCTTCAAAGGAAATTATTACTTTTCCAAACCATTAATTGTCAAAGCAATACACTATGAAACGGATTACATCTGTCAATAGCCTTCAGCGCACATTGAATACTTATCGCAAACAAGGTCTTACAATTGGCTTCGTTCCTACCATGGGAGCCCTCCATGCTGGCCACCTGAGCCTCATCCGTCAATCCGCCAAAAAGAACGATATTGTGGTTTGCAGCATCTTTGTCAACCCCACTCAGTTTAACAACGCCAGCGACCTCGCTAAATATCCCCGAACCCTTAAAAAAGATGGTCAATTGCTGGAATCAGCTGGCTGCCACCTCCTCTTTGCTCCCTCTGTAGATGAAATTTATCCCCCGGGACTCGATACCGAGGTAAAGTTTTCTTTCAAAGGACTCGATAAAATGATGGAAGGCAGGTTTCGGCCCGGACACTTCAAAGGCATGGCCCAGGTGGTCAAACGTCTCCTCGACCTCGTCCAGCCCCATGACCTTTACATGGGCCAGAAAGACTTCCAACAGTTTACCATCGTAGCCCACATGATCAAAACCCTGAAACTACCCATCCAACTAGTGGTTTGTCCCATTATGAGAGAAGCCCACGGTCTGGCCATGAGCTCCCGCAACGAAAGACTCAATGCCGATCTCAGGGCCAGGGCTGCCCTCATTTACAAAACCCTGAAAGCCGCCAAAACAAAGCTTAAATCCATGGCAGTCAGTGATGTAGAAAAATGGGCCATGCAAAAAATGGAAGTCCCCGACTTCAAACCCGAGTATTTCTCAATTGTAGACGGCTACACCCTAAAACCCGTTGAAAACCCCGAATCTCACGATTACATTGTCGCCTGCACCGCCATCTGGGCCGGAGAAGTACGTCTTATCGACAATATGATTTATAAAAACCGCTAACCGTTGACCGCTGTC
>JAGNSQ010000139.1 GCA_017987975.1 Saprospiraceae bacterium
ACAGGGTGTTTCAAAATTATGGTCCTTTTAAAATTCCCATTCCAAATAGGACGCAGGTTTATTTTACCGGTTTCATCATGGTTGGGACAATGTTGCGACGCAAGGCCTTGCGTCGCTGCTGGGTGTTTCAAAAATGATGGTTCTTTTAAAATTCCCTTTCCAAATAGACGGCAGGTTCATTTTACCTGTTTCATCATGGTTGGGACAATGTTGCGACGCAAAATATTGCGGCGCAAAATATTACGGCGCAAAATATTACGGCGCAAAATTTTGCGCCACTACAATTGCCGGATCCCTACACCAGCTTCGCTGTCATAGGGACACGTGCCCCGTTGCCGGATACCCCGTTGCCGGATACCCGGTCAATAATTTACTCGGTCCCTAATGGACCCATCCTGTCGATGGATAACCACGGCAGAGCGGTAATTGTAGGCGATGTCTTTGGCCCGTTCAATGGCTTCTTCCTGGGTGTCGAATACCTGGGTGACTTTGTCGCTGCCCTCGGCGCGGATGGCCCAGGCGCCTTCGTAGGGTACCACGTGCTGGATGTGGGTGGGACCCGCCATGTTTTTTTTGAGGTTGCGAAATAATACGGCTAAGATCTTCTGGAAAAGTTGGGATAAAAAATCTTTGGCTGCCATGGTGAAAGAGGTGAAGGGTTAATGGAAAGATGCAAAATATTGCGTCGCTACGGATGCTCCGTCCCCGGATCCCTGCACCGGTGCCCGGCATAGGGACAGATGCTCCGATGCTCCGATACTCCGATGCTCCGATGCTCCGATACTCCGTTGCTCCGATGCTCCGAAAGTGACCCCGCCAGGACTCGAACCTGGATCAAAAGTTTAGGAAACTTCTATTCTATCCCTTGAACTACGGGGTCAAAATCTTTTGCAGAAACTGCTTTTGGTGTGCAAAGATACTACTATTTTCAGAATTGAAATGAGAAAAATCGACAAAGGTTCAAAAATTAAGTGTTTGTAAATCAAAATTATATATATGTGATATTATTACAATGTTTAATCCCGGCCCGCTTCTTCTGCTGTGATATGCATCATAGCCCACCCATGCCCAGATCATGGCAAAAACAACGGTTTTGGGCACAACTTATAAACAAGGGAATTCCCCGTTTGATAACATCTTAAATACCAGAAATGAACAAGGAACTATTCCAAAGGATGCTGAAAGTCAATGGTGAGACTTGTCTTAGCATCATCGTGCCTACCCACGAAGTATCCCGTGAAAGAAGAAATGATAAAATCGAAATCAAAAACACCATCCACAAGGCGAAGGAAAAGCTGGCCCTGTACTGCGATGCGGTAATCTATAAACCGCTGTGGGAAAAACTAGATGAGCTGGCAGGGCGGATCGACTACCTCCACAATGAAAAAGGAATTGGCCTTTACGTCAGTGCCACCGAGGCTGTGATGGTGGGCTTCCCCTTTGAAGTGCAAGAAAAAATAGTGATCGACGAACAGTTTGAATGGAGTGAGCTGGCCTTTTTGTACGGCCTGTCTGTGCCTTATTATTTTTTGTTGCTCAGTGAAAAAAAGGTAAGACTGCTCAAAGGACAACTCAACCACCTGGAAGAAATACACAACGAAGATTTTCCGGATGTCTACGCCGATACCCATGAGTACAGCAAGCCGGGCAGGGCTTCTTCTTACGCTCCCCAGGCCAATGTAAAGGGTTTTGAAAAGGACAAATCCATCGTTGAAGAAATTAGACTCCACGATTATTTTAAGGTAGTAGACAAACACCTCCACGCGGTGGCAGATGACAAAAGTCCCATCATCATTGCGGCACCTATTGAAGAAATTGGCATCTTTAACCATTCTACCGTCCACCAGGACAGGATTGTAGCGCGCATCCACGGCAACCATTTCCACAAATCCATTGGTGAGCTGGGTGAGATGGCTTTTGCCCACATCATGGACCACGTAAACCAAAACCACACAGCTCTGGTGGCAACGTTTACCGAGGCCATCGGCTTTGGTAAGGGCATCCAGGACATCCGCGAAATATGGAGCGCCGCCAAGGCAGGCAGGGTGAGGAGTCTACTCATGGAACGCAATTACCACAATCGCGATTATGATGTAAACGACATCCTGAGTGAGGTTTTTGACCACAAAGGGGAGGTAGTAGTGATGGACAACGAGGCCCTTGGCACCATGCCGGGTATGGTGGCTATTTTGCGCTACTGAGACTGGAAATAAAGGGTGATCCACTTCACCAAACGCATGACTACATTGATTACAATGGAAAATAGCACCATGGTAGTCAGTGGAAAGTAAAATTTGAAATTGTCTCTTTCGATGCGGATATCGCCTGGAAGGTGGCCTATCCATTGGAACTTATTACCCCAAAAATAAAGAATCAATCCCAATCCGAGGATCAGGGTTCCAATGATCAGCAACCACTTACCGGCATCCTGCATGGTCTGCTTAGTCCCAGATATTAGGTGGGTAAGCTCCGTTGTCAATCAGGGTCTGAAGCTGGGCCTGCACGGCTGCCTTGTCTTCAGGGTAGGTAACCCCAAACCATGAACTGGTGGTCTTGAGCACATTCACTTTTAAATCTCCGTCGTGGATCAATTTGTCGACCAGGCTGGGAATATAGAACTCTGATTTCAACTCGTGACCCAGCTCGATGATAAAGCTGGTGAGCTGCCTCTCTGCAAAGTCGAAGTAGCTGGGCTTAAAGCCCCACATGTTCATGGAAACGAGGGTGTCGGGAGTCAGTTCTTTTTTACCGTCGCCATCAGGGTAACTGATAACGCCTGTTTGTGCATCTTTTTCGATCTTGGTACATTCTACTACATGGAGCAGATTGCCTTCTGCATCAGCAGTGCAAACGCCTCTGTTGACGGTGCCGTGTTCTGATAGGGTGTTTTCCAAAAAGTAGGATACCACACAGTAGTTGGGACTTTGGTCGGTCGTCAAAAAATCGTACAATACTTTGTACGAATCTCTGCCATAAAAATCATCAGCGTTGATCACCGCAAAAGGTTCCTGTATCGCTTCGTGCGCCACATAAACGGCGTGGGCCGTTCCCCAGGGCTTCTGCCTTTCTTCATTGTACACCAGGCCATCGGGTAGGGTGTTCAACTCCTGAGTGACATAACAAAGCTCTATTTTGTGGCCAAAACGCTCATCAAACATGGCTTTAAATTCTTCCAGAAAATATTCTCGCACTACAAATACCACTTTGCCAAAACCGGCTTCAATGGCATCGTAGATAGAATAATCGATGATAGATTCTCCATTGGGACCAAAGGCGTCCATTTGTTTGAGGCTGCCATAACGGCTGCCCATTCCTGCTGCCAGCACCAATAAGGCGGGTTTATTGTTTTCCATTTTTTTCTAACAATTTAAATCACAAAATTGATCATTCTGCCGGGCACAACGATGGATTTTTGAGGTGTTTTACCATCCAGCCATTTTTGTACCATTTCATTGGCTAAGGCCATCTCTTTCAACTCATCTGCACTGCTGGCCGCCGGAAAAGTAAGTTCTCCCTTTCGTTTGCCATTGATACAAATGGGGTAGGCCACATTGTCTTCTACCAGGTAAGATTCATCGCAAACAGGGAAGGGACTTTGGTGCACAGATCCTGTCTTGCCCAGGCGATGCCACAACTCTTCTGCGATAAAAGGTGCAAATGGAGCAATCAACACCGTTAAAGCTTCCATGATGTCGCGCTTGCTGCATTCCAACCTCTTGAGTTCGTTGACACAAACCATAAAGGCAGGGATGGAGGTATTGAGCGACAATACTTCGATATCCGCGCTTACTTTTTTAATGGCGGTGTGCAATACTTTTAGTTCTTCTTTGGTGGGTGCTTCATCTGATACAAAAAACGATTCGCCTTTGTGCATGAGCAACCACAGCTTTTTGATAAACTTGGAAACTCCCTCTATGCCCTTGGTATCCCACGGCTTCGATTGCTCGATAGGGCCCAAAAACATTTCGTACATGCGGAAACAATCGGCACCGTATTTGTCAACCATGTCATCGGGATTCACTACGTTGAAATATCGTTTCGACATCTTACCCACTTCCGACTTGGTATTCAGCCTAGCATTTTGAGGTAATTCATCGATGATATAACTACCGCCTTCCACATGGAAAATGGCACCCTGGTAGTCGGGCCTCCACTGCAAAAACTGTTTCATGCCCTGAACATTGAGGTGGCTTTTGGGGCTACCATAATCTGAAACAAAGTCTACGTGCACAGGGATGTGGGCAAACTCTTTATCTTCGTGTTGTTTGGCCAGTTCTTCGCTGTAAAACTGGTGACTGCCATCGTGGGTCTTGTGCAGGTAGATCGACTCTACTACACCCTGGATCATGCCCTGGTTGACCAATTTTTTAAACGGCTCATTGCCCGGCACCAGGCCTTTATCGTACAAAAACTTGTGCCAGAATCTTGAATACATCAGGTGTCCCACGGCGTGTTCTGCTCCTCCTATGTAAAAGTCAACATCCTGCCAGTAAGCCAGGGCCTCGGGTGAGGCAAAGTCTGTATCGTTGGTGGCATCCATGTACCGAAGAAAGTACCAGCTGGAGCCTGCAAAGCCCGGCATGGTGTCAGTTTCGCGGGTATAGTCGCCATACTTCACCCAGTCTGTTGCTTTGGCCAGGGGCGACTGTCCATCTGCGGTAGGTTTGAAGTCTTCCAATTCCGGCAGGGTCAGGGGCAGTTCCGCTACATCGAGGACATGGGATACGCCATCCTTATCGTACACTATAGGGAAGGGCTCACCCCAATACCTTTGACGCGAAAAGTTGGCGTCTCTCAGCTTAAAGTTGACCCTTCTTTTGCCGATGCCTTTGTTTTCAATGCTGGTGAGTGCTGCCTGGATGGCGTCAGGTACTTCCATGCCATTGAGGAAGTCGCTGTTGATGATGATGCCCAGCTTTTCGTGCAGCGAGGCGCCCGGATATTTGCTCTTGTCTACCACATCAATGATGGGCAGCTCATATTTTTTGGCAAAGGTCATATCCCTTTCATCGTCGCTGGGTACGGCCATGATGGCGCCGGTGCCATAGTCTTTCAGCACGTAGTCGCCAATCCAGATCGGTACTTTTTCACCGGTAAAGGGATGGATGGTATACGAACCCGTAAAGGCACCATTCATTTCTTTGACTTCGGCCATTCTTTCGCGCTCAGATCTTCCTTTCACAAAGTCGATACAAGCCTGGACTTTTTCTTTTTGATCCTCCGTAGTAAGTACGGATACTAAATCGTGTTCCGGCGCCAGTACCATAAAGGTAGCACCAAAGATGGTATCAGGGCGGGTAGTAAATATTTCTAACTGGATGTCGTGATCGGCTACCTGGAAAAACACCTGAGCGCCTTCTGATCGGCCAATCCAGTTGTTTTGCATGGTCTTGAGTGCTTCGGGCCAATCGAGTCCTGCCATGTCGTCCAATAACCTGTGGGCGTAGGCGGTGATGCGCAGAAACCATTGCATCATGGCCTTTCTTTCAACGGGGTGTCCTCCCCGTTCGGATACACCATCTTTTACTTCATCATTGGCCAACACGGTGCCCAGGGCCTCACACCAGTTGACATAGCCTGTTTTGCGGTAGGCCAGTCGGTAGTTCATCAATACCTGATCTTTCTGGTAGGGTGTCATAGCGGCCCATTGATCAGCTGTGAAGATTTCATCGTGGTTGTGGGCAGCGTTGACCCCTTCGTTTCCACCCTTTTCAAAGCGACCAATCAGCTCCGTTAGAGGCTGGGCCTTGTCTGCATCGATGTCGTAGTAATGACTGTACAGTTGGAGAAATATCCACTGGGTCCACTTGTAATACTTAGGCTCACATGTTTTTACTTCTCTCGACCAGTCGTAAGAAAAGCCGATGTTGTCCAACTGCGCACGGTAGGTTTTGATGTTTTCTTCTGTAGAAACGGCCGGGTGGACGCCTGTCTGAATGGCATACTGTTCTGCAGGCAAACCAAAGGCATCATAGCCCATGGGGTGGAGTACATTAAAGCCTTGTTGTCTTTTGAATCGCGCTACGATATCGGAGGCAATGTAGCCAAGGGGGTGACCCACATGGAGACCGGAGCCGGATGGATATGGAAACATGTCCAGTACATAGTATTTGGGCTTACTTTTATCGGTAAGGGTCTTGTAGGTTTGGTTTTCCTCCCAATGTTTTTTCCATTTGGCCTCTATGGCGCGATGATTGTATTCCATTGATCACAGTTATAATCGACAAAAATAGGCATTTTTCCAAAAATATTGGTCAAATTCGTGGCATTGAGACAATATAATTTGGTTAATAAGGTGTAAAAGGGCCGTTCTAAAAATTTTATATGGTTTGTTGACCTTTTTATAAAAAAGGGGATTTCTGAACTATTTGGTAAATTTGTACTTTAATGGATATGCAAGATTTTTTCAACCCTATAGATAAGGATAAAACGGCAGAAACTCCGCACCTCTTGCCGTATGCCCACCATGTAGGCAGTGCCATCATCAGACCCTTAGACAAGGGCAGGACCAAGGGCAATGCCATGACGGCCATGTACCAGCAAACGGGCAATCAACTCCAGCAAATCAAGGAGCAGGTAGAGACCCTGATCCGACAGGCCCAGGCCATCCATGACAGGATAGATATCTCAGAAAAGATTTACAAGGCGGAAATGGGTTTTAAGCCGGTAATCGGTTATGATTATCACTTGTATGAGCGTCCCAGCGGACAATGGGTCTTGTCTTTGATAGCCCCCAATGAGTGGGGTAGGAGCAAGCCCTATCACTGGGTGGCATCTGCCCGTCTGCTGGCAGACCATACCTGGGAAATCTTCGGTAAAAACGATGAAGGTGTACAAATCTGAGGCATTCCACATTCTTTTTTTATGCAAGCAGGAAACTAAGCACCCCTTGCTTCCGTTATTGCAACATACATTGATTATGATGAAACGTCACCTCGTTTTTATTTTTATCCTCTTCCTGGCCCTTGCAGCTTCTGCCCAGCAGTCGAGGTTGGCCAATCAATATTTTGCCAATGGCGAATATGAAAAGGCCTCCACCCTGTACAGGCAGTTGTATGAAAAGGAACCCGCCAATGAATTTTATTTTCAGCGGGTTACTGAGTGTCTCATCACCATGCGAAAATATAATGAGGCCAAAGACCTGGTTTTGGCCGAAATAAAAAAGAAGCCGGAAGTACTCTCGTTAATAGTTACTTTGGGCAGTCTGTACGATCGCATGAACGAAGGCGAGGAAGCCAAAAAACAATACGTGGCTGCCATCAACCGATTGGAAAAACAGCCACACAACACCGATGACCTCGCCAGGGCCTTTATAGGTTACTCCTTATTTCCCGAAGCCATTGAAACCTACGAAAAAGGGGGTAAAATCAGCAACAATCTCAAACAATATGCTTTTAGCCTGGCCGATTTGTACCGCAGAACGAGCGACACCAAAAAGATGATCTATTACTATTTACTGGCCGTAGATCAGTTCAGAACCAATATGGACTACCTGAAGCAGACCTTTGAAAAAAATCTTTCTGATGAAGAAATCAAAGAGTTGCAGCTCCAGATCTTTACCCTGATGCAGGAATATCCGGATGAAATTTTATACCCCGAGTTGCT
>JAGNSQ010000140.1:0-5806 GCA_017987975.1 Saprospiraceae bacterium
CTGAGTGTTTTGTTCTGAAAAAATTCTACAACAGAAGATTCTGATGAATCAATGATGGTGTCAATTTGGGGTCTGAGTTGGAGGAGGGTGGGTTCTCGGTGCATATAGAATTAACATTTAATGACCTATAAGGTTGAGGTAAGAAGCAGGATGTTATTCAAGCTCACATAATTTTTTTAATCTGGTGAATGAATACGAATAATGTCATTGCTTTTATATATCTCTGATTCTACATAAAGCTCATCATTTCAAATTCAGAAATGAAGACCAAAGCTTGTAATGATCCTATAGGGTATAGAAAAGTATCAGCAATAATAAATGTGTTATGGATTGAGTATAACAATTTGATTTGACTATGTATGTTTTTTTAACCATTCAACGGCTCCTTCAGTCTCTTTCCAAATTATTTGTGACTGTTGTGCTACGTAGTCGGCTTCATTTTCATCTCCAATGCTGTAATATTCCGGCATGTGGGTAATGGGCTTATTGGATAGTAATCGTTTGGCAACATGTTTATTAGAACTATGAGCCTTCAATAGTTGTTTAACCGCATTTTTAGAATCACCTTCCGTTTTAAAGGCAAACAATGCTCTGTTAAATAAAGGAAAAGCCAGGCTATCTTTTTTAAACATTTGGGCATACTTCACAAATTTATCGTTTTCTCCTAATTGGATCAAAAACAACAAAAGTTGATCTCTTATGCCCTGATTGTCATTGGAGTTTAATTCGATCATTTCTTCCAAAATAGCCACACTCTCTTTTACCTTGCCAATAGTGTAAAGGCAGTCTGCATAATTTTGCATGCAGCGCATAAAAGGCCGGGTCTCGTGAAATCCCCAAAACAAGCCCTTGTGAATTTTCAGGTATTCACCACCAAATTTTTTTCTTCCAATGGCGATTCCTTTTTCAAAAAAGGGGATAGCCTTTTCCGCAATTTTTTCTTGGATCCCCATAAATTCATACGCATGGATGCAGTCCGGATCCAATTTCAATGCTTTATTAACTTTCGCCTTTGCCTTTGCCGCCGGAAGCTCATAAGCCTCCAATACCAAATCTTCCGCCTGCTCGCTTACATTGAGTGCCTCCTCCGGAAAAGAAGGAACCTGCTTGCCCAACATTTGAGTCATAAATGCCCTGAGTTGGTCCTCTGATTGAAAATCCTGCGCTGCCATCAGCCTCTGGAGATCCATCATCATTTTTTCGTGCTGTTTTTTCATACAGTAAAGTTATTAAATTGGGAATACATATAAGGAGTTAAACAGTCAAAAAAGTACTCCGGACACGTCTGATTAGGAAAGAGAGGAGGGAAAAAGTGAGCTGGTTTTGGAAGTATGGACACGTTCATTTGGGGAAGGGTTTTGGAATATTATTTGGTAGTCTGTACAAATTTAGGTTCAATTCGTAATAATATTTTATTAGTTATGAATTAACATATTTATATTTTGAAAATAAATTGATATGTAGATTCATGTTAGAGATATGTGGCTTTTAATTTTTGGTTGCTATTCATTTTTGTGTAAGTACTATCCAAGTCAATTTATTTAGTTTTAGGGTTTACAATTTACTGATTGGAAAACCAAACCAGATAGTCATCATGGGCTTGTGTCATTTTTTTATTTTGATCTAACATTTTAAGATCACAAATGGGGATGACAGATTTTTTTCCTTTGATCTTGATATCTGCTAATATGCCATACAGATCGTCAAAACTATTTATGGAAACCAATAAAACAATTTCACCATTTTTAAGAATGGGGTGTCGATCAACAAGTTTTATAATGGCATGTAAAGGAAAAGGCAGATTGGATTTCAAATATTCTAACCAAATTTGGAAACACTCGATCTCCGATTTGGAGGCGCTTATAATACTTGAGATCCTTTTACCTTGTTCTCCAAAATTATACCACTTATGTTTTTCACACAAGACTGCTTGCATTTTGTAGTCTTGCGACTCATTACCTCTGGGCTTTGTTTTATTCAGTTCATTTTCCAATAGCCATATTTGCCGCCAATTATAACCCTGATCTTCCGATGCTAAAATGTACCAATTTGGCATATTTGAGAGAGTAATAGAATCCCATTCTATCAATATTAGAGGTTGTTTAATTTTTGCTTTTAACTTAATATCCAATATTTTTCCTTGCCAACCCCCTATGTCCAATTCTTCAAAATCTGGCTCCTTTGTTCCGGCTTTTACAATAACGCTATCACCCTTTTTGAATGTACTGTACATACAGCCAATTTATTCTTGTCGCTGAAGAGATTTAATATTTATTTGGCAAGTTGAATATACGCTTTTCCATCCTGATTCTCTATTAATTTGTATACCGAAGTTTGGGTCATAGTTATGATACAGGAATGATGTAAACTCAAAACTTTATCTTGCAATTCATTGTCAGCTTCCAAATCAATTATCTTTAGTCCCAGACCTTTTAATATGTCAACGGATAAATGTCTATCATGTGACAATGTCAGCGCATGACTGCCCAGTTCTGCAATTATCGCAGCGGCTTTATTTTCTTTATCTTCATCATCAAGAAACATATTTGTTTTTAACCAACCATCAACCATCGTTTCTGACCATTTTATGGCTTTTTCGCATTCTCCAATAAGTGTTGGAGAATATTTAGATAAGATTGTTTGCCAAACAGGAATGGTTTTAGGGTTATTAGCTATCTCTACTTTTGCCCTTTCAAATTCTTCTATAATTCCATGGGTTGGCCTTCCATTTATTTGAGGATCGATAGGGCCTAAATTTGAATGCTTGCCCATTACAATTTCTTTACATGAACAGGCAATCATTGTACCGGCAGACATTGCAATTTGAGGCACAATTGCTCTTATATTGTTGCCAAAAATAGATTTTAAATAATGAACAATGGATTCAGTTGCCCCAATTGATCCTCCTGGAGTATGAAGCACCAAGTCTAGCCCTTTCCTTTTATCCATGCCGTTAATAGTTGACATAAAACCCATCTTATCTGAATCAACTATATCAAACCTAAAGCCATGCTGGGCAAGGTTGCCTTTTTGTAACCAACCTGAATAATATGCAATTACGTTTCTTTGCGTTTTTTCTGATAATTCTTTAATATATTTCCGGCGAATTAAATCAAAGGCGTTGGGTTGAGAACTAATTTCTCCAATTATTTCATTCCAGGTGGGCATGGACTATTCTATTACGCATCCAATAGTAGAATTTATCGATAACCTCGTCCAATGTAATTTTACTTCTTCTTTAACAGGATTATTGTTTTCATCATATATTGGTATTTCAAAAAAAACATCCTCTTCTAAATGGGTAGGTGCAATTTTAATTTTATTAAAAAGCTCTGTAGCTTCCTTTATTTTATCCTCTTTAATTTTTTCGAAGTATGATTCCATCTAGGTGCCTTTTTTATACAAATATAAGGTATATTTTCTCGAATGTTTGATTTTTAACATTATGATAAGATGTCATCTCATCTCTTTTTTTTGGAAGCTATGTCAACTTTGGCATAAAGAAAAGTTGCTTCCTTTTATCCAACAATCAGTCATGTGCCTTTCGTCCCCCGCAATACCTTCCCTATCCCCTATAACCTACAGGGTGTGGGGTCTACACACCCTTTCACTCACCATTCAACCTCCTATATATCCTCTTCATCATCATCTCTTTTACCAGATCACCAAACATCTTGTCTTCTAAAATCTTTTCAAATATTTCTTTGTTTTGGTCCATTCGGCCGATCAGCATGTCGATAAACTTGTCGTCGAAGGCGAATTTGAAGGTGTCTATTTTGTTGACGCGCGCCTGGCTCTGTAAGATTTCGTCTTGCATCAACTCGGTCTCGATCTGGTCAAAAAAGAGTTTGTCGGCTTGTGTGAATTCGGTGCCAAAACGATCGTTGAGTACGTGGATGATTTCAGAAAGCAGTGCCTCTTCTTCCTTGGCCCGTTTTAAACCGGCTTCTGTGGTACCACTCAATTCTCCGGTCACTCCTTTTTCTAATTCGATGGCACCTTCTTTGATTTTTTGCAATCGGTAGTATTCCAGCGCTACCTCGTCATCGATAAAAAGGGCATCCGACCAATCCCTTTTAGGCAGCCTCAGCTGCAGTAGCTTGGCATAGGCATAAAACTGCTCAAAATCCACATCGGTAAAAGGCATGATCTGCGAAAGGAAGGCGTAAAGGTTGGTCCACGACCGCAGACTCTTCTTGAACTCGTCTTGTTTTTCTTCTTCTTTGATGGCTTTGAATCGATCTACCGCCGGATCTGTAAATGCGTATAACTTTTTTTGGTCTTTGGCCTGACTGGGCTGGGTCATGGGATTAAAGTACACCCGCGCAAAGGCTTCGATCTCCTGCAGCCAATAAACCTGAAACTGATCAAGGCGATTCTTGAGATCGTATAGGTGGTTGATGTCGGTCTCTTCTATGACGGTGGTGACTTCATAGTAGGGTTGAAACGATGCCAAGATGGTCTCCCGGTCGTTGGCAAAGTCCAGCACAAAGGTGTCGTCTTTGCCCGGACAGGTGCGGTTGAGGCGCGATAAGGTCTGCACGGCTTTTACGCCCGATAATTTTTTATCTACGTACATGGTGTGCAGCAAGGGCTGATCAAAGCCGGTCTGGTACTTGTCTGCTACGATGAGGATCTTATAATCGTCTTTTTCAAATACACCGGGAAGTTCTTTTTCGCTGTAGCCCGTCATCTCGGGCTCTGAGATGCCATCCGGTGTATTGTCGTCTATCACCTTGCCGGAGAAGGCAACCAGGATTTTGATCTCTTTGTGGTAGCCCATCTTTTGAATGTAATGCCCAAACTCTTCGTAATACCTTTTGGCGTGGAGTCTGGAACCGCATACCACCATGGCCTTGGCCCTGCCTCCTATTTTTTTGGATACGATGTTGCGAAAATGTTCTATGATGATTTCGGTCTTCTGCGCCAGGTTGTGGGGGTGGAGTGATACATACTTGCCTATGGCCTTGGCTGCCTTCTTTTTGTTGAGTTGGGGATCTTCTTCAATGGCCTTGGTGAGTTTGAAATACAGCTCGTAGGTAGTGTATTGTTTCAATACATCCAGGATAAAACCTTCTTCAATAGCCTGACGCATGGAATACAGGTGAAAGGGTTTGGGCTTGCCTTCTTCATCTTTTTCGCCAAATACCTGCAGGGTTTTGTATTTGGGGGTAGCCGTAAATGCAAAAAATGAAATATTGGGCTGCCTGCCCCGCGCCGCTGCCGACCGCTCTACTTGTTCGCGGATGTAGTCATCGGGCATATAGTCATCATCCGGCTCGGCAGTGATGGCATCTTCGAGCGTTTTGGCAGATAAAACTTCTTTCATTTTTTTGCTGGCCTCACCGCCCTGTGAGCTGTGGGCCTCGTCTATGATCACCGCGTATTTGCGCTCCGGCAGCTCTCCTACCTTGTCTATGACAAAGGGAAATTTTTGCAGGGTAGTGATGATGATGTTGGTACCATATCCCAGGGCTGTGGCCAATTGCTGGCTGTCTTTGTCTATCTTTTGTACTACCCCGGTCTTGTGCTCAAACTGGTAGATGTTGTTTTGCAACTGCTGGTCGAGGACCTTGCGATCGGTAACCACGATTACAGAATCAAAAATGCGCTCGTTGGCATCGTTGTGCAGGCCCGATAGGCGATAGGCCAGCCAGGCGATGGAATTGCTCTTACCCGATCCGGCGGAGTGCTGGATGAGGTAGTTTTTACCCGGCCCATGCTGCAATACGGAGGTACTGATCTTGCGCACCACATCCAGTTGATGGAAACGCGGGAAGATGAGTTTTTCTTTTTTATAGATTTT
>JAGNSQ010000140.1:5906-7545 GCA_017987975.1 Saprospiraceae bacterium
CTGAGGTCCAGCTCTTTGATGAGGCGCTGGATCACACGATTTTCTACCTCAGCGCCGTGGATGCCCGTTATTTTTTCCCACTTTTGCGGCTGTGATGATTGGAGGAAGGCCAGTACCTCGGGTACAAAAAGACCGTAATCGGGATTGTAATGTCCGGCATCTCCCTGAGCATAGCCGCCATTTTCTACCAGATGCTGCACCAGGGCAGTTTCAAACGTTTTTTCAGTGGTTAGACTCATAGTTTATAGGGTTTTAAGAAGTTCTCTTGTGAGCATGCCTGTTGCGAGGGCAATTCCAAAGCTTAGTAAGGTCCCAATTAAGATGTATTCTGTGAGTTTTCTGTCTTTTGATTCTTTTAAATCACCAAATCTAAAGACCGACTTTGCTGCTAACAAAAATCCTATTGCTTCCCAGTTTTCTGTTACTACAAATGTAAATACAAAAAGTCGTTCCAGGATGCCAATCCATTTGCCTGCATTGGTTAGGGAGTCGTCACTTTCGTCATTGAGGGCAGACGACCATTTGAGCATCATCATTTGAATCAGCATGCTGCTTACTTGGGTAAGGAAAACTAAGGAAGCTGCATAGACCCATACATTTGTTGATTGTATTAAATCCAATTGGATTGGTTGTGGTGAGAAGAAATACCATAGCACACACAGACTCAACAGATGTAAGGTCTGATCTATAAAAAACCAATTCGCCCGGCTCGTTTCGGATTGAAATTGAAGTTTGATCAGATCAATGATGCCATGGACCAACATGAGAACCAAAGCCAGTGCCCAGTAACTGGGATCAGCCAGTAAGATAATTACAATGACGCCATGGGTAATGAGGTGAAAATAAAACAGAGGTGAATTCCATTTTTTTTCTTCTTTTTCTTTGACCCACGATTGGGGTTGAAAGATAAAATCACCCAGGCAATGGGCAAGAAATAGTTTTAACAGTAACATCATCCGAGTAGTATTTTCAATTTTTTTCTAAACGTTTTTTCAATTTCTACTATTTCATCTACATTGGCCCTCCTCCATCGGCCACTCACAGAATGTTGGGTAATGCCGAGTTGATGGCCAATTTCTTTTTGGGTAATGTTTGGATTTTGCAGTACAATATCTACCAGCTCAGCGGAAGATACCGACCAATTATCCATAAACGATGCAGCCAGTCTTAAATAGAGATTAAATTCTTCATCAAAATCGCACCATTCACTTTTGATGGCTATGCTTGTTTTTTCCTTTTTTAAGTTTTCAAATTTTTCGGCAGCATGGATGTAGGCGGGCCCGTTGCTTTCAGAAATGGTTTTTCCGGCATACGTTTTTTTGCCAATGCCTATGGCCATTCTTACATCGAGCCCATTGCTTTTGACATCATTCTCTTCAGCCTTGATCCTTTTTATTAAAGCTTTTATTTTCAGTGCTTTAAGCAAAACATCTTCTGGACGCCCGACCTCTACCTGAAAGAAATCACCCCACACAACTTCCCATTTTTGACCCTGCCTGCCCCATTTGGACAGCGTTTTTTTCAATGGTGCCAACCATTTTTCCTGGTTTACCAGCTTTCTGGATGCTTTGATATCTCCCTTTATAACTGCAATCATACACCAAATATCGTTGTTTTAAACGATATTTCAAAATATCGT
>JAGNSQ010000141.1 GCA_017987975.1 Saprospiraceae bacterium
TCCGACACCTCCACCCCCTCCGACACCTCCGACACCTCCCCCTTCACAGCGAATCTATTTTTTTCTGGACAACGGATGATAATCAAGAATGGTTTGCCTCAGGTATTCGGCGTTGACGTGGGTATAGATTTCAGTTGTGAGGATGGATTCGTGACCAAGCATTTCCTGAACAGCTCGTAAGTCGGCACCCATTTCAACGAGGTGGGTGGCAAAGGAGTGGCGGAAAGTGTGGGGGCTAACCGATTTATGGATGCCGGCCTTGGCGGTGAGGTCTTTGATGATGTGAAAGATCATGACACGACTCAGCCGGGAGCCTCTGCGATTGAGAAAGAGGATGTCTTCATCTTTAGGGGCAATGGTGGGTAAATGCCGGCGGATGGTATCCAGGTAAAGATCTATGTGCTGAATGGCAGTACTGCCAATTGGAATCAACCTTTCTTTGTTGTTTTTACCTACCACCCTTAAAAAACCCTGTTCCGGAAAATATTGGGATCGGCGGAGATTGACCAGTTCACTTACCCTGAGTCCGCAGGCATACAGGGTTTCCAACATAGCCCTATTGCGCTGGCCGGTAGGCTCACTCATGTCGATGGCAGCGATGATGGCTTCTACTTCTTCGATGCTCAATACGTCGGGCAGGTACCTGCTTAGCTTGGGTCCTGCTATTCCATCTGTGGGATCGTCAGAGATGGCATCTTCCATCATAAGGTACTTGTAAAAAGCCTTGATGCCGCTTAGCATGCGCGCACTCGACTTCTCGCTCAGACCAAGGTCAGAGAGATAAGATAAAAACTCTTCTATTTGACGACCTTTTACTTTTTCGGGCATGAGGTCAATGCCTTTGACACCAAAATATTCCACCAGCTTCTCTACATCGCGCAGGTAGGCCTCAATCGAATTTTTCGACAGCGACTTCTCCATGAGGAGGTAGGCTTCAAAACCTTTGATGTAGGGAATCCAAACCAACCTTTATTTTTTATTGGCTAAAGTTAAGTCAATTTATTGTGTTGTTTTTCACATGCCCTATACCCATTCTAAAATTCTGTGAAATTTATCAAATATTATTTATATTATATTATTTTCAATACATATTTAATTCTTTTTCAATATCTATTTTATATTTTTTGCTATTTATTTTTAACAATTTTGTATTTTGCTTTATATATAAAACGTTTTCACATTTTGATATTTTAATTAATCATTATTAAATATTGAACATTCTAATGATATTTTTGTAAATTTGTTGGTTTAATATTCATTTAACAGGGAAATAACCAAAGATGGGGAAATCAATGACAGACTTAGACCTGCCGGCTCTGGAAGATGTACTTGACATCAGTGCCCAAATCATAAAAGATACCTCATTGGATTTCACCCGGTATCTGTTCGTTTCTTTGCATGATCCTCCCCGGTTAACGATCTTAAAGGGTGCTCGTGGAGTTGGCAAAACAACCCTGCTGATTCAATTGGCAAAAAAAATGCAAAAGGTAAAAAAAACGGTTTACCTCAGCCTGGACCATCTGTTTTTTAGTCGCCACAAGTTATACTACACCATCACCCACCTGCACAAACTAGGATACACCTTTTTTGTCCTCGACGAGGTTCACCGCTATGAAGATTGGTCGACAGAAATAAAAAACATATACGACCATTTTCCACAGATCACCCTACTTGCCACCTCTTCCTCCGCCCTGGACCTCGGCAAGGGTTTGGGAGACCTCAGTCGAAGAGCCGTTGTCTACCACCTGCGGGGTCTCTCATTCAGAGAGTACCTAACTTTTGAACATGGCCTGAATCTGCCCACCTTTACATTTGATGAAATCATTAAAAACCATGGCGATATCTACGATAGCTGGTACAAGTCGCAAAATCTGGGGAAAAAATTTCAAAACTATCTGGTAACAGGAGTTTACCCTTATTACCGTACTGCCGGCAAAAGTTACCACCAACAAATCCTCAACACCGTGAGCAGGGTAACGGATATTGACTTGCCTGCCATCTTTAACATTGATTATGCTACAACCCGACAAGTCAAAAAACTGCTAGCTGTAATGGCGGGTATTACTCCATTTACACCCAATATTTCAAAATTGGCCCGCGATCTGGAAATGAACCGCACATCGGTGCTTTCCTATCTCGACTACCTGGACAGTGCCAGCCTGATCCATGTCTTGAGATCCGGCCTCAAATCTGACTCGGCCTTGGCAAAGCCAGACAAAGTGTTAATCGAAAACACCAACCTGCACCATGCACTTTGCTCTGGAAATATCAATACGGGCAGTCACCGCGAAACCTATTGTGTCTATGCCTTTAAAGCAGCGCACCAGGTTTCTACCCCTGCACGGGGTGATCTCCTCATTGACCAACAATATACTATTGAAATAGGTGGCCCCGGCAAAACTTTCCACCAGATTGCCAACATGCCCAATCCCTATCTCATACTTGACACCAAAGAAAAAGGGACAAAAGACACCATCCCCATGTGGATGCTGGGTCTGTTTTATTAAATGGATTTATGAATCAAGGCAGGAGGGGCGCAATGTTTTGTGCTCCCACAAGTGTTGAAAAATGAACAGGTTACCTGACTACGGTTCCTATGTTCTCACCTTTGACGAGACGTTCCAGATTTTCCGGATTGTTGATATCAAAAACGATGATGGGCATCTGATTTTCCTGGCACATGGTAAAGGCCGTCATATCCATTACGTTGAGGTTTTTAGAGATCACCTCTGAAAAAGAAATGGAATCGTATTTAGTGGCGGTTGGATCTTTGTGGGGGTCTGCGGTATAGATGCCATCTACCTTGGTACCTTTGAGAATGACGTCGGCATTGATTTCACTGGCTCTGAGGGCGGCAGCGGAGTCGGTCGTAAAGTAGGGGTTGCCTGTACCAGCTGAAAAGATAACCACCCTCTTTTTTTCGAGGTGCCTGATGGCCCTGCGTCGGATATAAGGTTCAGCAATTTGTCGAATTTCAAGGGCGGAGATGAGGCGGGTATAAACACCAGCTTCTTCAAGGGCACTTTGGATGGCCATGCCATTGATGACGGTTGCCATCATTCCCATATAATCGCCCTGTACCCTTTCAATGCCGGAAGAGGCAGCACTGAGTCCTCTGAAAATATTGCCTCCGCCGATCACAACTGCAACTTCGACACCCAGTTCGGTAACCCGTTTGATTTGTTGGGCATAATGGCGAAGCATAGAGGCTTCAATACCAAAATTTTGGTCGCCCATAAGGGCTTCTCCGCTGAGTTTGAGAAGGATGCGGTTGTATTTGAGGGACATTTGGAGGGATTTATTGATGCAAAACTAAAAAAAAAGGCGACCAAAAATGATCGCCTTTAAATTTTATCCGAGTTTAACGTGCTTAAATTCGGTTACCGTAAGTTCTTTGTCGAACCCTTTAAGGTAGTCAGCTACTGACAATTTGTTGTCTTTTACAAAGGCCTGTGGCAACAGGGTATTCTCCTTGTAAAACTTGTTCAATTTGCCGAGAGCAATTTTTTCTAACATTTCTTCTGCCTTACCTTCCTGACGAGCCAGTTCTTTTCCGATTTCGATTTCTTTTTCGATCACATCTTTAGAAACACCGCTTTCGTCAACGGCAATTGGTTTCATGGCAGCAATTTGCATAGCCACATCTTTACCGGCATCGGCGAAAGCTGCATTTGCTTTGTTAAGACCAACGATTACGCCTGCACGGTTACCCATGTGGATGTAAGAAGTTACCATTGGTGCTTCTATTCTCGCGTATTCAGCCAATTCAATTTTTTCGCCAATTACACCTACCTGCTCGGTTAGTTTTTCTGCGATGGAAAAATTGCCATCAAAAGTGAGGGCTACCAATGCATCTTTATCTGCAGGAAAGTTGGTCAATGCGATGTTGGCGATATTGCGGGCGAAGTTGACAAAATCTTCGTTTTTAGCAACGAAGTCAGTTTCGCAACTAACCCTTACCACAACACCTTTGGTTTGGTCACCATTGACAAGTGCTATAACCGCACCTTCTTTGGCATCTCTGTCTGCTCTTTTCAGAGACAGTTTTTGACCCTGCAAACGCAGGACTTCGATGGCTTTTTCAAAATCGCCATTGGCCTCTGCCAACGCTTTTTTGCAATCCATCATACCAGCACCCGTTTGTTCTCTCAGGTTTTTAACATCGGCTGCTGAAATATTTACTTCACTCATGTTATTGAGAAATTTTATCGATGAAAAAAATTAAGCTTCTTCGGTAGCGCCTTGCAACCTTCTTTCTTCCAATCCTTCGCGGATGGCTTCGATCACATAACCAACAATGATCTTCACTGATTTGGATGCATCGTCATTGGCAGGTATAGGGAAGTCAACTTTATTGGGATCTGAGTTGGTATCTACCATACCAAATGTTTTGATGCCCAATCTTTTTGCTTCAGCCAAAGCGATGTGCTCGTGGTGAATGTCAACGATGAACAAGGCAGAAGGGATCCTGTTTAAGTTAGCAATACCTCCCAATTCTTTCTCCAATTTGGCGCGCTCACGGGTTAAGGTAAGCCTTTCTTTTTTGGTGATTGAAGTAAGGGTTGTATCTGTCAACATACGATCGATGTTCTGCATTTTCTTAACAGACCTTCTGATGGTAGCAAAGTTGGTCATCATACCACCCAGCCATCTTTCAGTCACATAAGGCATGCCAACACTTCTTGCTGCCTCGGCTACGATGTCTTTAGCCTGTTTTTTAGTAGCTACAAAAAGGATCTTCCTTCCTGATTTTACAATTTGTTTTGCTGCAAAAGCCGACTTGTCCAAACACTCAGAAGTGCGGTTGAGGTCGATGATGTGGATACCTTTGCGCTCCATAAAGATATACGGAAGCATTTTGGGGTTCCACTTTCTTTTCATGTGACCGTAGTGAACTCCGGCATCCAGTAATTCTTGATATGTAGGTTTGCTCATTATATTTAACTTTATAATAATTCTGACAAAATAGTGATTAACGCTTAGAGAACTGGAAGCTCTTCCTTGCTTTAGGTTTACCGAATTTCTTCCTTTCAACCTCGCGGGCATCCCGGGTAAGCATCTTTTTCTCTTTCAGAGGTTTTTTGTAATCCTCTTTTACTTCTACAAAAGCTCTGGATATCGCCATTCTGATGGCTTCTGCCTGGCCTTTGTATCCTCCTCCGTTTACCACAACTTTGATGTCAAACTCTTTTCCGATTCCAAGGGTGAGCATAGGCTCCTCCACTTTCATACGGATGCTGACAACAGGGAAGTATTCTTCGAGCTGGCGACCGTTAACGGTAAGGTTGCCGTTTCCTTCAGTAAGGTAAACACGGGCTACTGCAGCCTTTCTTCTACCTACTTTATTGATCATCTTTGTTTGCATGCTCACTTATTATTTTAAAATTTCAGGCTTTTGCGCTCCATGCGGATGCGCGCTGCCTTCGTAAACGAATAATTTCTTGTACATGGCGTCACCCAATTTGGTCTTAGGCAACATTCCGCGAACTGCTTTTTCGATTACCCTGATTGGGTGTGTCGCCAACATTTCCTTTGCGGTAATGCTCTTCTGACCTCCCGGATAAAGAGAATAAGACAGGTATTCCTTTTGATCTACCTTGTTTCCGGTAAATCTCACCTTCTCGGCATTGATCACGATGATATAGTCACCCGTGTCAACGTGTGGCGTGAAGGATGGCTTGGTCTTACCCATCAGATTGGCGGCAATCTTGGTACAAAGCCTGCCCACTGTTTCTCCTTCAGCGTCTACCACGAACCATTTTCTGACTACTGTCTCCTTTTTGGCCGATACTGTTTTGTAACTTAATGTATTCACTGCTGATAAAATATTATTGTTATTGAATCTGGCTTTTTAAGCGGCTGCAAAGGTAATCGTATTTTTTACCCATCCAAATGTTTTTTCCTTTTTTTTCGAAACTATTTTTGCTAACTAACTGAAAAACAGTGAAAATTTGGCATTTTTTTGAAAACACCACTCCACGACTACCTTTTTTAATGCCACATTTTTTTTGGTCTAACACCCAAAATCTACATTTTTTCATCTACTTTTTATAAATAAACCAATTTTTGTTATGAGAAATCGTTTTAAAAACAAGTCGCACGAAATTAATGCCGGTTCTATGGCAGATGTAGCCTTTTTATTGCTCATTTTTTTTCTCGTATCAACCTCCATTACCCAATTAGGTTCGGTTGCCATGCCAATCAAAGCTCAAAACGATGGCCCCCCACTTAAAACCAAGGCTTCGTCAACCCTCATGCTCCACCTCAATGCACAAAATACAGTAATGGCCGATCATGATCTGATTGAGGAAAACAAAATACCCATGCTGGTGGCTGACCTCATCCTTACAAATACCAGCCAACCCTGCCACATTGGTATTCAGTATCACCCTAAAGCTGCATACCAGCATTTTGCCAACATCCATGCAGCCATCCGATCTGGCCTGGATCTGGCAGCTGATCAACTTGCTGCACAAAGGTATGGTCTACCCATGCACCAACTTAAAATGAATGAACAGCAAAAAATAGCCAAATCCATTCAGGTCAATATGTACGAATCCGAATTTGCCGTCACTCACTTAAACTAATCGATAAGCCATGTTAAAATTTAAAAAACACAGCACTTCGACTCCACAGCTGTCTACCGCTTCTTTGCCGGATATCGTTTTTATCCTCCTCTTTTTTTTTATGGTGGCCACCCATATTCGCCATGAAAATGCTCCTGCACAACTGCCAATTGTCTCTTTTCCAACCGTGGTGGCCAATGCTGACAATGCCTGGAAACTGGCCTTACACCCTGAACATCCTGGCTATTATTTCCTCAATGATCATGCCCTTACCCACGATGATCTGGAATCTCATTTTTTAAAAAAAGGCAATGCTATAGCTAGCCTAAAGGTCTATCTTGATAAAAATGTGGAGATGAAAGAAATTACGCACCTAAAAACGCTGCTACTCAAAATTAAGGTTCAAAAAATTGAATACATGGTTTATAATTAATACAATTGTTCACATACCTAAAATCAAACTATCCAACAATCAGACCACCCACCATCGGTAAATCCAAAATCGGTACATCGCTAAATCCAAAATCGGTACATCGGTATATCCAAAATTGGCATATCGGTAAATCCAAAATCGGTACATCGGTAAATCCACAATCGGTACATCGGTAAATCCAAAATCGGCACAATGGTAAATCCAAAATTGGCATATCGGTAAATCCAAAATCGGTACATTATTAAATTCACCATCGGTAAATCCACAATCGGTACATCGGTAAATCCACAATCGGTACCCCTACATCAGCTCCACTGCTGCAGGGGCAAGCATCGATAAATCCACAATCAGTATATCCAAAATCGGTACATTATTAAATTCAACATCGGTACCCCTACATCAGCTCCACTGCTGCAGGGGCAAGCATCGATAAATCCACAATCAGTACCCCTACACCAGTAAACTGGCATAGGGGCAAGAATCCACCATCGGTAAATTATTTAACCTCAAC
>JAGNSQ010000142.1 GCA_017987975.1 Saprospiraceae bacterium
ATTTATACCAACAACGAAAAAACAATGGGTCCAAACAACAGCAGCAGAGTCAGTTCTATAGATGTGGTGAGGGGTCTGGCCATGGTGATTATGGCACTTGACCATATTCGCGATTACTTTCACATCACTGCCAATACGCACGATCCGCTGGATCTGGCCACTACCAGTCCGGGCTTATTTATGACCCGGTGGATTACGCATTTTTGTGCTCCGGCCTTTGTATTGTTGTCGGGTACCTCGATCTTTTTACAGGGCCAGAGAAAGAGTACTTCGGAGTTGGCTTCGTTTCTTGTGAAGCGAGGACTTTGGTTGGTTTTTGCAGAAATATTTATCGTTTCGCTGGCCTGGACCTTCAACCCGGCTTACGAAATCATTCCTTTTCAGGTCATTTGGGCCATTGGCATGAGTATGATTATCATGGGCATATTGGTGTTTTTTAAAGTTCCCACTAAAGTGATGGTAGGAGTAGGGCTGCTCATTGTGTTGGGACATAATGCCTTTGATTTTGTGGAAGATGACCCAGGCTTTCAATCTAGCCTATGGTGGGACTTCCTGCATTATGGTTTTTTTACAGCTCATGAAATATTGCCGGGTCATAGTGCCATGTTGGTGTACGCATTTCCTATATGGACAGGGGTGATGATGCTCGGTTATGGCTTGGGACAGTGGTATGTTGGCGGGTATGAAGAAAGTAGGAGGAGAAAAAACTTATTAAGTACAGGCCTGGGTTTGCTGGCCTTTTTTGTGGTTCTCCGTTTTACCAACTGGTATGGAGATCCGGTAGACTGGTCACAGCAAAAGACGTTTTTGTTAACCATATTGTCATTCCTAAATGTAGATAAGTATCCAGCCTCGCTACTTTATTTATCAGTGATGCTGGGCCTGGCATTGATTTTACTTGCCTATGTGGAGAGCGTGCAAAACAGCTTTACCCGGGTGATGACGGTTTTTGGCAGGACAGCTTTTTTTTATTACATCATCCACCTGTACCTCATTCATGCCCTTTCAACAGCACTTTATTTTATGAATGGTCATACCGTAGCGGAGGCCCATCATCCTGAAAATCATTTTCCCTTCCTATACCTTATACCGGGTGAAGGACTATCGCTGGGCATGACCTACGTAGTATGGATTGCGGTTATTGCATTTTTATATCCTTTGTGTTATTTTTACGATCGGTACAAGAGCCAACACAAGGAGCAGTGGTGGCTGAGTTATCTGTAACGGTTTTACAAAAATTTAACCATTTTAAACCATGAGATTAAAATAACATTATGACATGCTGAAATATATATGGGCATACATTGTTCCGGCTTTGATCTTCCTTTCTTTAAGAGAAAATGGCTGGGTGACCTATATGGCCATCATTGTTGTTTTTGGGTTAATTCCACTCATTGAGCTATTGGTTAGAGGAAGTGAACAAAACATGGATGAAGCTTCGGAAAGCCTGGCTCTTCAAAACACAAGTTACGACTGGGTCTTGTATGGCCTGGTGCCGGTGCAGTATTTTTTGGGTATCTATTTTTTAATTCAGATGCAGGATGCCGACCTGTTGTGGTGGGAGCGACTTGGCAAAATATTGGCCTTTGGCTTGTCGTGCGGCATCCTGGGTATCAATGCGGCCCATGAGTTGGGACATCGCAAAACCAAGTACGAACAGTGGATGAGCAAGGCCCTTCTGGCCACTACCCTCTACCTCCATTTTTTTATAGAACACAACAAGGGCCATCACTTAAGAGTAGCCACTCCTGATGATCCTGCTTCTGCACGCAGGGGTGAAAACCTCTATTCTTTTTTTATTCGTTCTATTCGGGATTCCTGGTTTTCTGCCTGGAAAATAGAAAAATTGAGATTAGAGAAACAGCAACTTCGATTTTGGTCTATGCACAATGAAATGCTCGTATTTCAGCTGGCACAGCTACTCATATTGGCGACCATTGGTTTTTATTTTGGGGTGCAAGTACTAATTTGGTATATCTTATCCGCGTTTATGGGCATCCTTTTGCTTGAAACCGTAAACTACATTGAGCATTATGGTCTGGAGCGAAAGAAAAACGACTCCGGCTATTACGAAAGGACCATGCCGGTACACTCCTGGAATTCCAATCACCCCTTGGGCAGGATCTTATTACTGGAACTGACCCGTCATTCAGACCACCACTACCAGGCCAGCAGAAAATACCAGATTCTGAGGCACTTTGATGAGAGTCCACAGATGCCTACGGGCTATCCCGGCATGATGGTTTTGGCTTTTATTCCCCCTCTTTGGTTTGCGGTAATGCACAGAGAGATAGGGCGTTTCCGACAGAGCAGCCCTACTTCTATTGATTTGGCCTGAATTACCCGTTTTTAGAGTAGTTGGGTGATTCTTTGGTGATGGTAATGTTGTGTGGATGGCTTTCGCGAATACCCGAATTGGTAATTTTGACCATCTTACTTTTTTGTAAATCCGGAATGGTAGCAGCTCCACAGTAGCCCATGCTGGCTCGGAGACCACCCAGGTACTGTACCATAACTTCCGAAACCGAACCTTTAAAAGGCACCCTACCTTCGATACCTTCTGGAACCAGCTTTTTTACATCGTCTTCTACATCCTGGAAGTAGCGGTCTTTGGATCCTCCTTCCATGGCACCCAAAGAGCCCATGCCTCGGTAAACTTTAAATTTACGACCTTCGAGCAGGATGGTTTCACCCGGTGCTTCTTCGGTACCTGCAAATAGAGAACCGGCCATGATGGTATTAGCTCCGGCCACAATGGCCTTGGCAATATCTCCGGTGTATCGGATACCTCCATCACCAATGATGGGTACACCTGTGCCTTTTAAGCCAGTGTGGGCATGCATGATGGCTGACAGCTGGGGTACTCCCACACCTGCCACAATTCGGGTAGTACAAATACTGCCGGGACCTACCCCTACTTTCACCGCATTGGCCCCTGCATCTGCCAGGGCACGAGCCCCTTCTCCGGTAGCCACATTGCCACCTACAATTTGCAGATAGGGGAAGGCTTTTCTAAGGTTGTAAATCGCATCTAAGACACCCTTGCTATGGCCATGGGCTGTGTCAACGGTTACCACATCCACATCTACGTCTACCAGGGCTGAAACCCTGTCTAACATGTCATGGGTAACGCCCACTGCAGCACCCACCAACAAACGGCCGTGATTGTCTTTGCTGGAATTGGGATAGTTTTCAATTTTCATGATGTCTTTGTAGGTAATCAAACCTACCAGCTTATAATTGGCATCAATGACCGGCAATTTTTCGATTTTAAACTGCTGGAGGATTTCTTTGGCTTGCATCAGGGTGGTGCCCTGTGGTGCTGTTATCAGTTTTTCACGGGTCATGATTTCACTCACCGGCTTGCCCATATCCGTTTCAAAACGCAGGTCGCGATTGGTAAGGATGCCAACCAGGGTATTTTGAGTGTCGATGACGGGAATACCCCCGATTTTGTGGATTTTCATCAAATGATGAGCATCTTTTACCAATGAATCTGGCTTCAGTACAACCGGATCGAGGATCATACCGCTTTCTGAACGTTTTACCTTTCGCACCTGTTCGGCCTGTGCCTGGATGCTCATATTTTTATGGATGATGCCGATCCCCCCTTCGCGCGCTATAGCAATGGCCAGTCGGTACTCTGTGACTGAGTCCATAGCTGCTGACACGATAGGAGCATTGAGCCTTATGTCTGTGGTAAATTGGGTGGTAACGTTCACTTCTCTGGGAAGGACCTCTGAGTAACTAGGAATGAGCAGCACATCTTCAAAAGTGAGTGCCTCCTCGAGGATTTTGATGCTATTGGTATTGAATGATTCCATGTGCAAAAATACGGACAAAATTTAAATTGCCAAAATGATGCCGAAAAAAGAGCTTTTTCCCAAAGTTTTCAGCTTTGCTTACTTTTGGCAAAAATTTGGGTATGGACGGCATTTTCACGGACGATTATTTTATGCGAATGGCCTATAACGAGGCTTTACAGGCCTTTGACAAGGACGAGGTACCTGTTGGGGCTGTCATAGCCTGCGGCAATAAAATCGTTGCCAGGGCCTATAATCAAACGGAATTGCTCAACGATGTCACCGCCCACGCCGAAATAATAGCCATTACCTCGGCTTCTTCGTACCTCAACCACAAATACCTCAATGAATGCACCCTTTATGTCACCCTCGAACCCTGTGTGATGTGTGCCGGTGCCCTCTACTGGAGCCAGATCGGCCGCATTGTCTATGCCGCCCAGGACGATAAACGGGGTTTTATGCGCTATGGCCGGGAATTGTTACACCCCAACACCCAAATCAGCTTTGGTGTGATGATGGAGGAATGTTCTATGCTGGTTAAGGATTTTTTCAGGCAGAAACGCTGATTACGGAGCAACCGGCAACGGAGCATCCGGCAACCGAGCACCTGTCCCTATAATGGCGAAGTCATTGTAGGGAACCGAGCAACCGGCAACGGAGCAACCGGCAACCGAGCAACCGAGCAACCGGCAACGGAGCATCCGGCAACCGAGCACCTGTCCCTATAATGGCGAAGTCATTGTAGGGAACCGAGCAACCGAGCATCTGGGTGCTCCGATGCTCCGATGCTCCGATACTCCGTAAGCGGTCTAAATTTTTTCGAACAGATATACCTTGCCTTTGTCTACCCTTACTTTTCCGCCAGTTGCTTTTTGGATTTTGCCCGAGTAGGCATCTCTTACGCGACCATTGGTGGTGAGGATGGATACATCCGCCATACCATAGTCTTTGGTGACTTCGAGGGCGATGACTACAACATCTTCGGTGGTACCGTATTTGAGGGTGCGACTGAAAACGTAGGGTACATCGGATATTTTTTGGTGGCGACCCGCTCCAACTGCAGGGTGGCGTTTTCTGAATTGGCCGATCTTTTGCCAGTGCGTCATGATGGCTTTTTTATCCCCCTGGTTCATTTCATTCCAGTTCATAAAAGACCTAAGGGTGGCATCACCTTCTGCTCTTGCGGTGAGGGTACGTGCGGTTTCGTCGCCATAATAAATTTGGGCGGCTCCCTGGGTCAGCAGTAGTTTGGTGCCGGCATCCATGGCCATTTTTCTTTCTTTATCGAACGGACCTCCATCGTCGTGACTGCTGATGTAGTTGAGTACTGATTTACCGGTAAGGGGGCCGTTGAGGGCCACATCGTATTTGGTAAATAGTTTTTCGTAAGACATATGGGCGTCTGATTTAAAGTCAAAGTTGATCAAGGCGTGAAAGCCGTCGTTAAAGAAGTCGACCTGGCGATCGCCATAATCGTACATTCTTCCATTGCTGATGTAATAGTTGTATACCTCTCCTACCATGTAAAAATCGGTATCACCTTTCAGTTCTCCCGGATGGGCTTTTTTCCATACTTCGTATGCCTTTGAGGCTTCTCTGTACAGATCGCTCCAAACCTGACTTTCGGTGTGCTTGGCGGTATCTACCCTGTAGCCATCGATGCCATAATCTTTGATGAGATCTACCAGCCATTTGACGATGTAAAAGTAGGGACGACGCGGGTAGCCGGTGGTGTTAAAAAACTCATCCAATTCCTTTACTTCTTGTTCGTACCTGCCTTCTCTTTTCCATTTTTCAACTAAAAATGCCGGAAGCACTACTTCTTCATTGGACTCGGTTCTGATATCTGGAAGATTGTCTACCAGGGTACAGTTGACCGTTGACTTATAATCTGTATAGATACATCGGGGGCCGGTTTTTACCCATTCATCGGGCCATTTTACATCCTTGGGCGTAACGGGACCAGTGTGATTGACCACCGCATCCATCAATACCCTGATGCCATGTGCGTGCGCCGTTTTTACCATTTCAGCCACTTCTTCTTTGGTACCCAGTCGTTTGTCTATCGCAGTCCAATCTTTGGTCCAATAACCATGGAAGCCATAAGACCTGCCGGTGCCTTCATCTACACTGCCTTCGATATTTTCAATGAGAGGGGTCATCCACAACACGTCAACGCCAAGACTATCGAAGTAACCTTCCTTTATTTTTTGGGTAATGCCCTTGACATCTCCCCCCATATATCCCCTTAGCAGGGCTGGTGGGGCATCTGTAGGGTGTACAAAATCATTGCTTTTATCTCCATTGTTAAAACGGTCTGTCAACATAAAATAGACAGTAGCGTTGTTCCACGAAAATTCTTTGCTCGAAAAATTGCTTCCTGGCACCTTGGCTGTCTTACAACCAGCTACCGTTGAAAGCACGGCAATCATTACCCATAACCTGTACATGGATCTCATTTTAATTAAAAAGTTTACGAATTTCATGCCAAAACCCTGATTTTACACCATTCTTTTGCCATGATAGGCTTTTAATCCTAATATTTCATGGTGCAGGGCCACGTTTTCCCGTGTAATTTTGCCAGCCCCAATGATGTCTATACCTTTTGGCACCTCTTTATACATGGCTTTCATCATCTCTATTCCCTCCATGGCGGTGGCGGCCCCTCCTGAAGTAAGGATTTCATTGATGCCCTTTATTTCTCCCAAAAGGACAAGATCAGCCAAAATATCGGTAGAAACATCAATGGCCTTGTGTATGCAAATATGAGCTGGAGCCAGAGCATACATAACCTTAGTTATCGCCTCGAGATCCAGTCGACCGTGGCGGATGGCGCCAAAAACAAAGCGATTGTAGCCCAGCTCTCTGAACTTTAGTCCGGTTTCTATGATGTCATCTAATTCTTTTTCACCATAGACAAAATCACCGGCCCTATTCCTTAGCATGACCTTTACCGGCACAGGGCTTTGTGTTATTACCTGTTGAGCCAATGTAAAATCGGGGGTCAGTCCATCGAGGTCCAGCCTAGAACACCACTCCACCTGATCTACCTGATCAAAGTGTGGCAGTGAGGTGATGGCATCATCAATACACCATTCCAGTCGGTAATTTTCATTTTTGAACATGCCTGCAAATTAGGAAAAATAACGGAGCATCCGGGTATCCGGCAACGGAGCACCTGTCCCTACGCCGGGACTCCGGTGTAGGGAACCGGCAACGGGTAACTTTTTTGTTGGCAGTCGAAGGCGTATCTTTGTAGTATGAATCATTTGC
The DNA here is from genome assembly GCA_017987975.1 of Saprospiraceae bacterium. Classification (GTDB taxonomy): domain Bacteria; phylum Bacteroidota; class Bacteroidia; order Chitinophagales; family Saprospiraceae; genus JADKBO01. Next base: position 7,077 of record JAGNSQ010000142.1, read on the forward strand.
AAAACGACATCATCATTGCATTGGCGACTCCACCGGGGGTGGGGGCAATTGGCGTGATAAGATTGTCAGGAAAAGGGTGTATTGGGTTGGTGAATCGGTTTTTTAAGGGTAAGGACCTGGAAAAGTGTGAGAGCCATACCATTCACCTGGGTAAGCTTGTAGATGAGAAGGGTGGGGTGCTGGACGAGGTATTGGCCAGTATTTTTATATCCCCCAAAAGTTATACAAAAGAGGATGTGGTGGAATTGTCGTGCCATGGGTCATCGTACATCCTGGGGCAGGTGATGCAGTTGTTTTTGCGACACGGGGCGAGGACGGCTACGAGGGGAGAATTTACATTGAGGGCTTTTTTGAATGGACAGTTGGACTTGAGTCAGGCAGAGGC
>JAGNSQ010000034.1 GCA_017987975.1 Saprospiraceae bacterium
CTTCACAAAACCCTTTTTGACGGCAAGATGGTCAATATGCAATTTGCAGCCAAAGCAAAAGAATTGGGATTTACCGGTATAGAATATGTGAATCAGTTTTTTAAAGACAAGGCAGAGAACACCGCTTACCTTGACTCGCTCAACGCTGCCGCCAAAGCAGCCGGAATTACCCAGGTGCTCATCATGATTGATGGAGAAGGATATCTGGGAGAAGCTGATTCAGTGAGAAGAGACTCAGCAGTAAATGCGCATAAAAAGTGGGTGACCGCCGCCAAACATTTGGGCTGTCATTCTATCCGGGTCAATGCCCATGGCGAAGGTACCGCTGAAGAAGTATCTGCCAATGTAGTCAAAGGACTAACCGCATTGAGCCAATTTGCAGCCCAGCATGGCATCAATGTAATTGTTGAAAATCATGGCGGATACTCCAGCAACGGAGCCTGGTTGGCTGATGTAATGAAGAAGGTAAACCTACCCAACTGCGGTACCCTTCCTGATTTTGGCAACTTTTGTTTAAAAAGAGAAGGTGGCGTCATGTGGGGTGCTCCATGTACAGAGGAGTATGACCGCTACAAAGGAATAGAAGAAATCCTCCCCTTTGCCAAAGGTGTAAGTGCCAAGTCGTACGATTTTGACGCCGAAGGCAATGACACCAAAATTGATTATAAAAAGATGTTGGATTTGGTCAAAGTTTCGGGATACTCCGGATTTATTGGCGTTGAGTACGAGGGTGAAAAAGACCCAGAGGTAGACGGAATCAAAAAAACAAAGGCGTTGATTGAGAAAAATTGGTAGAAGGAAGAAATGAAATGAAAAGCCAGGATTTTTGATTATTTCAAAATCCTGGCTTTTATATTATGAATCATAAGTTCGATGTCTTCCGAAGGTTTTAATAATAATAAACCAAAAAAATAAATTGATACAATGACAGTTGAATTAACTGCCATGGCTAACCAGGGGTTGTTCAATTGTGGTAAAAACCAGGTAGTTAAAAAAGTAACTACAGCTATAGCCACCACTTTTAGTAAGTTAAAATTAAGCGGATCGAGTTGCCATCTAAGTTTTATTAAAATATGTTTGGCTAAATTAAAAAACATAATTACCACAAAATAAGAAATAGCAGCTCCAAGCATACCCATCTTTGGTAATAGGTTCACCAATAGTATAAAATAGATCATACCACTCAATATTAAAAACCCAATATTGTAGCGGATTAAATTGGAATAAGTGAGAATTACACCATTTAAACTAAAGCCTAGATCAACTATTCGTGCCAGACACAACACCGTCATAACAAGGATCCACTCCTGATTAAATTCTGTTTTTGGCATCAATTTAAAAATGTGTGGAAAATTGAAATATAACAGTACAAACAATAAGCAGCTAATGACGGTAAGAACCACTGCTGATTTAGAATAAATTTTACCAATTTCAGTCAAATTGCCTTCTGACCACTTTTGAGAAATGATGGGTGCTGAGATTTGCGAGATGGCCTTGGAAGCGATTTCCAGTGTACTTGTCATAAAAAGAATGATGCCATAAATACCCGCTTCAAAAGGGCCAAGAATTAGCCCAACCATCAACACATCCAACCTAAGCAGGATTCCATTAGCCAGTGTTTGCAGGCCGGATTGCAGCATAAATCCGATTAAATTATTTTCTTTATCATGTAAGACAAAGGAAAATCCGGTTGACCATTTCCAACTTCTCATACGTGAAACATATAATAAGATGGCCAATGTAGAAAAAACATAAAAGAGTATAAGACCTAGTCCGAGATTTTGTACACTTAGATACTTTATATAAACAAGAATGATCAAAAAGGGTACGTATATTTTATAAGCCACATTGCTCAACAATTCCGGAATGGCTATTTTTTTCTGCAGTGCGCTGAATGAAATTATGACATAGTTGAAAACCAACAGCACTGAAAGAATGAGAATGTTAAGTTTATTGGACATAATAAAATCGGCATCCAGTCCAAAAAAGGCAGCAGCTTTGGAAAATTCAGAAAAGAATAGAGACAATATAAGTGCGAGAGAAAAAGTGACCAATGCAGTAAGAGCCAAAGCAAAACCCAAATAATAGTCTTCTTTGCCTTTATTTTTAAAAAAAGGATAATATTTGATGATGACCAAAGGAAGCCCGAGTCCTAAAACAGGAGACAGCAAATAAGCTGCAGCAAAAATCATATTTACTATGCCATAGGAGGTTTTATCATACGGGATGATAAAAATAATTGCCAGAGCCCCTAATCCAATGGCTAAGGCATTAAAAATGGAATATCGGATGCTTTGAAATTTAATAATTCCCATAATGGGCAAGATTTGTTTAGAAAACCTGAGGTAAAAATACTTTACTAAACCCGGTCTACCAAGGAAAATTGATGTTGGTAATAGGATATCATTCAAAGTGAGTCAAATATCCTTAAATTTGCATCTTTATGATAAATACCAAGATACAAACATTTGTTCAGGCTGATCAAGAATGGAGCAGTGGAGTACTATTTGTGCTTTCCCTATTCAAACCAGTATTGGGTATTGAATTTGAAATTCTATCCAGCCCGCCTTCACAGGGCCTCATTGTTTCAAACGAAATTGAAAGTTCAATTAAAGTAAACGAAAAATATTGGCGTCACTTTATCAACAAAGAATACAAAGAATGTCACACTGTTTTTTGCCAGATGGATGATTTGTATTATTTGGAAAAGATATTTCACCTTGTCAATTGTGTGCAGGAATATGATAGCAATGAGACAGATGCCTATGGTCGATTTTCATATTACCATTCCTGGCAGTTTTTAAATCACAATATAACCCAGAATGTGGTTTTGGAAACAATGGAGGCTTTTATCAGCAATTATTTCCGCGGAACCCCTATTTTTAAGCTTCCCACCCGATTGTTCCTATCCCACGATATTGATACCATCCATGGTGAATTTATGCAAAACGGCAGGTATTATTTAAAAACATTTCAACTCGACAAGTTAAAAAATGTCATATTGAATTATCTGGCCAACAGGCCTGGGTGGGCAAATATGGATTTAATCAATAGCCTACATGAAACCTATGGAGTAAAGCATGCTTATTTTTGGTTGGTTGAGCAAGGGAAACAGAATAACATAATGAATGCCGATTATACCAAAAATGAGCTAAGCAAATATAGTCAACAATGTGCCTCTAATGGGCTACACAAAAGTTCGGGAAACGCTGATTTTCTAATTGAAACCAAATCATTACCATTTCCCTGCATTGCCAATAGAAATCACTTTTTGAGATATAGTTTACCCTCTCATTGGGAGGAGCTGGAGGATTCAGAATTGAAAATAGATGCCAGCATGGGTTTCGCTGAACATTATGGATTTCGAAATTCATATGGATATGCTTTCCGTCCATATAATCCTATCAAACAAAAATGTTACTCACACATTGCTGTGCCCTTACATATGATGGATGCTACTTTTAGAAATTACATGGAACTTCCTGTCGAGGAAACCGGCGATGCTGTTATTAACTTTATTGAAGCCAACAAAACCGGATGTATCTTATCCTTACTTTGGCACAATACATTTTTCACCAGTGGAAAATATGAGGGATATGCAGAACAATATATTAAAATCCTCCGCTATCTGAATGACACCCAATTTGAAACATTGGATATCAACGATTTGAGCCAAATTGAGGTAAATTGATTTCAAATGTCAAAGCCCTGTTTTTCCATAAATTGCTTAACTTTTTCATACCTTAGCGTTTAAATGGATATCAAAGCCATATACGAAAAAAAGTACAGCCATTTTGCTGCACTGCCCTACTACCAGCAGGAATTCAGTTTTTACGGACGGCAGTTTGAAGTTCTTTTGAAGATCATTGCAGATCAACATTGTCAATCAAAAAGCCTGGTCGACCTTGGGTGTGGATTTGGAATGAAGACCCATATCATGAAACAATATTTTGACAAAGCAGTAGGAATCGATTTTGTAGAAAACATTATTGCTGTCAATAATTTGCTAAGTGATGACCCCAAGCTAACATTCAAAGTTTCTGATTTAAATAATGCCCAAGAAATCGAAGAAAAATTTGACTACATCATCGCCAATGGTCTTTCGCTGTTTAATGAGAAAAACACTGATCTTTGTTCAAGCCGATTAGAACAATTAATTGATCAATATGGTACTGAAACCAGCACTTTTATCATTTGGTCATTTACTGATCACAGTAGGACTGCACCTAGTGGCTGGTACAATCATAGCAAAGAAGAGTTAAATACCTGGATGGTTCACTTAGAACATAAATATAATGTTAAAACCCACGTATTTTATCCTTATAAAAATTTGAATTTAAAAGATAAACCGGTAAAGGAGATGCTGTTATCCCTTTATCGTTATTTTAGAAAACGGCAATATTACTTTATTATAATACAGTATGGAATTCAGCAAAGCAAAGGTTAAATATAAGATCCCATTTGTGCAATCGCTCACATCAGGTAAAAGTGTTCTTGATGTTGGCTGCGTGGGTCAGGATAACGACTTCACAAGTGAGGCATGGGTGCACAAACACTTAAAAGCAGGTGCTTCTTCATTAATCGGAGTTGATATTAATAAAGATGGTATTGCAAAGGCAAAAGAACTTGGTTTTGATATCTTGCATGCCGATGAACTCAGCGATCAAGAATTTGAAGTAATAACGATGTTAGATGTGATAGAGCATGTTAACGATATTTGTCAGTTTATCGAAACCTATGCTAAACACATGAAATCAGGTGGCAGGATGGTTATAACTACACCCAACCCTTTCAACATTCGTCAATTTTTCAACATAATTTTATTCGGCAAACCAAGCATAAACCCAGAGCATACTAGTTTTATTGACCCCATCAACTTTTTAGAAATAAGTAACCGTGTCAATATGAAGATCGAACAATTCTGTTGGTTGAAAGAATATGATCAACCCAGAAAGTTATATATGAAAATTTTACAATCTCTGGTTTTTCCATTATTCAGAGGATTCAGAAGCCATTTTGAAGCCAACTATGCTGTCGTCTTGAAAAAGGAATAATCCATGAAGGTAGTTATATATACCATGCAGTTGAGTAAAGCTCTTCCTCCACGCATAAAATTGGAGAAAGAATTACTGGAACATGCAGGACACTGTGTTGAAGTTTGTGGGTCGCCTTACCCCAAATCTGCGATGAGCATAAGAGACAAACTTTTATACTATTGTACCTTATCTTATTTCAGATGGGATTTAATAAAGATTTTTTCAAAAATCAATTATAATGCCGAAATTGCCATTGTGTATGACCTTAGTTTACTTCCCCTAATTAAAAAAATACGGCCTTCCTATAAAAGATTGGTTTATGAAACGCTCGACAATAATGTTGCACTGACTTTTTTTCACCTCAAAAAAACATATCCATTTATAAAACCATTTGAATATTGGGTTCGCAAATGGGTAAGCTCATTTGAAACCAATACCATAGAAAAATTTACAGATCACTTATTGGTAAATTCACACTACCTGAAAGAAGAATTTTCTAAAATTACTGCTTGTAGTATCAATATTTACGCATCTCCGTTTGAGAACTTCAGAAAAAAACAATCACTTGGTATGGGTGATAAACCAGCACTGCTGTATCTGGGCATTTTCAGTGAAGATAAAGGGGCCTCTGATGTGTTGGAACTTCAAAAAAAATTAGATATTCCTCTGTTTATCTTTGGGGATAAAAAATATGATCTTCCTAAATCAGAGGATGTTCATTGGTATGATAGAATGCCTTTGGATAGATTGTATGAGGAACTGCATAAATTATCTCATACCTATCGGTTTATAGGGTTGAGTTTAATTCGATCTACAAATGATAGTTATGCTAATCAGGAAGCTAACAAAGAAGCAGATTACCTGAGTCTGGGCATACCTTTTATTGGCAATCACCGAAGGACAACTGAAGAAAAAATTCAAGCGGGTGTTGGCTGTTTTCTAAATGATAAATTTAAAATAGATCAGTTGATCTTTGATCAGAATATTTATGAAAAAACTAGTAATACAGCAACCTATTATTATACCAATAATCTAAGCATCAGCCAATTTCGTTCAAGGCTGTTTGAAGCCTTGAATATTTCCTAATCACGCTTTCATCCCTTCCTTCAAGCCCAATCCAATTGCTCCCAATACCAAAAGGAGGATTAAAACCGAACTGGCAAGACTGATCTTTTCACCCCGATAGTATTTCTCTGGTTTGAAAGAAAACTCAATGGTGTGTTTGCCGGCAGGAATTTTTAATCCCCGCAACAAGTAGTTAACTCTGATGTGCTCAGCTGGTTGGCCATCTATCGTAACATGCCAGCCTTTATCAGGACCATACCAGATTTCTGAGAAAACAGCCAATTGATCGCTGGCCACATTTGCCTCATACGTGAGTTTATTGGGTTGGTAGGCGGTTAGTGCAATTTGACCTTGTCCATCAGGTTGCAAGCCCTTGGCATACTCAGAAAATTCTTTGTGAACGATGGCAATTCTATTGGTCACACTATCTAGTGCTGCGATTTCCTCGTCTGGGGTATTCACCCAAACGAGACTATCTACCAGCCATACATTGCCGTAGGCATTGGGATTTCGTTGAACTCCCGGCTCTCCCTGGCCTCCATTGGCAGGTACTATGTAGTACCTGGTATTGAGCATGTCTAAGACCCTTTGATTGCCTTTGCCAATTTGTTTGTCAATCAAATCCTGGAAACGTTGGAGTTTTACAGCGCTATAGCCCCCCACTGTTTTGTGAAAGTACGAAGTAGAGGCTGCATTAAAGGTATTGATGGATGCATCATAAACCCTATAACTGAGATCTTTGTCTTTTAAAATCTCAAGATCAGCAGATCTGGGTTCGAAGCCACGGTCATACACTCTTTCTGAAACAAAATTCCGTTCTGAGAAGTAAGTTTTATCAACCGGAAATAAATCGATAAGTCCCAGTACTATTAGTAAGGCAACCCCAACAGTATTTGTGATTATATTTTTGATGTGTAACCACAATACCGCCGATGCAGCTAAAACTACAAGGCAAGATTTCCAGGCTGATGATGACAGCATGCTTTTCCTAAAGTCTGTAAGCGCTTCAATGATTTGTGCGTAATTGGCATCGCTGGTTTCATGAGAAAAAGATAACATGGATGGGCCTAAAATGGCCAACAAGGCACATCCTCCGGCCACAATGCCGGTTGCCATATAAAGATATCTCAATTGAGAAGCCTTTTCTTCCTGTGACATTGACATTAAACCATGAAGGCCCAAGCCTGCCATGATGGGAATAAATAAGGTCGTTACCGAGAGCACCGAATTGGGGGTACGGAACCTATTGAAGTAAGGAAGATAATTAAAGAATACATCGTTGATGACAGCAAAGTTTTTGCCCATTGAAAGGATAAAGGTAAGCAAAACGGCTCCTAAAAGCCACCATTTTATCCAATGCCTGATCGTGAAAAATCCTAAGACAGCAAGGAAAATAGCCAAAATTCCCAAGTAGGCAGGACCTGAAGTAAATGGCAGACCTCCCCAATAAGTAGGAGCTTGAAATGCCTTATTTTGATTCAGCTGCCTCGCCAGTTTTGAGTTCTTTTCGACCCACTGACCTGAACTACCGCCAGCCGCATAAGGCACAAAGGAAGATAAGATATCAATGCTGTTGTTGCTCCAGGCCATGGCATAATCATACTCCAGGCCTTCACCCTTTTTGGCTTCTCCACCATCCCCTTTCGTTGTCAGGATGGGTGTTCCCCTCATGGTATCTTTTGTATAATCTATGGTAGCGCTAATTTTTGACCAGGAAGCGCCCAATGCCAGGGCAGAGCCAAGAAGGTAAATACTCATTAGTTTGCCAATATGGCCCCAATCGGATTTTTTAGCGGCTAAAATAAGTTCTACTCCCACATAAAAAACCAAGGCCATGGCCAGATAGTAAGTCATTTGGGGGTGGTTGGCATATAAGTTGAGGCCAGCACCCAGGGTGAATAAGGCAGCTCCGTACAAATAACTTTTTTTATTGAGCAGCACCAGGCCGGCTATTAACAAAGGTGCTGTAAAAATGGTCATAATTTTGGAAGAGTGGCCTGCTTCAAACAAGATAAAATGATTGGTACACAAGCCAAATAGTAAGGCTGAAAGCAAAGAAATCCAGACATTGACCCCAAAAACCAACATTAAAACAAACATGGAAGCCATGCCAAAGAAGAAATAGCCAACTGGTCTGTCAAAGCCTAAAAACAAGCCTTGTTGGACATACTTTAGTAAATTAGAGGGATTGGATGCTGATATCTGATAAGTGGGCATTCCACCAAACATAGAGTTGGTCCACAAAGTTTCTTCACCAGTCTTTTCCAGATAATCAACTGATTCTTTGGACATGCCTTTGTATTGGACAATATCTCCCATCTCAGGCACCTTACCCTGAAACTGAGGTAAAAAATACACTACATTTACCAGGAGCATGATGGCTAAAGCACCAAAATAAGGCAGCAATTTCTGGATATTCACTTTCATGAGTATTGTTTGGCTACAAATATAGACATTTTTTATATACGTGTCCGAACATAAGGTTTGGAGCCGCAAGTGTATCTTTGCCTTCAAAGGAGTAATATGTTAAAAGTGCTGTTGATATCCTATTATTGGCCCCCGGCTGGCGGAGGAGGGGTACAAAGATGGTTAAAGATGTCCAAGTACCTTCCCGATCAAAATGTAGATTTGACGGTATATACACCTGAAAATGGTGAATTTCCGGGTTATGACCCTTCTTTGGTAGAAGAAGTTGACCCCCGAATTCACATCCTTAAACAACCCATTTGGGAACCCTATCAATTGTTTAAAAAATTCACGGGCAAGAAGGCTAACAGTTACAATGCGCTCATCACCGAAGGTAAAAAGGCTGGCTGGAAACAAGACCTGGCAGTATTTCTGAGGGGTAATTTTTTTATTCCTGATGCCCGATGCTTTTGGATTAAACCATCTGTAAAGTACTTGAGCCAACATTTGGAGACCCACGTATACGATGTAATTATATCAACCGGACCTCCTCATAGCATGCATATGATAGCACTGGGCTTAAAAAAGGAGTTTCCCAATGTTAAATGGGTAGCCGACTTTAGAGATCCCTGGACAATGATTGATTTTTATAAAGATTTAAAGCTTACTTCCTGGGCCGACAGGAGGCATCATGCCATGGAAAAGAAGGTCTTGTCAACTGCCGATGAGATTGTGACCATCAGTCCATCCTGTGCCGATGACTTAATGGAACTAGCCAACAGACCAATACGAGTGATACATAATGGTTTCGATGAAGAAGATTTTAAAAATACAGCTCCTGCATTAGACCTGGATTTCACCATTGTCCATATCGGGTCCATGAATAAAGATAGAAATCCCAGAGTGCTGTGGGAAGTATTGGGTAATTTGATCCAAAAAAATCCCTCGTATGGCCAATTTATCAAGATTGAGTTGGTGGGGATTGTAGATGGAAGTATTATTGAATCCATTCAAAAAGCAGGGTTAAAAGATCATTTGACCGTTACAGGACAGCAAAATCATCAATTGGTAATTCAAAGAATGAGAGGTGCTCAGTTATTATTGTTGCCCATCAATGATATCCCTCAGCAAAAGGGAGTAATGCCCGGTAAGATGTACGAATATCTGGGATCAGGCAGGCCCATTTTGGCATTCGGACTTCCGGATAGTGATACCGCAAAGTTGCTACGCGATACCGGCGCAGGTACTCTATTGGGTTACTATGATAAAACTGCCTTGGGTGATTTTATTGGTACGGCAATAAAGAGCTATCAATCAGGGAATTTTGAGGTAAGTTCGAAAGGCTATCTTGGTTATAGCCGAAAAAATCTGGCCATTAAATACAGCGAGTTGTTACATAAATTGGTTTCATAAACAATTATGAAGTCAACTTTTTTGTAAATAAATCGTTAATTTTCGAAAATTAGGACCTAAAACCGATGATTTACATCAAAATTTAAAATTTAGCACTAATTTTGCAGGGTTCTTCGTTATAGGGAGTGTCCCTTAATTAGTAGAATCAATTAAATTGTAAAAATGAAGAAGTCCGTTAAGACCGTTGCCGTTGCTCTTTTATTCGTTGCTGTATTAGCAGGAATGTCATCTTGTAACAGAGGTGGCTATGGATGTCCATACGAATTAAAAGCTCCTGTATCCCTTTTTTCTTTGGTAAAGTAAATCCAGCACTTCCCATATGAATTGGCTTGAGCTCAATTCACCCGAACAGGTGGAGGAGATCATACATCAATCAACTCAAAGTCCTGTTTTAATCTTTAAGCACAGCACAACGTGCCACATCAGTCTCATGGTAAAAATGAGATTAGAACAACAATGGTCATTTGAAATACCAAGTTATTATCTGGATTTAAAAAAATTCAGATTGGTATCAAATTTAGTGGCCAGTAAATTTGATGTTTATCATGAATCACCTCAGGTTTTAGTAATTAAAGAAGGTGAATGTATCTTTGATGCATCTCATTTTGATATTCAAGTTCCAGAATTGAATGAATTGTGTGAGGTGCAATCTTAATTCTCCCCTATTATTATTGTTGGTTATAGCCAGTACATTGCTATCCTGTTATTGTGATGCATCTGACTGCAACAATAGTTCACCTTGTGTCATCTATTATACTGATGCAAAAAATGGTGTTGACTTACTCCAAAATAGATCATTACAAGATATAGTGGTAACTTCTATTTCTGGTGAGGCTCCCACCTTTATTGAATTGAATGAACAACAATCTAAGAAAACTCTTTCTATATCTGGACGAGCAAATTCTACATTTGCTGTAAAACTACTCCCCTACGAGGCTGATACTATTACAATAGGTCCCACGGTAAAGATAAAATCTGGGTGTTGTAGTGGTGAATATATACCTGATAGCGTTTTAGTGAATAACAAGGAGATGTATCTTATCTACAAGATTGAATTGAAAAAATAAAGGCGACTCAGAATTGAGCCGCCTTTATTTTTATAATCAAAATTACCTTAATTAAGGAAAAACACCCAAAGTAAGGTAGTCATTGGCTACTTTATCCAAAGCACAAGAGAAGGCCGCTGTACGCAGATCGTCAATCCTTTTGTACCTGTTGTAATAGTCCATGATTTGTTCATATGAGTTGATCATGGTTTCTTCCAGACCTGAGCGAACCAAATCTACTTCATCAGCACCTCTTGTGAGGAAAGTTCTTTCTCGCTGACCGATGGATTTACCTGTCATTTTTTCCATGGTAGTGAGTAAGTTGCTGTAGGTATTTTGGTCAAACCTTTTTTCCAGCCTACCAAACCTTCTGTGTGAAAGGTTTTTAAGCCATTCAAAATAAGATACTGTAACACCACCTGCATTGAGGTACATATCCGGCATAATGAGAATACCTTTTTTCAATAAGATGGTTTCAGCATCAGCAGTTACCGGGCCGTTGGCTGCTTCACCTATGATTTTAGCTTTAACAAATTTTGCATTTTCTTTGGTGATTTGGGATTCGAGGGCAGCTGGCAAAAGAATATCACATTCAATTTTCACCCAATCCTCTCTGTTCTCCAGTTTTTTTGTACCCGGGAAGCCCATGATACTACCCTTTTGCTTGCGGTATTCGATGAGTTTTTCAATATTGATGTCTTTATCTGACGTGATGGTTCCTTCCTGTTCAGAAACGGCAATTACCCTAACGCCTCCTTCTTCCTGGCAAATTTTACCTGCATAAGACCCCACGTTTCCGAGTCCTTGAATGACCATTGTTTTACCGGCAATACCTGTATCCAATTTCACTTTTGCCATCATTTTGGCATCATTGCAAAGTTCTCTTAAACCGTAAAAAACACCTCGGCCTGTTGCTTCTGTTCTTCCGTGAATACCACTTTGATTGACAGGTTTTCCTGTTACACAACCTGCTGCATCGATTTCACCGCCTTTAAACGTTTGATACGTATCAAGGATCCATGCCATTTCTCTTTCGCCTGTACCATAATCCGGAGCAGGAACGTCAAGGCTTGGGCCTATGAAATTTTTTCTAATTAATTCAACGGTGTAACGCCTTGTGATTCTTTCCAATTCTTCTGGCGTGTATTGACGTGGAGATATTTTAACTCCTCCTTTGGCTCCTCCGAAAGGAACGTCGACAATGGCACATTTGTAGGTCATCAAAGCTGCCAAAGCCATTACTTCCTCCTGATTTACCAGGTGAGAAAATCGGATACCTCCTTTGGTAGGCAGGCGGTGGTGGCTGTGCTGTACCCTGTACGCTTCAATCACTTGAAAGTCTTTTCCAATTTTCACTGGAAAATTCATTTGATAAACGGCATTACAAACCTTAATTTGGTCCAACAGACCTTTGGAATGTTTGGACAAGGCAGCTGCCTTATCAAAATTGCGCTGCACGCTTTCGTAAAAGTTAATTTGTTTCGTGCTCATCTTTTATTTGTTTTTCTAAATTGGTTAGCTTGTTATCAATTTTCCATAAATATATTGAAATGCCAATAAAAATGACTACTACGCCGGCAATCACTGAATAAATTTTACCCGTACTTCTTAGAAAGTCTGAATCATGGCTCTGTGCCATGGCTGTGGAAGGAAAAAAAAGCAGTATCCAACTGCCCCACAAAATGCAATTAACCCATTGTCTTAACATCAAGAAAATTTAGTGGCATTTACAGATCAAAAGTCGCCTTTATTTACCACAATTCAAAATTTATTCTACTGACTTTATTGGAATTTCAGGTGCCAAAAAAAACAGCTAAAAAATACAAAATGGGAAATCCTGAAACAGTCAGGCAAGGTGCTAACTGTGAGTTAAAAAAACAGGATAAATCTATGGTAATCAGTCAAAAAAAACAATTATTTGAGAACTCTGATAAAAAAGTGGGTTTTTCTGAAAAACACAAGATTCCATCATTGAGATTAGGCTTCGATGTGGATTTTCTTTTTAGCGGCCAACCTTATGATCCTGAATCGAAGCTGAGCCATCCATGTTCCCAGCAATACAAGTGCAATAATGGATGGATAAAAAACCAGTCTTAAAGTATGGTCCAGATCTTCTCCCCCTATAGCCGGATTGCCTCCATTGCCCGGATGAAGACTGTCTGTAAGTCTTGGAATGACAAACACAAGCGGAATCAGGGCAACAAATGCAAAAATGTTGAAAGCAGCCGAAACCCTGGCCTTTTTTTCGTCGTCGTTGAAAGAAGAACGGAGTAATAGGTAGCCAAAATAGATAAACATTGCTAATGCCGCCATATTTAATTTGACATCATTGGTCCACCACCCTCCCCAGGTATATCTTGCCCACAAAGAGCCTGTCAGCAGGCCCAATATTCCATATAAAATGCCTGAACGATTAAATGACACGCTCCACCAATCGTGCTCTTTTTTTCCCGTTCTCAGGTATTGAATGGCATGATATAAGGCTATGAGGTAAAGAACAAACATGGCCATCCATAAGGCTACATGAAAAAAAGTATTTCGGATGGTTTCATTGAGAATGCTGCGATATGGAAACTTAAGATCCTCACTTCTTATTAAATCCGATTCTGTCAGTTCCTTAAAATTGATGGGATCTGCAAGAGATGTGAAGTTAGAATCTGGCAAGACAACAACGGCACCCGGGACCACAAATGGACCATCTTTAGCATTGTGTACAACAATTGAAAATTCATTATTTACAAGTTGAACCGGTATACTCCAGCTAGCCTTCAGGAGATTTTCTGAAGTCGCCTGAACATCTGAAGCTTCCAGGTATTTGTTATCCTCTCTCTTAAGCCAGACCCTTGTTTTGCCCCCTGATAAAAAATGAGTGTTGTATGCTGTAATCTGAACGGAGTTTGATACCCCTACTTTTAGCTGGCTTGGGCTTACATCCGTTATTCCTGGTTTTAATGGTATGCCAATTCCTGCCATCAGTACATAGACAAAGAGCACAATTCCCGCTATTTTCCACCAGGCAATTTTCATGTTTTGCATCAATTGAATCTCAAAATTACAGAATACATCAGTCTTTCCACAAGAAATCGAAAAGCAATAATAAAATACCCGCCAATAACAAGTCGATGGCAGCTAGTAATTTGAGGTCTTCTCCCACAGAAGTATCGGATATTAATCTCATAGCTACGGCAGTAATTTTTATAAGCAAAAGAACCACGGGCAGGGTTAACGGTAGTGACATTACAGACATGAGCACTCCTTGATTACCTTCAGATTGGGAGGAAACAGAGGCTATGAAAGTAAAAATAATCGCTAGTCCAAGATTTCCCAACGTTGCCCCTCCCCAAAAAAGACCATAATCACGAATACTTGTTTTGAAAAAAAAACTAAAACCCAGGTAGACAAGCAGGAAAAGAAGAAAAATGAAGAAAAAATTATAAATAAGTTTTCCTATAATGACTTCTTTGGGGTCGAACAAGGTGTAAAAATACAACCTGGATTCAGCACCGTCCTGAACAAAACTTTTGGCAATAGCATTGATGCCGCAAAAAAGTAAGGTAGTCCATAACATCACATTCCATTCAAGTCCTTTGAGGACATTGAAGGACTTGTAAATTAGAAAAACCAGAACCCCACAAAAAAGAAGAATTCCATAAAGTGCGTTTTTCCGACGCAGCTCCAGCTTACTTTCTTTGGCAATGATCGCACTGATGCGGCCTACATTCATACAATTTTATTTTACCTCATCTACATCGTAAACAAGGTAATTGGTTTCACCCTGCCAAGGAAAAGCATCTACCACTTCTTTGTAATGCAATCTTATGTTTTTACCCTCCAGCGTTTGTAGCTCGATATAAGTGGAAGGATTTACTACAGAAAACTCCCAGATGCTCTGTTTGTTCATCATGGCTGCACCTGCCAATTGAATCTGCCCTTCGTAAGTTTTGAACAGTTTTCCTTTTCGGGAAATTTTGAAGAGCATACCCGTTCTGCTGCCTTCACTGAGGGTATATGTTCTGTAAAAATAGTAAGTTACTCCACACAGGAGGGCAGAAATAAAAAGTATCCAAAGAGTCTTTTTAAATACTTTTTTTGCTTTCGTTTTTGTTTCTTCGATGTTCATTGTTTGTTCTTGTTTATTCTACAACCTTAAATTTTACAGGTTGACCATCCATATTCATTACGTTATTAGAACGTGTTTTAATTTTTAATTCTTCGAAAACCAAGTAACTGTCAACCGGGAGGTTGGTAATAATACCTTGTAATTGAGCCGGTAAATCAGGAGACCTCAGGTTGATAAAAAATGGAGTGGGTTTACCTGGTTCGATGATGCTTAATTTGCATGTATAAAATTCCAGTCCTGGTATCTTTCCCATTAAAGCTGGAAAAACAACTTCAAAACTTTTGATCTTGGAAAGATCCGCTTTCGCAATGTTGATGCCCGACACCCCCTTAAATACAATATTGGGCATTTCAGGATTTGTAACTCTGGCGGTCATGATATCCACCGGGAGGTTTTTGTAATATAGTTTGATCTTCACTTCTTCTTCCGGGGTCAGGAACCTGATCTGATAGCTGGTATCTGCCATTTTGATGATGGTGGCACCTTTTGCTTTAACTTGAAGAAGGGCCGGATCAGCACTGTTGAGTTTGATTTCAACAGGGTAATCCAATTGGCTGTAAAGGGTAATAACAGAATCTTTACCTGTCCAGCTGAAAGCAGGCAAATGCTGGGCTTGTATTTGAACCAACATGGAAAAGTATAGGAAAAAAGCAGAAGGTATTTTCAATCGAGCCTTATTTACAGCTTTAAAACGAAAAACGAGGTTAATTAGTTTCAAAATCATTCTTCTTCCCAAAAGTCAGCCAGGTTGGAAGCATCAATTTTAAAATCATCCAGGTCTCTTCGCTCTCTTTTTGTGGGTCTGCCAAGTCCTTTTTCCCGGAACTCTGTGCCTGTTTTACCCACAAACCAGTTTTTGTACTTATTCAGTTCTTCCTCCGGAGTGAGATTCAGGTAACAAGGCAGGGCTAAAACTGCAGAAACCCTGGTTTTAATGATTTTTTCTACCTTAAAAGTAAAAGTAAAGCCCTTTCTTTTAAGTTCAATGAGGTCTCCGGCAGAAATGTTGGCAGCAGCTTTTGCGAGCACCTGGTTAATCCTAATTTTCCCGGATTTACACGCCTCTGATGCCAAGGTACGAGATTTATATAATCGCACTGACCAAAGCCATTTATCTACCCTCACTTTGTCTGACATATAAATTATTTTGCCGGCAGGGTTGGTAATACCAAGGGTAAATTTTCTAAGGCTTCAACAATGGCCTTTGCTACAAAATAATTTCTATACCATCTTTGGTCAGAAGGCACTATCTGCCATGGAACTTCTGATTCATTGATGGCATATTCATAACACTCCATGTATTGAGGCCAGAATTTTCTTTCTTCCCAATCGGCGTCATTGTGTTTCCATTGTTTTTCAGGGAGGTCTATGCGTTCTTGTAATTTTTCTAACTGCTTTTTTTCTGAAATATGGAGGTAAAACTTTAAAACGGATGTGTCGTTGTCGTCGATCAACAACTGTTCAAAGGCATTGATGGCCTTCATTCTTTTTGCCACCTTGTCTTCATCGATCCATTTGTGGACCCTTTGGATTAAGATGTCTTCATAATGTGACCTCACAAAAATCATCATATTCCCTTTGCGCGGAGCCAGCTTGTGACACCTCCACAAAAAATCATGGGCAAATTCTTCTTCATTGGGCTTTTTAAATGCAAAGGTGTCAATTCCCGAAGGGTTGCAGTCAGAAAATACGTTTTTAACAACCCCATCTTTGCCACTTGCATCCATGCCTTGTAAAATAATCAAAAGGCTATATTTTTTCTGGGCATACATTATGTGTTGTAATTCACCTATGCGTTTGGCCAGTTTTTTTACCTCTTTTTTGATCTTATCTTTTTCTTTCTTTTTTGGAGCGTCGGTATCAATTGAAGATAGATGTATCATTGTTCCTTTGGATTTTGATGTTGAATGGTTTGGTGGATGGTTTCTTCAATTTCTCTTAACCTATTGGCACAAAATTGCCTCAATTCATTGGCTCTGTTGAGGTATTGACTCAGGCTCTCAATATTGATATCTGCATCCTGAAGTTTTGAAACAATGTCACGCAATTCTGCAAAAGCATTGTCATAATCTAATTTTTTAGCCATGTTCTGATATTAAGATTCTTCGTTGTAATAAAGGATGTAATATTTTTTGCCCAATTCATCTTCGCCCTTCATGATTTTAGAACTGTCTCCGTGTACATAGATATGGAAATTTTTATCCAACTTGATCACGGATTTGAATACCTTGGATTGTTTGTTAAGCGCTTCTGAAGAAGGTTCAAATGAATCGGCAAGTGGACGTTGATTCTTTTCTGCCCATTTTTGTTTGTATTCATCAAACGCTTCTATGACAGTATTGTCCTTGAATACTTCTTGTTTGTATTCTCTTTCTTCAAATTTGTCGTTCTGAGTGAAATAATCTAAAGAACGTTCCAGAATTTCAGCTCCCTGTTTTTTATCAAGCACCTGCTCCAGCGGCTTTCGCTGCTTTAAAAACTGAGAGGTCATTTTAATGTAATCTGTGGTATAGCTGTACTCGTTGCCCAGGGGGCTTAGTTGTAAATAATCCTTGTACCAATAGCCTTCATCCTTGACACCGCCCGATTCGTAAACCAGTACCCTGCCGCCATTCGATTCATCCCCGGGTAAAATCAAACAAGCTTTGTCTGGCTTGGCTATGATGTACCCTTTATCGGTTGGAATAGTGAAACAAGTATCATTTTTTTGGATTTTATAAAATCTAGGGGCTGTGTGCATCACGACCAAGGCTATGGCATCCAAAAGTTCATCATCCACCAGAATGTCAGATATATGTACCTGTAAGAAAAAAGCTTCTCCATTTACATCTTCGGTAAAATTATGACCCAACTTTCTTGAAAGTTGTATGCTTTCTTCAAAAAGGAGCTCCGGGTTTGCAAAAATCTTTTGGGAGGCTGGGAATACAGGCCCAAGGGTGCCCAATTGATGAAAAAGAGGCTCTTTATACATTGCGGTGACGTGTTCGAGCAAAGTTTCACTCTCATCACCCTCATGCAGAAGAATAGCTTGAGAAGAATAATCCCAAACGATATTGTTTTCTTCTTTGGTGCAACGATGGATGACTACACCGTTGATAATGGCATTTGAGGTATTTATCATGATGGTTTAAATGGCCAAATTTAAACATTTTATGCAATTTTAGACCTAGCAATCACAAGGTATCTGTAAAGTGATAGAGAAAATAACTTATCAAATCCAAAAAGTCAGAAATCCTTTTATCTTAGCATCCAAATCAAGCAAATTATGCAAAAAGAGATATTTGGATGGCACAGCCCCGCCCTCAACAAACACATGGAAATAGTCAGTTATGGTCACTATGGGTTTGCTTTGTTGCTTCTGCCAACAGCAGCGGCAGATTACCTTGAATATGAGCGTTTTCTGTTAATTGATGCCTTAAAACCTCATATTTTGGCTGGAAAAGTAAAGGTTTTTTCCATTAACAGCATTAATTCAGAAAGTTGGCTCAACAGTAAGATGTGGCCGCGGCACAAAGCCATGAGGCATGTACAATTCAATGAATATGTATTCGAAGAGGTAGTGCCTCACATCAAAAGAATGACCAGTGATGATACCCCCATAATTGTATCAGGGGCCAGTTTTGGTGCATTGCATTCGATGAATTTATTTCTCAAAAGACCAGACCTCATCAATGGTGTAATAGCAATGAGTGGGGTTTATAATTTGCACGAATACACCAAAGGATATACGGATGACGATGTCTATTTTAACAGTCCTATGTCGTATCTCCCCGATTTGGACAACGAATGGTTTTTATCCAGGATCCGAAAAGGAAAAATACACATCCTTTCAGGTCAGGGCGACTACGAGGCACCTGAGGCTTCGCGAGCCATGTCAGCCTTATTAAATAGCAAGTCCATTCCTCATGATCTGGATATTTGGGGCTACGATATGAAACACGACTGGCCTACCTGGAGGTCAATGCTTCCCTATGTAATTAGCTCCAAATTCTGATTGCTTATTGTCAGAAATACAATAAGTTAGAAAGTTTTTGGTCTGATTTTTGGACAAAAGATTAACATGGGAAAAGTGTATCTTTACCCTACCTTAATCAAATGTTCATTTCATGAAAAAAATCGTGACCCTAGATGAGTTCATCATCAATTCGCAAACTACCTACAGCGACTCTACAGGGCAATTGACCCGGCTTTTGCGGGATCTTGGCATTGCGGCAAAAATAATCAACCGGGAAGTCAATCTGGCCGGATTGGTAAACATCATAGGTGTGGCCAATGTAGAAAATACCTCGGGTGATGAGGTGAAAAAGTTAGACATCTTTGCTAACGAAAGAATGATGGAATGCTTAACCATGAGTGGTGAGGTATGCGGCATTGCATCGGAAGAATTAGATGATTTTGTAAAAGTTCCCAAAATACAGGGCAAGGAGTCCAATTATGTGGTTATTATTGACCCATTAGATGGTTCATCCAATATCGACGTCAATGTAAGTGTAGGCACTATATTTAGCATTTTCAGACGAAAGTCGCCCGCCAATGGTGATTGCAACATCAGCGATTTTTTACAAAAGGGCACGGAGCTGGTAGCAGCAGGCTACGTACTTTACGGCACGTCCACCATTTTGGTTTACACTACCGGAGAAGGAGTCAATGGCTTTACCTTAGACCCAAGTATTGGCGAGTTTTGTTTATCGCACCCCAATATAAAAATACCTGAAAGAGGTAATTATTACTCCGTGAACCAAGGTTATTATTTAAAATTTGACCTTGAAATGAGGAGATACATTGATCATTGCTCAGATCTGAATCTTGGTCTGAGATACATTGGCAGTATGGTTTCAGATATCCACCGCATTATGTTCCATGGGGGCATCTTTTTATATCCCAGTACTCGAAAATATCCAAAAGGTAAGCTAAGGTTGCTGTACGAATGTGCACCCATCTCTATGATAGTAGAACAGGCAGGAGGTGCATCAATGGATGGCAATCTTACCCGCATCTTGGAATTAGAACCTGGTGATCTTCATGAAAGGTGTACCGTAGTAATGGGTAGCCCTGCCATGGTTAAGGAGATGAAAGAGTTTATCGAAAAATACAGCGCACCGAAGTAGAATAAATGAGGTTCGCAATTCTTTTTTTTGTCATAAGCCATTTGTGCGCCTGTCAAAAAAATCTGGATTCCATTATGGATCTAAATGAAGGAGAACTTAAGCGATGGACCAGGGATAAAAAAGAATATGAAATCCAGATCAGGTTTACCAGAATTAAAAGGAGTCCCGGAAAACCTATCCAATTTGAAAC
Source organism: Saprospiraceae bacterium (assembly GCA_017987975.1). GTDB lineage: Bacteria > Bacteroidota > Bacteroidia > Chitinophagales > Saprospiraceae > JADKBO01. Next base: position 20,385 of record JAGNSQ010000034.1, read on the forward strand.
TTATACCTACAACGAAAACGAGAAAGAATATTACTATCCGGCGAGCACTATCAAAATGCCGGTTGCCATAGCAGCCTTGCAAAAGCTCAATGAAGTTAATGCCACAAACAAGCAGCACATAACCGTGGAGACGCCCATGAGATTTAAATCTCATGGGCCTCCTCACACGGATTTTTTGTTTGACTCTCTTGCCTGGTCCCCACCCAATGTGAAAAATTTTGTAGAGGAGATCTTTAGCATTTCAGACAATAATGCCTCCAATCGATTATTTGAATGGTTGGGTCCCAGGTACATTGATAGTGTAATGTATGCCAGTGGTGCGTTTAGCAGGTCAAGGATATTACATAGAGTTGGGGTGACCGGCTATAAAGAAAGTGATCACAACTATCTGGGAAAAGTAAGTTTTATAGACAGTAGTGGCCAAACGCTTTTGGAAGTGCCTGAAAGAAGGGAGCAACTTTTAGGGTACGCACATCTGAAAAACGAAAAGAAAGGTATCGGTTATATCAATGAATCAGATAGCCTTGTACATGCTCCCTTTGATTTCAGCAAAAAAAATTTCATATCTATTAAAGATTTGGAAGGCATTTTAAAAAGAATTGTGTTTCCAGAAGCCTTTGCTTCAAAACAACAATTTAAGCTTACCAAAGCAGACTATCAACTGCTTAGGCAGGCCATGGAGCAACCTCCCCGTTTTTATGACTACCTGAAAAATGATACGAGCTACTACGACAGTTATGTAAAATTCTTTTTTGGAGGAGGAAAAAATGAAAGCCTACCTTCCCATTTACACATTCTCAATAAAGTAGGATGGGCGTACGGTTACCTCACAGATTGCAGTTACATATGGGATGAAAAGCTGGGTGTAGAATATTTTTTAACTGCAACTATTAAAGTTAATGCGGACGGGATATTTAATGACGGAGCATACGAATATGACTCCATCGGCTTACCTTTTTTTAAAACGCTAGGTAAATGCATCTACGAAAGCGAAGTCAATAGGGTGAATGGGCTAAAGGAAAATAAAAAATAGTATCTTTGAAAGCATAAAAATTTCATCTATGAAAAATTCCAATTGCAGAAGGATCTACATTAAAAATCTGACAAAGTCATTGTGGGTATTTTTTTGTTTTTTTTTACTGTCAAACATGATAAAAACAGAATTAACTGCACAGTCCATAGATGACACGACCATTCAATGGGTGATGTACCTGGAGCCAAATGATACAATTGCCTACAAAGTAAACCAGCAAAAACTGAAGATTTCCGGGACTGACACTACAGTTTCAAAAAATTTCTCATACGACCTTACTCTGATTGTATTGGACACTACAGGGTCAAAATTTAAAATTAGTGCTACCTATCATAATTTTGTATCGACACAAGTTGATGAAATAACCAAACAACTTTTGAGTATTAGTGAAGGAATGAAAGTTATCTATGAAGCAGATGGTTTTGGGGGATTTATTGAGATCCTCAACACCGGCGAATTAATTCCCCAAATAAAAAAATCTTATGATCAGGTTGTCAAAAAGATGGGATTGAATAAAGAGATTGTGCAAGGTTTAGAGCCCATTATGCAACGATATGCCACTAAGGAAGGACTTGAAGGAGGTGGTGTTGATGAACTCCATTACCTTCACGGTGGAATTGGGTATCAATATGTGCTTGGGAAAGAATATTATGAAGATGTTCAAGTGGCAAACAACCTTGGTGGTGAGCCGTTTGATGGTACAAGGACCATGAAATTATTGGAGATTGATAGCACCGAAAGGACGGCAATGTTAAAAATAATTACCGACATTGATGGGGAACAATTAAAGGAGGCATCTGTTAACCTTATAAAATCGTTGCTACCTGCCGACAAACAAAAAGATTTCAAAGCAGATGAAGTACCAGCTATGTTCATTCAGCACAGGTTGGTCAATTTTTTTGATTATGATTATGGCTGGAATCTTTATTCCTATAACATCAAAGAAATTGAAGCAGGAGGGGTAATTACTCAGGAGATAACTGAAATTGCTGTGAAGTAAAACCGTTTTAGGTAACTTCGGTTACTTTAAGGCCAGGGAAGGCAATTACCTTTGCAGGATGACAAATACAAATTCAACCAAAATTTGGGAAGATCCCAAATTTTTAATCATCATGTGTCTGACATTGGGACTGGCACCATTTGTTCCTGAGCCACATATATGGGGAAAAGTAAGATGGATCATGGGTGGTGCTAAAGGCATGCAGGCCATGGATTACTTCGATTTTGTGATGCACGGTACACCCTGGTTTTTGTTGATTCGATATGGTGTCATGATTGTTTTCCAAAAACTGAGAAAAAAACCAACCGTAGGTCAGGCACAGGTTTAGTTTTTCTTACTCTTTTTCCCAGCCTACCGGTTTTCGCGACAAGTAATATGTACCTGCCAAGCCTACCAAAACAAAGCCCATAGAGATGTATTGGGCCTGAGACCAATTTAATCCCATAAAATCGTATCTATCGTTTACCCTGATTTGTTCGATAAAGAAGCGCTCAACTCCATTAAAAATCATGTAGATGAAAAAGAGCATGCCGGCGATTTTTATGCGATTGCGCAAAAAATAAAGGATTCCAAAGCCGATTAAAGAAATTACTATCTCATATATAGGAGTTGGATAAACAGCCGGTTCGAGCTGATGGCAATATCTCATGCCACAGATCATCTGACATCTCTCTTCAATGGTTCCCTTTGCGGTTGAAATCAGGTCTGCACTGCACCCTGCCACAGTAATTCCTTCATTTGATACATTGTTTGGATAATGATAAGACCACAACCAATCCGGCAAAAACCACCAGGACGGCTGAGCTGCAGCCACAATGCCCCAGTCACCATCGCCAGAGATCTGGCATCCAATTCTGCCAATTGCATAACCTAAGAGGATGCCCATACCTGCAATGTCCATCATATAGATGGGTTTGATGCCATTTTTTTTCACATAAAAATAAACTGAAATAAAGGCTAATATTAGTCCCCCATAAACGGTAAGACCGCTTCCAGAAAACAATTGGCCAAGAGGATCTCTGAAAAAATCGTCCATATTTTCAAATATGGAAAACAACCTGGCCCCTACTACCCCACTCAAAGCAGCAATCAAAATAATGTCCATCGTTTTGGTATGAGGATAGATGGTCAGCATGGCTGGTTCTTTTTCCAAATCCCTTTTTTGTTCTGTCACATAAAGGAAGGCTCCATAAATCAACCCTAAGAGAAGGCCGATGGCCCAGGTACCTTTGGAAGAAAATAAGACAGAGGCAGGATCTCCTTTAAAATCAGCAAAATGATTGTATATGTAGGGAAATTTAGCGCCCATCACTACCACAACAAGAGCATTTAGAGCCAGTTCTTGTAAGGGAATTCTTTTTTTCAATGGATTCTCTCTTTCGAAAGGTAGAATCAGTCCGAGGCCTTCCAAGCGTTGCAATTCACTTTTGAGCAACCAGGCACAGGCCAAAAAAGCAAGGCCTAACATTAGCCCGAAACTCTTAAAAACGGAGGTCCAGTTGTCTACCGGAGTGCCCAATACATCATTGAAAAAATAAGACAAATCTGGATACATGATAATTCAGTTGTTGGGGCAAAGATAGCCGTTTTTGATCACAACCAAAAAAAGGAGGGCAGCCAGAAAAACATTAAGAAAACGGTAACTAAAGCATCATTAAACCTATGGATAAAATATCTATCCAATAGACAAATTACACAACATGAAAACGACCCTTCAATTAGTTTTTACCGCTGCTACGCTGTTTTTTATTTCATTTTTGCCCAATCAGGTTATGTCCCAACATCGGGGTGGAGGCATTCCTGATCTTTCTGAAGAGCAACGCCTGGAAATGCGAAAACTCAAAGACGACCATTTTTTGGAACGCAACAGAATGAATGATCGAATGCGCAACGACCGTATGGAAATGCGCAAAAAGTATGACCAAAGGCTGAGGTCAATTTTGAGTGAAAAACAGTACTATGCTTTCAAACAAAAAGCCAAAAACAAAGGCATGAAACGACAAGGACAAGGCCGCAAAGGACAAGGCCGGAATGGACAAAACCACAAAGGCAGTCGCCAGGGACGAGGTCAAAGATCTTTTTAAACTAGCCTTTTAGCCCAGGATTGAAATGATCTGAGCTGCCAATTCCCCCCCCACTTTTTCCTGAGCTTCTGAAGTTGAAGCTCCGGTGTGTGGAGTAAGTGAAATCTTTGGATGGCTCAACAAATCTTGTCTTGGGGTAGGCTCACCTACAAAAACGTCAAGCCCCGCACCTGCTATATGACCGCTGTTTAAAGCAGCTAATAAGGCGTCTTCGTCAATCACACCTCCTCTGGCTGCGTTGATTACGAAGGCTCCTTTTTTCATTTTTGAGAATTCCTCCTGGCCTAAAATGGGTTTGGTAACTCCCGGTACATGTAGGGTAACAAAATCACTGCTTGAGAGTACTTCATCCAAAGATGATTTATTAATAGTGACCGGCATATTGTGTTGGGCATTTCCGATTTGAATGGTTACTTGTTCTACAAAAGGGTCAAAGGCGATGACATTCATTCCTGATCCAATAGCAATTTTGGCAGCTTCCTGGCCAATTCTACCCATGCCAATGAGGCCAAGGGTTTTGCCTTCCAATTCGATACCTGCTGCAAACTGCTTTTTCAGATCATTAAATTGGGTGTCGCCCGTTATCGGCATCTCCCTGTTGGAAACATTGATAAAACGCGCCAGTGCATAGATATGAGCAAAAGCAAGTTCAGCCACCGAGCGAGAAGAAGCTGCTGGGGTATTAACCACCGCAATGCCTTTTGATTTGGCGTATTCAACATCGATATTATCAAGTCCAACACCACCACGACCAATGACCTTTAAATTGGGAGCAGCGTCGATTTGTTCTTGTCTCACCTTAGTGGCGCTTCTGACACAGATAGCATCGTATTCATTAAGCCTATTGACCAATTCCTCTTGTGGAATTTTGTTCATGTCTACCGTGTACCCAGCATTTTCCAACATTACTTTGCCTGACGTTTCAATACCGTCATTTACCAATATTTTTCTCATAATTTACCTGATTTTTTAGAATAATAGTACAAAATTAGGTCATACAGGTATTATTTTCCAAATTTTATTCTGAATGATTTGTTAAGTTTTATTTTAAGGCTTCTTCTACCACCTGTCCGATACTGCCGCTTGGAACCTGGATTTTGAGCAAGGCAGCCAAAGTAGGTGCAAAATCGGCCATCGATCTTTTTTTATAACCTATGCCGTGTTTGATGCCCCAGCCATACCAAACCATGGGTATATGGCTGTCGTAATTGTACCACATGCCATGGGTAGTTCCAGTGAGCCAGCCATCGATCCAGGCCGATTCCAGAATTACCTGGATGTGACCACTCAGCGTTGGATTATAACCATTCACAAGCATTTCTTTGACGTGCGCGGGCAAGGCCACAATGCCAAGGTCTTTGAGGGAAAATGAAGTGTGGATGCCATCTGTATCATTTAACTCATGGATGATGAATTTTTCAATTGTGGATTGATCAAAACCAGCTTTGTTTATGGCATCTATATCCAGATACAGCTGATAATTTTGCTCAGATAAGACCGCGTCTTTGATACCAAATTGTGTCAGTATTTTATCGTTTAGGTCGATGATTGCACGGGTGCTGTTCCATTGACCCGATGGAATTTGGTTTTCGATGAGGAAGCCTGGGACATGGGCTACACCGTGATCTGCTGTCAAAAATACGGTATAGTTGCCGGCACCTACACTTTTATCTGCGTATAATAATAAGCTTTCCAACTCTTTATCAAGGCGGAGATAGGTGTCTTCTGCTTCGATGGAGTTGGGACCGAATTGGTGACCCACATAATCCGGAGAAGAAAAGCTAAGTGCCAGGAAGTCGGTAATTTCGTCTTTACCCATGCTATAGTTTTCGAGAGCCAATTTGGCAACTTCAGCTGTCATGCTATTGCCCCAGGGTGTGGCTGCCATGAGGCTGTTGCCTTTTTTGCCGAGAGAATCAAGTTTGTAGGGAAAAGAAGCAGAATAAAAGCCCTTGTATTTACCCTCATAGATTTTTTCATCTCCTGTGCTTTGGGCATAGGTCTCTTTAGGGTAAAGGGTTGACCAATTTTGTAGAAAAAGCCTTTCAACGGGTTTCGCATCGTTGTACTTAACCAACCAGTCGGGCAAAGATTCCATATAGTGGGTACTGCTGATCCATCTGCCGGTGGAAGAATCGAACCAAAATGCTGCATCGGCAGTGTGACCTGCAGGAAAGATGGCACCGCGGTCTTTGATACAAACACCAACTACTTTGCTGCGAAAGTTGGTGGCAAGTTTGAGTTCGTCGCAGATGGAAGTGACCTTCATATTGGCAGGACTCATGTTGCCATTACTTTTGTGGTCTGTGCCAAGGGGTTTTACGAGCGTATCTTCGGAACAGTAGACTACTCTGCGGTCTTTGAGATTGTACCAGTTATTGCCAGCCACTCCATGGATGGCGGGAACAGAGCCCGTATAAACACAGGTGTGCCCGGCTGCCGTTACGGTTGGGGCGTAAGGTATGTAAGTTTGCTCTGCTGTAAACCCTTCATTTAGCAATCGTTTAAAGCCTCCTTTGCTGTATCGGTCATAGTAACGGTAAAGATAGTCCCATCGCATTTGATCCACTACGATGCCAATAACGAGCTTGGGACGGGGGAGATTATTTTGATTTTCGACTTTTTTTTGTGCTGAAATTAAATAAGGTAAAAAAAGCACAGCAATTAGACCGTAGATAAGACGGAGCATAGTGAGAATTTTGATCAAAAATAGGTGATTTAGGCGTTAGATGGGTTAAATTAAGGTTAATAAAATAGTGCATACTTGACAAGGAGGACTAAGTGGGCTAAATTTAAAAAATATATTTAAGGTGGATTTGAATAAGATCGCCTTAACCGAACAATTACTTTTATTTTTTTTAACCCAAACAATTTTGGAAATGGCAAATACCTATACCCAAATGTATGTGCATATACTTTTTGCAGTTAGTAAAAAGGAATGTCTAATCAAAGCAGAGTGGAAAGAAGAAATGCAGCGTTATATGGCGGGCATCATAAGGATCAAAGGCCATCGGTTGGCGGCAATCAAAGCAATGCCGGATCATGTACATCTTTTGATCAATTTTCATACCACACAAAGTATATCGGATCTGGTAAAAGATATCAAGGGGAGCACCAGTAAGTGGATCAATGACCAAGGTTTTATCGAGAGTCGGTTTTCGTGGCAGGCGGGTTACGGAGCTTTTTCCTGTGATGCGAGTAAGCCGGAAAAAGAGATTAAATATATTGAAAACCAGGAGGAGTATCATCGAAATAAGACTGTGAGGGAGGAATACATTGAGATTCTTAAAAGGGAAGCGGTTGACTATGAAGAGACGTATCTTTTTGAGGAAGTGGTGTGAGAAGAGAGGATTATGCGGTCCCTACAGGACCGGATGTGGGGTGCTGCTGTACGGAGGTTGTAACGTGGGATTGCACCGCAATCTTTTTTGTCCTTACAGGACTTTTGGCAGAGTCATCTGGATGAGGGCGTGCGTGAACCCCTACGGGGTAGAAGTGGTTTATGCGGTCCCTACAGGACCACATGAGGGGTGCTGCTGTACG
>JAGNSQ010000143.1 GCA_017987975.1 Saprospiraceae bacterium
GACAAATAAAATTAAGAAATTTGCAGAAATAAACAATTTTGTATTAAAAATAGTTAATAAACGATATAAATAACGCATAAATATTCATGAAAATACTAGTTTGCATTAGCAAAACACCAGATACCACCTCAAAAATTTCATTTGTCAACAATGGCAAAGAATTTAATTCTGAGGGCATTCAATACATCATGAATCCCTATGATGAGTGGTATGCTCTTGTCAGAGCGGTAGAATTGAAAGAAAAGAACGGAGGAAGTGTTACCGTTATTAACGTAGGAGATGTAAGCAGCGAGATTGTGATCCGTAAAGCATTGGCAATTGGAGCTGATGACGCAATCAGGGTGGATGTGAGCCCAGCATCCTCGCTTCAGGTTGCCAAAGAAATTGCTGCGCACGCTGCGGGGTTTGATTTGGTTATGACAGGCAAAGAAACGATTGATTACAATGGAGCAGAGGTTGGTGCCATGTTGGCAGAATTATTAGACCTGCCTTATGTTTCGTTTGCTTTCAAACTTGAAAAAGAGGGAGAAGACTGGTTGGTAAGCAGAGAAGTAGAAGGTGGCACAGAGACCTTAAAAGTGGGAGGTCGTATAGTTATATCAGCAGCAAAAGGCATGGCTGAGCAAAGAATACCCAACATGCAGGGAATTATGATGGCCAAGAAAAAACCATTGAATGTTGTTGCACCTATTGGAGCAGACAAGGGGGCTATTGTAGCCAGTCACGAAATGCCACCTGCCAAATCAGGAGTTAAAATGATTGGACCTGATGACATGGATACCCTGGTCAAATTATTACATGAAGAAGCTAAAGTGATATAAATAAAAAAAGATATGTCAGTATTAATCGCAGTTGAACCGGTAAACGGTATTATTAATAAAGGAGGATTTGAATTGGCCACATTTGCCCGTTTGACAGCAGATCAGCTTGGCACAGAAGCACAAGCCATAGTTCTGGGCAATGCCTCAAATGCAGGAGAGTTGGGGAAATACGGAATTCAAAAAGTACATACCCTACAACATAGTAATCTGGAAGTTTTTGATAGCCAGGTTTACAGCAAAGTGATAGCCCAGGCTGCCGGGCAATTGGGAGCAACTATTGTTGTAGTAAGGCATACTGCCAACGGTAAATCAATTTTAGGTCGACTGGCCATTTTATTGTCTGCCGATGCCGTAAGTGGTGTCAATGCTGCTCCACAGACAGGGTCTGGATTTACGGTGTCAAAATCCGTTTACAGTGGAAAGGCAATTGCACATTATCAACTTAGCAGCGGCAACAAAGTACTCAGTTTGATGGGTAATGCAATGCAACCGCAAATTTTGGGTCAAGAAGTGAGCCCACAACCCATTACAATTGAGGTTGGAAGTCCAAAATTACAACTGGTATCCAGAGAAACAGAAACGGGCCATGTGCCATTGCCAGAGGCAGAAAAAGTAGTTTCTGCGGGTAGAGGGATGAAAGGTCCTGAGAATTGGGGAATCGTTGAAGAACTTGCAGCAGCATTGGGTGCGACAACAGCGTGCTCAAGACCTGTAGCTGATACAGGATGGAGGCCTCATCACGAACACGTAGGACAAACCGGGGTTGCCATTAGGCCCAACTTGTATATAGCCATTGGCATTTCAGGAGCCATTCAACACCTGGCTGGAGTCAATAATAGCAAAACCATTGTAGTCATTAACAAAGACCCGGAAGCTCCCTTCTTTAAAGCGGCAGATTACGGGGTGGTAGGTGATTTGTTTGAAGTGGTACCACGGCTGACAGAAGCAGTTAAAAAATTCAAAAACCAATAAAAAAGACTCCCCTTCAAAGATGAAGGGGAGTCTTTTTTTTAATACGTCTACTTTTGTTCAAATAATTTAGAACTAATTGAAAAATGTGGGGTTAAAAAAATGGCAGCACACCTGAAATAAAATCTTGACATCAGATTCTCATCTCTTAAAATTTCGTATTTTCGTTACACCATTATCAGTTAGACACCTATTTTGAGGATCTACAAACAAGTCATATCAATCCTTCTTTCCTTTTTCATCTTTGCAGCTTCGCTGTTGGGGGGTCCCAAAATTGAATTCAACCAGCATCAAAAGTATAACAATACAGAATGGGTCAAGGGTGAATCGTTAAGCCTGATGGCTATTCTTGAAAAAGATGTAAAATCGATTCAGCTTGATCAGGTAAGAACTGATCATGTACCTGGAGCTCTTACTTTTCATAGCTTTCACAAGCTGCAAACAACCATTATACTAGCAGAAGCTGATAACCTCAGATATGAAAAATACGAGGAAGGCTCTTCAATTGTAAGCCAGACTATAAGGCTAGTTCTGTTTCCATTTCATAGTCATTGGTAAGATTTTGTTTTTAAAAAGTTAATTCGGCAGTTGCAAAAAATTGTCGTTTCTGTTTGATTTTAGGATGCCCTAAAATGTCAAACCTAACAATTATTTTTAAAAACAAAATTTTATACAAATGTCATCAATTATCATAAACACCCTAATAATAATACTTAGTATCTCCCCATTTATTTATATTTACTTCAGTGGCAAAGCAAAAAGAAAAGCTAAGTCCCTGTTTTTGAAGGCAGCAAAAGAAGATGGAGTGCACCCAGAAAAAACGGAATTTTGGAATCACGGAGCTTTGGGTCTGGACAGTAAGAATGGATACTTTTGCTTTCAATCTGAGCTCAATGGCAACTCCTTTCACAAGGTGGGATTCGGTTCTCTTAAAGGTTGTGAAGTTAAAAAAAGTTTTCACACTCATGCTGGTAATAACCCTGATCTAAGTCAGTTGACTCGTGTTATATTGCACCTTCAATTGGCAGACAATCAAGCGGTAACTGTTCCTATATTTGATGCAGAATACGATGCACAGGTTAGCAGCGAATTGATGATCGCCAATAATTGGCAACGGCTGTTGAAGCAATACATCAACTAAGTAGATTTAAATCTTTTCATTTATAAAGCAAAACCAATGAAACCAAAAATTTTTGTGCCTATACTCATTGCAATGGCACTGCTTTCGCCAATGTTGTTGATGGCTGGAAGTCATGAAGGCATTGCTCTGGCCGGGATCAGACTGGAGTTTATACTCTTTGGACTCACGCTGATAGCGGTAGCTCTTTTCCACGAGCACACATTTTGGGTAGCTATAGCCGGTTTGTCCACTATTGTGCTCTATAAATTGATTTTTGTACCTGACTATGCTTTTGCGCATCATTTTTTTGGTGAAAACTCCATGATGTTACAATTAACAGACAAGAGCATGAGACAGGGAGAATGGGGTATCATTTTGAATTTGATGGGGCTATTGCTCGGTTTTGGCATTTTGGCCAAAGTGTTTGAAGATTCAGGGGTACCGGACTTTATACCCAATTACCTTCCCAACGATTGGAAAGGTCCGGCGGTACTTTTAATTTTTGTGTTCATAATCTCATCCTTTCTGGACAACATCGCGGCAGCCATGATCGGAGGTACCATTGCCTTAGTGGTATTTCAAGGTAAGGTACATCCGGGATACATAGCTGCGTTGGTTGCTGCCAGTAATGCCGGCGGATCAGGAAGTATTGTTGGTGACACTACCACGACAATGATGTGGATTGATGGCGTATCGGCTTTTAATGTATTACATGCCTACGTTGCTGCGTTTATTTCATTAATCATCCTCACCTGGTTTGCCTCTAAACAACAAGATTCACACCAACGAATTATTGCTGATGCTCGTCCTGATGCAAAATTAGACTGGGGTAGATTGCTCATTGTTGTATCTATTTTGATAGGCGCCATTTTAAGCAATATCCTATATGACATGCCAGCATTGGGTGTATGGATTGCAATAGCCCTTGGAGCCCTGTTTAGAAAAATGCCTTGGGCAGAAGTCTCTGCTGCCATCAAAGGAACCATCTTTTTATTGTGTTTGGTATCAGCTGCATCATTGATGCCTGTTGAGACCTTACCCGGTGCATCCTGGTTGACTGCATTTATATTAGGCTTTGTTTCTGCTGTTTTTGATAACATTCCTCTTACAAAGTTGTGTCTTGAGCAAGGTCACTTTGATTGGGGTATATTAGCATATTCAGTTGGATTCGGAGGCAGCATGATCTGGTTTGGATCTTCAGCCGGGGTGGCGATAACCAATAAGTTTCCACAAGCCAGAAATGTAAAGGTATGGATCAAAGAAGGATGGCATGTAATTGCAGCTTATATCATAGGCTTTTTTGCCCTTTACCTTACATTGGGTTGGGAACCTGCTGACAACAAACTACACAAAGAACCAGCAGCAAAGTGTCCGGCAACTGAGTGTAAGGCCAGAGAGCAATCACCGGGTCTTGAATAAATCTATATCTTAAAAATAGTACTAAAGGCGTGGTGGTCCGAAAGGGTAGCCGCGCCTTTCATTTCTACACTGTTTTGTAGTACTTTGAATTGACGGTACTTCCCGTTTTTATAAAATACATAATCCAGTTTTTGGGCACCTTCAGCAGAATCACAATATACATTGCTCTGTGGATCTATGGTGTAAAACTGGTTCTCGATTGAATAATTTTCAACTGCATCCATAAGATTCATTTGTTGTTGAAGATAGGAATAGGCTGTTTTTGGAAAAACCATAAGGTTATTTTCAAGGCAGTGATGAGCAATATTTAGGTCGCCAGCTACTACCACCGGTAAATTTGTTTGCAAATTTTGAATTGCATTTTCCATGATCTTAATTTGTGCCATCCTAATGCTTTCATCCTTTGTAGAGGGCCCTGAATAGAGATGAGTGTTGACAACCCAAACCATGCCGGTAGGTAAATCTATTTTGCTTAACAAACAGCCCTTAGCCCCCAATTTCTCTTCCCATCGCATTCCGTCTACATGAGGGAAAGGGGAGAAATGTTCCTCTAAAATGGGATATCTTGAAAAAGTGGCCAGTCCACCATGGCAGTCTCTTTGCACCCACGGCACAATAGATTGGTTGCAGGTATAATCAGAGTAGTAATAATAATTTGACATTAATTCGGGTAGATTTAAATGTCTGAATTGCGTAGAAAATACTTCCTGCAGACACAAAATATCAGGTGAAAGTATAATCAAAGCTTCCGCAATGAGGGGAAACCGCTTGTCGTCATCGTGGCCTGGAAGTGTTACAGGCAAGCCCCAAACATTATAAGAAGTAATTTTAAAATCACTTTTATAATCAAGGCACAGCTCCTTTTTTTTGGGTAAATTTTTATCAGGAACTGCCAAAACATTATCGACAAAAGCGCAAAGTAAAAAAAATATAACCAGCATTGATAGATTTTTATGAGGCAAAGATGGGTGCCGATTGTAATTTCAACTTTAAGCCCAGATGTATATATTATTATTTATTTATATGTGATATTAACTCACATTTAAGGATTACTATGAAATTTCCGGCGTGAGTTTACAGAAATATGCCATTCAGTTAATACTGGGGAAATATTCAATATCGAACTTTGTCCAAACACATTTAGATGAAGATATTATATGCCGTGCAAGCAACGGGGAATGGGCACATTAGCAGAGCCATGCAGCTGTTACCTCAATTAGAGCAGTTTGGCAAAGTAGATCTTTTTCTTTCCGGAAACAATGCCTCCCTTCAACTGAGTGGCAATGTAAAATACAGAAGCAAGGGGCTTAGTTTATTTTATACAAAATGTGGAGGACTCAGTTATAGTGGCATGTTGTGGAACAATAACATTGTCAGAGCCATGAAAGAAGCAAAAGACTTACCTGTTTTGGAGTATGACATTGTGATCAATGATTTTGAATTTATTACCGCTGAAAGTTGCAGGATCCACAATAAAGAAAGCATTCATTTGGGGCACCAGGCCAGTTTTTTGAGTGAGCATACACCGAGACCATCCAGCAAAAGTATAGTTGGGGAATTCATATATAAACATTATTGCAAAACAAGTCACAAGCTTGGATTTCACTTTGAAAGGTACGATGACTTCATTCTGCCTCCAGTGGTCAAAAATGAGATCATTAACGGAGAAAATTGCGACCTTGGTCACATTACTGTCTATCTGCCTTCCTATCAAAGACATTGTATTGAATCGCATTTCCGCTATCATAAAGACATCGTATTTCATTGGTTTTTGGAAGGAACAAAAAAACCTTTCAGGGAAGAAAATATTATATTTTATCCAATACACAATAACCTATTCACCCAAAGTTTGCTCTCATGCCACGGCTTGATTACAGGTGGAGGATTTGAAACACCAAGTGAGGCTCTTTTTCTAGGCAAAAAATTACTTTGTATACCTATAAGAGATCATTACGAACAAAAATGCAATGGTGCCGCGCTTACCCGATTAGGAGTAATGACCTTGCCTGATGCCGATTCTCCAGATTTTTTCCTTCAAATTCAAGATTGGATTGACCATTCGCCCAACATTAGGCTGAATGAAGTAAACAACATTGAAGAAACACTTTTAAAAACTTTTGCATTGATTAAGAGCCCTATTGAAACCCGTGTAGCCTGAAGCACAAACCTTTACTTTATTGACTTTAAACCATGGCAAATGGTTAACTTGTGGTCTTTAATGGATCAAAGTTATGCGTAAAATAAAGGTTGCTTTTTTTGCTGATATGCTGGTAGAAAATTTTGATGGAGCAGCGCGCACCATTTATCAGATTATTCAAAGAATTGACCGTTCCCGTTTTGAATTTTTTTTTATAACAGGAAGTGCGCCCGGACCAGATTTTCAATATAAATACTACCTGGTACCGAGCATTGAAATTCCAAAAAATGAAGATTATAAGATGGCCATACCGGCCCTTGCATTTTTTGAGATGAACAATGCCATGCTCATTTTTAAGCCCGATGTCATTCATATTTCATCGCCTTCATTTTTAGGCAGGTATGCACTGGATTATGGTAGAAATAATCATATTCCGGTCATTACCATCTACCACACCCATTTTATCTCCTACATTGATTACTATTTCAAAGACGCTAAGTTCCTTATAGATGCTGTCAAAGCGTTTGTAATTTCAAGAAATAAGTCTTTTTACAATGGTTGTAATAGGGTTTTGGTTCCTTCGCAATCTTTAATGGATGAGTTGGCCGGATACGACTTTGATGTCAGCAAAATGAAATTGTGGCCCAGGGGAATGAACGTTTCGTTATTCTCACCGGAGAAAAAAAATACCCATTTAAAGAAAGAAATGGGCTTAGACCGACCTGTTGTTTTGTTTGCAAGCAGATTGGTATGGGAAAAAAATCTGACAACCTTAGTATCCATCTATGAAAAAAATGAAGCACAGGGCAGCCCTTATACCTTTGTGGTAGCAGGTGATGGAGTAGCCAGAGAAGAACTGCAACAGCAGATGCCGAATGCCATTTTTTTAGGCAACCTGGATCATGAGGCATTGAGCATCTGGTATGCGAGTTCAGATGTTTTCCTC
>JAGNSQ010000144.1 GCA_017987975.1 Saprospiraceae bacterium
ACCCTGGCGCGAAATCAAATGAAAAACATCAGCCATTTTGTTGTAAATCATCCGCATAAAACCATCGTTCTGGGCGAATTCAACATGGTCTATTGGTCGGATGAAATCAGTCGGTTCAGAGAGGCTACCCACCTGCGCAACTCAAGAAAAGATGTCATCCCTGCCTCTCTGCGGGTACCTTTTGACCACGTGTTTTATTCTGGTGACCTTCAATGTGTGGCCCTTAAAGATATGATGCTATCCAGAAAAGAACGAATTGGTATTTTTTCTGCCTTTCAGCAAAATCTGGAGCCCTCCAGAAACCTGAACAAAAGTCATTGATGCCGGTTAGCTATATTTTTCAGCCCTTTTCTTCACTTTTGGTGGAAGAGCTCTATGCCATCCTGGCACTGAGAAATGAGGTCTTTATCGTTGAACAAAATTGCCCTTACCAGGACCTCGATGGAAAAGATGCTGCTTCCATCCATGTTTTAGGCTTAGATGACACCCACAAGCTGGTTTCCTATTGTCGTCTCCTGCCACCAGACCTGGCGTATCCTGGCTACAGCTCCATCGGCCGCGTAATTACGTCAATGTCGGTTAGGGGGAGTGGTGAAGGAAAAAAACTGATGGAATTTGCCATTCAACTTATCCGCCAATTGTATCCTGCTGCTGATGTGAAAATATCTGCCCAATGTTACGCCCTGCCCTTTTACGAGGCCCTTGGCTTTGTTGCTGTTGGTGAGGTCTATCTCGAAGATGACATCCCCCACCAGGCCATGATTTTAAAATAAGGTACTATCTCCTGGAGGTAAATCCAAACACTCCTCCACAAACACCACCCATGACATGGGCAAATTGAGATACACCGTCATCCCAGATGCCATTTAGCATTTCCTTTCCTACAAAAAGCAGGGCAATCAGGATAAAAGTAAGGGGAATCTGACCATCTTCTACATTGGTAAAAGATACCAAAACAATGAGCATAAATACTACACCACTGGCCCCTATCAATCCTGTTGGTAAAAATAAGATGTTGAGCAATCCGGTCACCAAAGCCGTAATTATTAGCATCGACAATGTTTTTCCAGATCCATATTTCTCTTCAACAATGGGCCCCAACAACAAAACAAAGGTCATATTGCCCAGCAGGTGATCAAGGGTTACGTGGCCTGCTATATGGCTCACCAGCCGAAACAAGGCTACGGGGTTTAAAAAATTGGTCTGGTTGTACAAGGTAAACAAGGGCATGAGCGACTTACCGGTAAATCGATCTAAAAAAAACACGAACGTGCAGATCAGCGCATAACTAAGTATGACCGGGGAGTTGTATTTTAGCCGCATTAACTTTGCCTTTGGTTTGGCCCAAAAATAAACCAAAAAAACCAATTTGGCATCGTATTGTGACCAAGCTATATACCAACTGAATCCATCCATCGACATATCCCCTGCAACTCAATGGTTTGATGCCAACGGGTGGACGATATTTGATTTCCAGCAACAGACCTGGGAGGCCTACCTCTCCGGCAAATCCGGCCTGGTCAACGCACCCACCGGCAGCGGTAAAACCTATTCATTGATCATTCCGGTCTTGCTGGAAGCCCTGCAAAAAAAGGAAAACAAAGGCCTGCAGCTCATTTGGATTACCCCTATCCGGGCCCTGGCCAAAGAAATCTGCCTTTCTTCGGAAAGAGCCATCGCCGCCCTGGGCCTCGATTGGCGGGTAGAAATACGGTCTGGTGATACCACCACCACCCAACGCAAAAAACAATGGAGTCACCCTCCTCAAATCCTCATCACTACCCCTGAAAGCATCCATGTGATGCTGGCAACCAAGGATAATCAAACCTTTTTTAAAGGACTCAAAGCGGTGGTGGTTGATGAGTGGCACGAGCTGGTTGGCAGCAAAAGAGGCGTCCAAACAGAATTGTTATTGGCACGTTTTAAATTTCTCTTTCCTGCCCTTCGCGTCTGGGGTATTTCCGCCACCATTGGCAATATGGAAGAAGCCATCGATGTCTTACATGGTTCAAAGAGCAGTGAAGCTATTTGTATCAAAGCCGACATTCAAAAAAAGATCGAAGTCACTTCAGTCATTCCCTTTTCGGTTGAAAAATATCCGTGGGCTGGCCACCTGGGCATCCGCATGCTACACCAGGTCTTGCCCATCATTCACCAATACAAATCAACCCTTATTTTTACCAATACGCGGGCCCAATGTGAGATCTGGTACCAGCAGCTCCTCGAAGCAGATATGGAACTGGCCGGCCAGATTGCCATGCACCATGGCTCCATCAGCAAAGACCTCAGGGAGTGGGTAGAAGACGCCTTGTACGATGGTAGGCTCAAAGCAGTGGTCTGCACATCGAGCCTCGACCTCGGTGTAGACTTCAGGCCCGTGGAGGCCATCGTACAAATTGGCAGTCCCAAAGGTGTGGCGCGCTTTATCCAACGAGCCGGCCGAAGTGGCCACCAACCCGGTGCAGATAGCCACATCTACTTTGTGCCCACCCATTCACTCGAACTCATCGAATCAGCCGCTCTCCGCACCTCCATCGAAAATCAGGAGCTCGAAGAGCGCATTCCATACATCCGCTCTTTTGATGTGCTGATCCAGTACCTCATGACCCTGGCCGTAGCAGAAGGGTTTCGGCCGGAACAGGTCTTTGATGAAATAAAATCTACCTTCTGTTTCAGAGACATCAATGAAGAAGATTGGTACCAGGTGCTCAATTTCCTGCAATATGGTGGCAAGTCGTTGGCGGCTTATGACGAATACCAAAAAATGGTTATCGAAGACGGAGTGTATAAAGTAACCGATAAACACATTGCCCAAAGACACAGACTCAGCATCGGTACCATTGTAAGCGACGCCATGCTCAACGTGGCTTACACCCGCGGTAAAAGGCTAGGTTCCATCGAAGAATATTTTATCTCCCAGCTCGAACCCGGCGATGCCTTTTGGTTTGCCGGTCGACCTCTCGAATTGGTCCGGGTCAAGGATATGACGGCCCAGGTAAAAGACACCAAAAAACTCAATGCCCGCATCCCTTCTTACATGGGTGGCAGGCTGCCTCTGAGCTCTCAGATGTCGGAAGTGTTGAGAAAAAAAATGAACCAATACCTGGAAGGACGGGTAGATGAGGTAGAGCTGCAAGCCTTGATCCCCCTGCTCGAAACCCAGCAGGAAAGGTCGATGGTGCCCAACCTGGATGAATTTCTGGTGGAATACTTCCAGTCCGATGAAGGCTACCACCTTATGTTTTATCCCTTCGAAGGCAGAAATGTGCACGAAGGTCTGGCGGCCCTGATTGCAAAAAGGCTTTCGCGTCACAAGCCCATCACCTTTTCCCTTGCCATGAACGACTACGGCTTTGAGTTGCTAAGCGATAGGAAGATTGATGTTGAAAAACTGGTGACTATCGACCTGTTTCAAACCAAAAACCTGATGGACGATATCCAGGCCAGCATCAATGCTGTGGAAATGGCAAGGAGAAAATTTCGCGACATTGCGATGATATCCGGACTTATCTTCCAGGGCTTCCCCGGTAAACAAAAAAGAGAAAGACACCTGCAATCATCGGCTCAGCTGCTGTTTAATGTGTTTCACGAGTACGAGTCCGACAACCTGCTCTACCTCCAGACCTACGAAGAAGTGCGCACCTTCCAGCTCGAAGAAGCCCGCATGAGAAGGGCCCTGGAAAGAATTGTATCCCAAACCATGGTCATCAAAATCCTCGAAAGACCCAGCCCCTTTTCCTTTCCACTATTGGTGGACCGACTCCGCGAAAAACTCACCTCAGAGCGACTCGAAGACCGCATCAAACGAATGACGATGGAGCTGGAAAAACCGTAAGTAGTATTCCCGATTAGTAAAAATTATGGATGAGGCCGGCAGAAATCAACAAGTTTCCATCCTCGTAAACAAAGTCATCGGTTTTGAAATACCTCTTTGAAATCCTGCCTTCTAAGTTCAGCCGGGTATTGTAACTAATAAAATAGGATGCGTTATATCTTATGGCTGGACTAATATTATAACCGAGCACTTCTGTTTCTTCGCGATACCTTGCTTCTCCATCCAATGAAAATGCAAGGCCGGCGTAAGTTCTCGATGAGGGAAAATATCCCACATCATATTGAAAACGAGTATAAAAGTAAAAGTGATTATAATTGAAATTGTTGTTGATGTAGTGGTTGACCCCTGCCCCGATTCTCGCCTCAATACTTTTCTGCCGTTTATAAGATACAGGCACCTCCTTTCTCCAGCCCCTGTGCACAGACAGTGATGTTATATAATTGGGGTTATTGTTGAATACTGTCATACTTGCTTTTGGAGCCAATCCCCAATAGGCCCGGCTACCGGAACTACGGTCAAACTGATAAGCAAACTGCCAGTTGTCGGCAACAACACCATACACATCCAAAGCATCCAGTTGTTTTTTTGCTGCAATGTGTTCAACCACCTTCCGGATCTGGTCTTTGATCCGAACCCTCAAATCAAAAACCCGTCTGTTTTGCTGTGTGGCAATCAACTTGCCTAACTCAAACAACTCTTCCTGACTCCATTCTTTGGATATGCCCATCATAAACTGATCTTCCAGTGTCGATCCTTCCTTCGGTCTTGCTTCTTTTTTGAGGTCTTCCACAATAAACCGGGCTAAAAAAACCGGGCCGATGGGTTCTATCCTGCCCTTGCCAACGTTATACTCAAAAACGACCTGAGGGTTCACATACCAATCCTCAATTTTATCATCCGGGTTTAATCTGTCATATTCAGTTTGCCTGGATCCGTAAGCTGCAATATTGATTACAGTTTCGTGAAAGCGTTGATCTCCTTTAAATTTTGTCTTTGTTGTCGAATACCTTGAATTCAAAGAAAAATCATTGTACTGTATCGAGTCCTCATCTGTGAAGGTGTTGAAAACAAGATAGTTGGAAAAATCTGTCCTCGCCTGCTTATCCGGGAGATTGACAAAATGAAAGTAATTGGCTGCACCATCGGAAAACAATCCCCATATACTACCGATGGTTTCTAAAGAAGTAAACCTATTCTTTTTCCCCACATCTACATTCGGATTAATATTCAACCCCCTCACATCTACATCCGCATACCTGAATTGGGTATAATCGTATTGTGCCGTGGTCATAAAACCCAACAGCATGGCCGGGATCAGAAATACCATTTTTCGTAGCATATTTTTTTCTTTTAGTTGAGTGATGATTGATTAACGACAACAGTAGGCCGACCTGCTGCCAGGCCGCTCTCATTGCGATTATTAGGCGAAAATACCTTATCTTTGCCAATCCATATAAAAATAAAGCTTTTTTAGAAATGACAAAATATCGTGAGTTCAAAGGCCTAAATTTACCCGACATAGACAATGAAATTTTGGCCTTTTGGACAGATAACCAAATTTTCGAAAAATCAATCTCTTCCCGCCCGGAAGATAAAACCTTTGTTTTTTACGAGGGTCCCCCCTCTGCCAATGGCATGCCCGGCATCCACCACGTCATGTCGCGGACGGTAAAAGACCTCTTTTGTCGCTACCAAACCATGAAGGGCAAACGCGTAGAACGCAAAGGAGGCTGGGACACCCACGGTCTGCCCATCGAACTCAGCGTTGAAAAAGAACTGGGCATTACCAAAGAAGACATCGGCACCAAAATCACAGTCGACGAATACAATGCCAAGTGCCGCGAAACCGTGATGCGCTACAAAGACTTGTGGGACGACATCACCCGCAAAATGGGCTACTGGGTCGACCTCAACCACCCCTACATCACCTTTGAAAACGACTATATCGAGTCGGTATGGTGGCTGCTCAGCCAGTTGTACAACAAAAAACTGCTGTACAAAGGATATACCATCCAGCCCTATTCACCAGCAGCCGGTACAGGCCTCAGCTCCCACGAGCTCAACCAGCCGGGCTGCTACCGCGATGTGACCGATACAACCATCGTAGCCCAATTTAAAACCATCGAAGACTCCCTGCCCGACTCCCTCAAAGGACTCGGCGAACTCTTCATCCTGGCCTGGACCACCACACCGTGGACCCTGCCCTCCAACACCGCGCTGACAGTAGGACCCAATATTGATTACTCGATCATCAAGACCTACAACCAATACACCTTTGCACCCATCACCATCGTGCTGGCTTCTGCCCTGGTTGAAAAACAATTTGGCAATAAATACACCGCTGTTGCCGAAGAAGCAGGCTTAAGCGCGTACCAAAGCGGGGATAAAACCATCCCTTATTTTGTGGTTACCACCTGCAAGGGCAAAGACCTAACGGGCATCCGTTACGAGCAGCTGCTGCCCTATACCCTGCCGTACCAAAACCCGGAAAACGCCTTCCGTGTAATAGAGGGCAGCTTTGTCACTACCGAAGACGGTACCGGTGTGGTCCACACCGCCCCTACCTTTGGTGCCGATGATGCCCGGGTAGCCAAAGAAGCAAAACCCGAGGTGCCGCCGATGCTAGTCTTAGACGAAAAAGGCAATCCGGTGCCCCTTGTTGACCTCCAGGGTCGTTTTCGCCCGGAAATGGGTGATCTGGCAGGCAAATACGTCAAAAACGAGTATTACAACGCGTCAGACGCACCGGAACGCTCAGTGGACGTAGAGATTGCTATCCGCCTGAAAGAAGAAAACAGGGCCTTTAAAGTGGAAAAATACGTGCACAACTACCCACACTGCTGGCGTACCGATAAGCCCGTACTGTATTACCCCATGGATTCCTGGTTCATCCGCGCCAGCGCCGCCAAAGAGCGCATGGCCGAGCTCAACGGTTCCATCAACTGGAAACCCGCTTCCACCGGCGAAGGTCGTTTTGGCAAGTGGCTCGAAAACCTCCAGGACTGGAACCTTTCGCGTTCCCGTTACTGGGGCATACCCCTGCCCATCTGGCGCAATGCAGAGGCCACCGAAGAAATCTGCATCGACAGCGTAGCCGCACTCGAAAGTGAGGTAGCCAGGGCCAATGCCGCACTCGGCCTCAACCAGCAGGTGCCCAAAGACCTACACCGTCCCTATATCGACGATGTGGTTTTGGTTTCCTCAAAAGGTGAGCCGATGAAAAGAGAACTCGACCTCATCGACGTATGGTTTGATTCCGGCTCCATGCCTTACGCCCAGTGGCACTATCCTTTTGAAGCCAAAGACAAGATCGACAGTGGCCTTTCTTTCCCGGCCGACTTCATCGCAGAAGGGGTGGACCAGACGAGAGGTTGGTTTTATACCCTCCACGCCATCGCTACCATGGTGTTTGATAGCGTAGCCTACAAAAACGTGGTCTCCAACGGCCTCGTGCTCGATAAAAACGGAGTGAAAATGTCGAAACGCCTCGGCAACGTAGTCGATCCGTTTGACACCATCCGCACCCATGGCGCCGATGCTACCCGCTGGTACATGATCGCCAATG
>JAGNSQ010000035.1 GCA_017987975.1 Saprospiraceae bacterium
ATTTTATAGCTGTCAACAATGCTGCCTCTATTGAAGTGGTAGACAAAACTTTTAAAAAAGTTAAAACTTTTAATCAACTTGGATTTACCCGTTATTTTGCAGCCTGGGGCAACAAAGTGGTCGCCTCATCCTGGGGAGCCGGCGCAGAAAAAGGAAAATTGTATGTGATCAATGAGGCTCTGGAAATCGAACGAACCATCGAAGTTAATGGAGCTCCCGAAAAGATGCTGGTAAATGGATCTGAAATTTGGGTTAGCCTTTCTAATGGTTTTGGGGTTGACTCTCTGGTTGCAAGATACGATCTGCCAACAGGCACCCTTAAAAAATTGACCACTGTCGACAAAGGTCCCAATTCCTTTGCAGTCGACAATCTGGGCAGAACAATTGTATTGTGTGAAGGATATTTTGACTGGCTTAACAACATCAGCATTCCAGGTGGTTTGTATGTACTTGCTCCCGATGGCAGTGCTATTAAACTGATTTCCGTTCCCCAGGGCAGTGGCAATTTGTGTTTCAACCCTACTAGCCAATCCTTTTTTTTTAACAGTTTTTCTGATATTTATCAATATCGTTTTGGAGAACACGCTTTGATTACACTCGCCTTACCGGCCGAAACAAGCTCTATTTATGGTCTCGCCCTGGATGTACCAAATAATATTTTGTATTACTCAGATCCTAAAGATTATGCCAGTCAGGGAACCGTTTTTTCCATAAATCTGGAAAGCCAGAAATCAGAAAAATACCTGGCATCCATTGCCCCGGGGCAAATATTTATCCGCAATTGAAAAGCATAGGCCCTATTTTACTATTTTTGTAATAAATAATGAATGCATGCGTAATTTAATTTGTTTGATGCTGACCGGTTTTTACTTAACTTCAGCAGTAAGTCAGGAACAACAGGAAAAAATATCTACCCAGTTGTATTATCTCCAGGAGGCAAGAGCCAATTTGTCGTACACAAGAAACTATGCCGATTCGGCTTATGTCAATACCTTATTGGATTCCTTAGAT
This sequence comes from Saprospiraceae bacterium, assembly GCA_017987975.1. Lineage (GTDB taxonomy): Bacteria > Bacteroidota > Bacteroidia > Chitinophagales > Saprospiraceae > JADKBO01. The sequence goes on from JAGNSQ010000035.1 coordinate 1,012, forward strand.
AGGACAATCAATAAACTCATTACCTATATCGAAGCTATTCCGGTTGAACCAATGGCAGAAGAAGTTGTGGAAGAATCGGTAGATATGGAAGAATTGGCTGCGGATACAACTCCCGTGGAGCAGGAATTTCCAGAATATCAGGAGACCACCAGTGAGGAGTTTCCTGATGTTTATGATCAGCCCGAAAACAATGGCTCAGGTAATCCCTTCATCGACAAATACAATCCTTTTAAAAAGATGAAGTCTAAATTTATCATCGAAACCGGTATCAATAATTTTTTCATGCAACTGTCTACAGTGGCCAGTGAACCAATTGTAAATTCCGGTAGCTCGTGGTTTTGGAATTTTGGCTTGATCAAACAAATCCCTCTTTCCAGAAAGATCCGGCTTCATGCGGGCCTCACTTATCTGAGAAACAGATTTCGTTTTGCCAATGACCTCAGGTTGTCTGGTGATTCAGCCACCCCTTCATTTGTAGAAGTGGGTAATGCGGCCGAAGATCCAAAATTGATTGTACACTATTTTACTCTGCCCATCTCATTTGAAATTAAGTTTTCTAAGTCGTTGCACATCCATCTGGGCGGATATGCCGGTTACAATGTTGGAGCCCAACAAAAACTCTCTTTAAAGGTAGGAGATGAAGAAATTTCAGAAAATCGTAATGGAGCTTACGGCATCAATAAATGGATGTATGGGGTAAGAGGCGGCATTGGCATTGGAGGCTTTGATGTATTTGCCCAATATAATTTATCAAACTTTTTTGAGTCCAATCTGAAATACGATTACAAAATCTACATGATTGGAACCACATTTAAATTTTAATTAATCTTTTTCTCAAATGAACTCATTTAACATAAATAGTAAAATAACCATATTCGGTATCATAGTGTTGGCTGTAATCAGTCGACTGATACCACATCCTTACAATTTTGCCCCTTTTGGTGCCATTGCACTTTTTAGCGGAGCTATGATTCACAATCGTTTTGCAGCTGTCTTATGGCCATGTGTTGCGGCCTGGATCAGCGGTGTAATTCTTAACAACACCTTGTATGCCGGTATGTTTCCTGACTTTACTTGGTTTGATTACAATATATTTTGGCAGTGCCTTGCCTATGCATTAACCACTCTTGTTGGCCGGAACATGTTGATGAGAAATGCATCTGCTTTTAGGTTGGGGTCAGCAGCACTGGGCTCATCATTAATCTTTTTCATTGTTTCTAATTTTGGATATTGGACAACAGGACTTTTTTACACCAAAGACCTTGCAGGTATGATAGCCTGTTATACAAGTGCCTTGCCTTTTTATCCAGCTTCATTGGCTGGAGATCTGCTTTACACGGGGGCTATGTTTGGTATTTTTTATTGGGTACAAAAGAGGTTTTTTTTGCCCCAATCCGTTAATTAAACCATACGTTTTATCAAACCGATTCTTTTATTTTAAAATGTGGTTAAGTGAAAAAAATAATTACACTGTTGTTTTTAGCCTTAGCATTCAATATGCAGGCACAAAGTTGTTTGAATGACGGAGCCGTTTTTTCTCTCCAGGAGCAAATCGATTCATTTCCTATCAAATATCCGGGATGTATCACTATTTTGGGTGATGTTCTAATAACGGGTGATGACATCACGAACCTCGATGGCTTTGCCGGGGTTGAGACCATCGAAGGTAATCTGACCATTTCTACCGGAAACCTCACCCAGTTGAGCGGCTTGAATGACCTCGCCGTTATAGGTGGTGATTTTGCGCTTTCCAAAAACAGCAGCCTCAGTAACCTCAATGCACTTTCAGGGCTCTTAATCGTTACGGGTTCGTTGGTGGTAGAAAACAACACAAAACTGGTTACCTTGCTGGGCTTCGAAGACCTCAACTTTGTAGGCGGAGATATCAATATTGCCTCTAATCCCCGGTTGAGAGATGTAGGTTCCTTTAACAACCTCGACATCCTTGACGGCACTTTTAGGTTGGCAAAAAACGATTCCATCGTAGTAATCAATGCATTTAGCAAAGTTGCCATTCTGGGTCAAGACATGATCATTTCTCAGAATGGTAGATTGGAGGCCATTAGTGGTTTTGCCAAACTTGACACAATAAGAGGTAATTTCCAGGTAGCCAACAATAATCAATTGCTCAATTTTTCAGGCATCGGACCCATAAGATATGTTGGCAGTGGCATGATGATCAGCAATAACAACGAACTTTTTTCGCTAGATGGCTTAGATTCTCTCAACACCATTGCAGGCTTCCTCGATATTGGTAATAATCCATTGCTTTCAGACCTTTATGCCATGGGAGAGCTTTCATCTATTGGTGGATACTTATCAATTTATGGAAACAACAGCCTGGTTTATCTGGATGGTTTTGATGCATTGACCTCTATCAAAGAAAATTTGAATGTATTTTTTAATCCTGCTTTGCAAGACATAGCTGGCCTCGAAAATATTAAAGAGATTGGTGGAAATATTTCAATAAGCGGCAACAACAACCTGATTAGCCTTGTAGGTCTCGACAGCGTGGATATGAAGCAGGTAGATATGCTGGAAATTTTTCTTAACCGAAATTTGTCTGTCTGCAATATCGAAAATATTTGCGCTTACCTGGCCAATTGCCAACCCGCGGTGATCTTTAGAAACAGTGGAGATTGTGAAGACCTGGCCAGTGTTCAAGCTGCGTGTAATCTGGCAGTAACTTCATCATCGGTTCAATCAACTGCTTGTGACAGCTTCTCATTAAATGGTGTTACCTACTATGAAAGCGGTTATTTTTTTCAAACACTTCCATCACAAAATCCGGAGGCTTGTGATAGCTCCATATTGATCCAGTTGACAGTGTACCAAAAAGATACAACACAGTTGAACATTACAGCATGCGATAGTTTTACCTATCTTTCAGAGGTACTCGAAAATTCAGGCACCTATGTCTTTGACCTGGTCAACGCCTTTGGTTGTGATAGTACCATCGTGCTCAACCTGACCCTCAATAATTCCATCACCTCCAACCTGGCAATAAGTACGTGCGTTGAATACAGTTGGCAGGGTAATTTGTACACGGAGTCTGGAATTTATGCCGACACCCTGGTAACATCCACAGGCTGTGACAGCATCATTGTGCTGGATTTAACCATCATTCCGGGTACGCCTACCTTTGACACCCTTCATATCAAAGGGTGTGACAGTGTAGTTGTCAATAGTTTGGTTTATTTTCAATCAGGTAGCTACGAACAACTCCTTACCAATAGTTTTGGGTGCGACAGCATACTGACCATAGAAGTAGAAATAGCCCAACCAAGTTCAGCCACCATTACTGCTGAGGTTTGCCAAAGTTATATTTTAAATGGAATTGAATACTTTGTTTCTGGCACCTATACCCAGGTTCTGACCAATGCTGTTGGTTGCGATAGTATCGTTACCCTCGAGCTGACCATCAAAGAAGGTTCCAATTCCTATTATGAAATAACAGATTCTGCCTGTGAATTGTATTTGTTCAACGGACAATATTACCTCCAATCCGGCACCTATCAGGCCGATCTAATCAATCAGTTTGGGTGTGATTCTACCGTAGTGTTAAACCTTACCATTTACAAAAGCGATAGAGATACCATAAATGTATCTGCCTGCGAAATGGTTGTGGTTAATAATGTTCCTTATTTCACATCAGGTTCTTTTACTCAATTTTTGCTGACCACCCATGGCTGTGATAGCACATTAACAGTAAATGTGGTTATTAATCCGGGATTCAATACAACTGAGTTATTGGAGGATACCATATGCGGAAGTTATTTTCTAAATGGAGAAATGTATACCACTTCTGGCACTTACACCCAAAAACTTACCAATGCTGCGGGCTGCGACAGTACACTAACCCTAGCGCTGGTAGTTTATCCAATTTACGAAGATACTATATATGGAGTGTTTTGCGACTCCTTTGTAATTGACAGCATATCGTATTTTGAAAGTGGTACTTATACTCAAACCTTACAATCCGTTTTGGGTTGCGATAGTATTTTGCACTACAATATTGAAGTTTTACACAGCACAGATACCACCATAAGTGTTTCTGTTTGTGAGTCTTTTACTTACAACGGACAGGATTACACGGCTTCTGGTACTTATACCCAGCTATTATTCAATAGCGTTGGTTGTGACAGCACCATTACTTTGGAACTTACCATTCTTAATGGCCAGAATACACTAAATGTATTTAATGTGAATTCATGTGGTCCTTATGAGTATCTTTCCAATACCTATACAGAATCAGGCAGATATACCCACAACCTGATATCTTCTACTGGATGTGATAGTGTAGTGATCATCAATCTCACTATCCTGGAAGCCGTTTATGATACCATATTTGCCACTGCCTGCAATGCCTTTGTGCTGAATGACTCGGTTTACTTTGCTACCGGCGTTTATACCCAGCAACTTACCTCGGCTGCTGGTTGCGACAGCCTGCTAACCATCCAGTTGATTATCAATAAAGGTTCTGAGACCACTCTGGCTGCAGAATCGTGTGGAACCTTTATCCTCAATGGCGTAGAATACAACAAGTCCGGCAATTACGTTCAGGTTTTTCAAAACAGTGCAGGTTGTGACAGTACCATTAGACTCCAATTGATTGTTTCCAATCTGGAGGCTGCCATTGTTCGTGATGAAGATTTCTTAAAAGCAACCACAAGCGATGCCAATTACCAATGGATAGATTGTGGATCCGGGGAAAACATTGACGGTGCAGTTGGTCAGACAATTTCTGCTTTGGAACCCGGTAGTTACGCTGTTATCATTTCGGATGGTATCTGTACAGATACTTCTGATTGTTTTGTCATCTCCTCTACTTCCCAGCCGGATGTTTTTGACCAACTTGAAATCGTTCCCAATCCTGCATCCAGCGGTGTATGGATCAGGCAGCTGGGTAGCATCGCTTTAAGCTCCGTCAAACTGTTTAATGCTGTGGGCAGGCAGGTGTTTACAACAGAAATTCTTAATAAGCACGCATATTACCTGGATATCAATCATTTTCTCTCGGGTATATATTACCTGGAAGTAAAAGCCAATCAACAAGTGAAACGGCAGAAATTAATCATTGTCAGATAAAAAAAAGGCTCTGCAACCGCAGAGCCTTTTTTTGTAGATAGGAGTTTTTTATTTGGGCGGACAATACAGTCGATAGTTTTGTACAGAGTACCCACCCCAGATACCCAGACCCCCATTAATATTGGTTTTGATCCGTGTATAGCTCGAGAATGGACCTCCGCTATTGGCAGCAAAGTCTCTCGTTTTCCAGAAGTCAAAATGTACCTTGTCCAGGCACATCCACTTAACTGTTAGACTATCTCCTCTTGTGAAAAGGCCAAAGTCATCAAAGTTATTATTGTCGTCTCCACCTCCTCCTCTTCTTTCGGCTTGGTTCAACGGGAAGTCAAATTCTTTGCCATCAAAAAAAGCATCATCTGTGGTCGATTGGAAGGGAGCAATCAGCTGATCTCCTTCATCGTCGGTGGTAAAGTAACGGTAGTAATTGGGTCCAACAGGATCTTTGATTTTAAACCATAGAGCAGCCAGTGTATCTGAAGGCTCTCCAGGCGGTTCTTCAAAATGGGCATCAAAAAGAGGCACAAAGCTTGGAATGGTGGTGGTAGATGTCATTACATAACCATCTATATCCACCGTAAGATCATACTTACCTCCTTGTTTTTTATTGATCTGTTGTAATAGATCTACATACAAACAAATGTTGAGTGAAGTGCTATCGGCATTGATACCCAAAATTGCCGCGGCCTGTTCTCTCAGCTCTTCTGGAAGGTCTCCCAGACAGAGTTGTGTCAATGCTACCGTCTTTTCACCATCATAAACCGTTACCTTGGCGTCTTTGACAAAGATGTTGGCCAGTTGGTCAGGACCAATGGTGGTGATGTAGGGAATGCTGCGGGTAACCATGACATAGGTGGGCAGGCTGCCCTCTCCTTCTTCTACATAACCTTCAATCACAAATTGCTGGTCTGCATCGGTGGTTGGAGGTGTGTATGGCTCTTCACATGAAGTCAACAACATTCCTGAAACCAGGATACTAAATAGATAAGAATGTAATTTCATGGCTTCAATTGAATTTAAAGTTATAAGTAATAGAAGGAATAAAAGGGAAGATGGTAATCTTGGTCCCGTCTATAGAAGTGGTTCCTTTCTCAAAGTCGGTGTTGATGTCGTAGTTGATAAAAAATGGATTTTTTCTATTGTAAAGATTGTAGACGGAGAAATTCCAGGACCCCCTCCATTTTTTCTTGGAATCAGGATTTGGGGTATAAGTAAAGGAAATATCCATTCGGTGGTAATCATCCAATCGCTGGCTGTTTCTGGGGCCATAAAAAAGATTGAGGTTTTGTTCGGTAAAGAAAAAACCGTTGATTGGAGTGAATAATTTTCCGGTACCATAAATAAAGATGCCGCCAAACTCCCATTTTTTTGACAACTGATAATTGACAACCACAGACAGATCGTGGGTTCTGTCATAAACTGCCGGATACCACCTGCCGTTTTCTATTCTTTCAAATGATCGTTCGGTTCTGCTTAAGGTATAACCAATCCAACCATTCAGTTTTCCGACCGATTTTTTGAGAAAAAATTCAGCTCCATAAGCACGACCTTTTCCATAAACAAAGCCATCTTCAACTTCCTGAGTAATATCGTTTACATAATCATCTGCATAATCGATTTGATTTTTTAAGTCGCGATAATACACTTCCACCGAGGTTTCATACGTGTCGTTATCAAAATTTTTGAAAAAGCCGAGTGCATATTGAATTCCTCTCTGAGGTTTTACCAATTCAGTAGATGGCACCCAAATGTCGGTTGGCAGTGTACTACTTGAATTACTTACAAGGTGAAGGTATTGGTTTGTAAATGTAATGCCCCCTTTGATACTCGATTCATCGCTGGTCTTGTATTTGAAGTTGACCCTTGGTTCAAAGCCGCTATAAGTTATGGCAGGTTGAAAAGTACCGTACTGTGTGCTATCCAATTTAGAAGTATAAGGACCAAGCTGTGAAAAAATAGAATACCGGATGCCGGCATTTATGGCAAAATCGTTGTTTACTTTGATATCGTCCATGAAGTACAGAGCATATTCATTGGCATATTTGGGTAAAAATCCCGTGTTAAATTCTACCTCACCCGTAGAAGCGGAAGCTGTGTTGGGCGTCAGGGTGTGATAGGTATAATTTAAACCATACTTGATATTGTGCTTGGTGCCGGCAAAGTAATCAAAGTCAAGTTTGAGATTCCAATCTTTAACCCCGGAAAAAAGTTTAAACTCAAATTCATCCTGGCCACCTCCAAACTCAAATTTATAATCGTTGTAAACGGCAGAGAGATTAAAAAACAACTTATTGGAAAATAAATGATTCCATCGCAAGGTGGCTGTGGAATTTCCATAAGGCAGATCAAACCTGAAATCTCTTTTGGGTTGCCTGAACTTTAACACATCTCTTCCAAAATAGGCACTAAAAAAGAGTCTGTCGGAATCAGAAAATTTGTGGTTGATTTTGGCATTGAGGTCGTAAAAATAATAATTGGTTCCCGCAAAAGTACCCCCTTTTAAAGCGGCCTGTGCCAGGTCACCAATGTAAGTTCTTCGTCCAGATACGATAAATGAAGTTCTGTCTTTGACGATAGGCCCTTGCACCGTAAGCCTCGAAGAAATCAATCCTACGCCTCCTTCTGCACTGTATTCTTTCTGATTGCCTTCCTTCATTTGAATGTCCAATACACTTGAAAGCCTGCCACCATAGTTAGCAGGCATTCCTCCTTTAATCAGAGTTGTATTTTTAATGGCATCGGCATTAAATACAGAAAAGAAACCCAACATATGGCCTGAATTATAAACCACGGCCTCATCCAGCAAAACAAGGTTTTGGTCCGGGCCTCCACCCCTTACATAAAACCCTGCATTGCCTTCACCTGAAGACAATACCCCAGGTAAGAGCTGGATGGATTTTAATAAGTCAACCTCACCAAAAATGGCAGGTAGTTTTTTAATGTTTTCTACCGGTAAGCTCACCGTACCCATCTGGGTACCCTCTACGTTTTTAGCCCTTTCTTCTTTTTCGGCCGACACAACAATTTCTTCGATCGTGATGCCTTCGGTCAAGTCTACATTCAGCTTCAGATCTTTATCCATCACCACCTCAAAAGCCTGTTCCTGGAAACCCAGGTAACTAAAAACTATCTTATAACTGCCTTTGGGGAGTGTCAGGGAGTAAAAGCCATACGCATTGCTGGCGGTTCCTTGTTCAGCATTGGCCAAATTAAAAACATTGGCTCCAATCAGGGTTTCTCCTGTACCCCCATCTTTTACATATCCGCTAAGGGTAAATTGGGTTTGGGCTGTCACTGAAAACAAGGCAAGCGTAAAAAAAAGTAAGAGTGTGGATTTCATAAATGTTATTCCTTGATTTTTAGTTCGGAAAAATAAAATTTTGATTGAAGCACTGTGTAAGTAGAGAAACGATAAAAATGATGGAAGGTTGGCGTATTTGGTCTAATTAATTTGGTTTTTAGACAAAAAACTTTCTCCCATCGACAAAATAAAATTGGGGTGCACATAATTTTCTACCTCAGTTTTTGGTTCTTTCTTCTTTTAAAATACACCTATTTCTTATTTTTCGCCAGCCAAATCAACGATGCCAAACAAGCTAAATAAAGTCCTTTTTTTTATGGTCATTCTGGTTTTGTTAGCCAGTTGGGCTTGCAAAAAAGGAGAGGCTGTACAAGGCGTCAAAATCCAAAATCCAGTCTTTTTACCCAAAATATCTGTGGGTCAGTTCGATTCTTTTTTAATTGACCAACATCGGCTGGCTAATCAACCAGCTTATGCTATCGCGGTGGTTTATAAAGACAAAACCATTTACCGAAGGTTTAACGGGCAGCTCCATGGAAATAGAGGTGGAGGTAAGGTCAATGGTGAGAGTATTTTTCGAATTGGCAGCCTTTCAAAGGGATTTTCAGGTATTCTGGTTGCTATGTTGGCAGACAAGGGCTTACTCAATCTAAATGATCCGGTAGCTAAATATATTCCACAGCTTACCTTAAATTCTTCAGTGCCGGGCGATTCTCTCCGGCTTTGGCACATATTGGCACACACCACAGGACTTACAGAACATGCCTTTAGCAATCTGATTGAAATGGGAAAATCCAAGCAACTTTTGATCAAGGCCCTAAATGAGTTGAAGCCCAGAGACATCACAGGTCAAGATTATGCCTATCAAAATGCAGCTTTTTCATTAATAGAAGATGTAATTGCCTCTGTCACCGGGCTGTCATACAATGATGCTTTGGACGCCTTTATTTTTAAAAGACTTCAAATGCACCACGCCAGTTCTAATTTTGCCGGCGTACAGCACAATGACCATTTTGTGTGGCCTCAACATGCCGGTGGTGCCCTGAGAGACCTTGATACCACCTATTACAACACACCCTCTGCCGGGGGAATCAATGCGAGCCTCAACGATATGGAGTCCTGGGTCTCTACCATGATGGGATTCAAAACCGATCAAATTGCCGCCTCTGCCTTAGCGCTGGCATTTGCCCCAAGAGTTTCAACTGTCTATGATGATAAATATTTTAACTTTTGGCCCGGAGTGACCGATTCCAAATATGGTCTTGGCTGGAGAATTCTAACCATGAATAATAGAACCCTCCTGTTCCATGGGGGGCAGGTAAGTCATTATAGGGCAGAAATTGCATTTGACCCCATCCTTCATCTGGGGGTGGTGGCTTTGTTTAGCGAGCCATGTTACCTCTCAAACCATATTGTGCCTGCGGTATTTGACAAGGTGAAGGTTCACTAATCAATTTTGTTTGCTGATTCACCGAACAATTTTACAGTTTCAGGTCTTGTTTTTACATCCTCATGCTGGATTCTTTAATTTTGAATCATGATTGGCAGATTTTTTTTTGGTTTTTGGTTTTTAACCCTGCTGTTACCAGAGGTTCACGGACAGGTATTTAAAACAACAAAGGCAAAAATTAGCTTTATTTCCGAAGCCCCGCTTGAAACCATCCGAGCCAGCAATGCCCATGTTTTAGGAGTGCTGGACATGAAAAGCCAGCAATTTTCTTTTAAAGCCAATATGAAGTTTTTTGAAGGCTTTAATAACCCTCTTCAAAAGGAACATTTTTTTGAGAACTACATGGAATCAGATGTTTTTCCGGAAGCCGCTTTTTCCGGTAAAATCATAGAACCAATTAGCAGCCAGGGCAAACAAAAAGTAAGGGCCAAGGGCATGCTCACGGTTCACGGTGTAAGCAACGAAGTGCTCATTGATGTTTTTATGGATGTCAGCAAAACAGGTCTTACCTTTTCATCAGAATTTACGGTACTGCTCGATGATTACAATATTCACGTTCCTAGAATTGTGAGTCAAAAAATTGCCAAAGAAATAAAAGTCAAATGCAAGGGAAGTCTCGAACTATAAGAGGTTTGGCGATTTGGCTGATAGCTTGGGCATCTCTTGCACATCTTCAAGCCCAGGTAGCATCCTATAGAGAAATTCCGCTTTCTGCAGAACACAAAGTAAATACCATGGCGCAGGATGCCTTTGGTTTTCTATGGTTGGGCACAAGCCAGGGAATTTTTATTTACAATGGCTATGATGAAATAGTCATTCCATCTCTTCAAAACATGGAAATTACTGCCCTTAAATCAATGGGTAATAAAATTTATGTGGGTACAGCTACCGGTTCTATTTTTGTCATTGATGTCAGCAACCATCAACTCATTTCAAAAGTCAGCCCATTTACCCGATCAAAAATCAGCGACATAGAATTTTTAGACAACAACCATTGGTGGGCTTCTTCATATGGAGACGGCGTTTATATTTTTAACAACGACAGCCTGGTACAAAAATGCAATTCGCTGAAATCAAAAGACATTTACGCCCTGCAGGCAGATGGTAATGGTAAGATGTATGTAGCTTCGGATCAAGGTATAACCGTTGTCAGACCCGGTAAAGGCAAATCTTTTTTCATAGAAGATGTGGCAGGACTGCCAGACTATATTATAATAAGTCTCTGCCTCAGTAAAAATGGTTCCATCATTGCAGCTACTTATGATAAAGAGATTGTAGAAATAACGGGTAATAAAAAGATTAACACCCTTTTTAAAAACCCGGCAAGGTTGCGAAATCACAATTTATATTGTGCTGATCAAAGTTTGATATTTCACAGTGGAAATGAATTGTACGAATGGAGAGGCAGCACCCTCCAGGCTTTGCATTTGCCCCAAAGCAGAGAAAATATATCTTATGTTTTTGTAGACAAAGAAAATCAAATATGGATTTCTGACAACAAAGCATCCTTGCTTCACACCAGCAATCATTTTATTCATTATACACTTTCAGGATTAGGCGATATTCAGTGTTCCGCTTTTGATGGCAGCAATTTTTACCTTGGCACCAGTACTGGTGTTTTTGCAAGCCCCGATCCAACAGGAAAAGAAGGGAAGTGGATATTGAAAAAGGAGAATATCACCGTTATAAAATTAATCTATCGGAAAATTTGGATCGGTACATTTTCCAATGGCTTGTATGTTTATGATCTTGAAAATAAAACACTTTCCCACGTGGGTCGCTTGTTTGATACTCACGACAATACCATTCTGGACATTGAAAAAACTAGCGCCTCATCAGTTGAAGTATCAACATTGGCAGGAGTAATCCATCAGCATATTGACAATAAGGGCGGACTAAGCCAAGATCATAGAATGAATGACCATGTACTCAAGGCTTATGTGTATGACATTTATGCCGATGCTTATGGTGGTGTTTGGTATGGCAAGGACAGGAATGGACTTACCCTTGTGAGGTCGGTTAAAACTACAGAATGGAAAGAAATTATCAATCGAAAAGACAACAAGCCTTACAAGTTGGGCTCGGTTTTTTCATTGATGGAGGGCTTACCCGGTGAAATTTATCTGGCATCCTCCAACCTGGGTTTGGTGAGGTATAAAGATGGACTCTGGGATTTGGTGCCCCATTCATTTTCTGTGAAAAATCAAATTGTGGGTCTGTCCAAATACGATGAGAACCACCTCTTAGTCATCAGAAATAATTCCATAGAAGTCCTTGAGCTCTCCACCTTTCATTTACTGCCTTTTCCATTTAACAAACAAGGAGAGATGGGAATCTCTTATCTCAACAATTTTATCAGCAGCGGTAAAGATTGTTATTTTGCAATTGCCAATGAATTAGTGAGGTTCAGTCCGGGAGGCGCATTGTCCAAAAAGCATCCTATTACAAGATTAGACAAAGTAGAGGTCAATCTGGAAACCATACTATCACACCAGCATTCATTCAGACAGCACGAAAACAACCTGAGGTTTAGTTTCACTGCCGGATGGTTGGGCAATCCGGGAGCTGTGCAATATGCATACAAACTCGAAGGTTTTGACGTAGACTGGAGGTACACCGGCGATAGGGTAGTTTCATATCCGCATTTATCACCCAATAAATATGTATTTAAAGTAAAAGCAACCGAAAACCAGGCATTTTTTGATGAACCAATTACCAGCTATGAGTTTGAAATTCACAGAGCATTTTATAACACCTGGTGGTTTTACATGGCCACTGCTTTGCTGATTATTATGGCATTGCAGGCTTTTCAGAGACGACGCAAAAATGTTGAGTTACTTAAATCGGAATTGTCAAGAATTAAAACGGAAGCTGAGTTGATCAATTTGAAAAGTCAGCTGGATCCTCATTTTCTTTTTAATACGCTCAATACCCTAATTGGGCTGATCGAAGAAGATCCCAAAAGAGGGGTGCGATTCACTGAAAACCTTACCCAGTTTTTCAGACGACTGTCACAAAGCAGCCAAAAAGAACTTATTGCCTTATCAGAAGAACTGTATCTGGTGGAAACCTATATTATCATTCTGAAAGAAAGATTTGGAAACAATATTTCAGTGGTCATCGAACCTCTTGTAAACCAGGTAGCTGAATCTTATTTAGTACCTCCGGTTTCTGTCCAGATGCTGATAGAAAATGCAGTTAAACACAATGAAGTGAGTCGCTCCAAACCTTTAACGGTAACCATCAAATGGGATAAGGAATTTCTCGTGATCAGCAACGAAAAGCAGCCTAAAAATGGAGGTGTGGCTTCTTTAGGCATAGGCAATAATAATATTTATGAAAGGTACAGATTGATGGGCTTACCCCAACCTTATGTAGTAGAAAATAATACGGATTATCATTTTTATTTACCACTTATTAAAAAACACGAGTTATGACATTTATTATTTTGGAGGATGAAATGATAGCGGCGCAGAGATTGGCTCGCATGGTGAAAGAAATTTACCCTGATTGGCAGCAAACCGGTGTATTTGAATCGGTCGAAGAATTGGCAGGTCACCTCTTGTCCAACGGACAACCGGATGTACTGTTTATGGATATTCAGGTAGCTGATGGCAATAGTTTTGAGCTGTTTAATGTAATTGAAGTCAAGAGCAAATTAATTTTCACTACTGCCTATTCAGAGTTTGCTGTCAATGCTTTCAGACACAATGCTGTCGATTATCTGATGAAACCCATCAATGGAGAAGAACTGAGAAAGGCACTTGATAAATTGTCATGGTTTGATCCAGCCAAAAACAAAGAACTCACTGAACATTTTACCGAATTTAAGAACAGATTTTTAATCAAGTTTGGCAGCAAATTGACAGTGGTAAATACTTCGGATTTAGCCTATGTGTATTCCGAAAATAAAATTGGTTATTTTGTACAGCGCAACGGGCATAAGGTAGCCTCTGATTACAAATTACAGGATCTTGAATCACAACTCGATCCTAAATATTTTTTCAGGGTCAATCGGCAGTTTATTGTGCACATCGATTCCATTTCTTCAATGAATACGTATTCAAAGGCCAGAATCAACTTAAGACTCAATCCGGAGTTTAAAGAAGACATTATCATCAGCACCGAAAAAACCCCTGAATTCAAAGAATGGTTGGGGAGCTCCAGATAAAGGCCGGTGATTTGTAAATTCCAATACACCGATTCAGGTTCTCTTTTTTCGCATTGAGTTATGTGCTTGTACACCTTTTGGGTTAAACAACGTATTAATAATGATATTTACACCATGAAGTCAATGCAAAAAAATATTCTTTCAATCACCATTTCAGCATGGGTTTTGATATTGTGCCTTCCTGCCTGTAAGCACCAGCCGGGAGTTATTCCCTCTGATCCAGAAGACACTACCAGTATTGATACCACTCCCATTGATCCGGGTCCGCAATTTGACAGTACGGGTGTAAAATGTGATAGCAATATAGTCTATTTTGAAAAAGACATCATGCCGATACTGAGGCAAAACTGTGCCTACAGTGGCTGCCACGGAGGAGGAACATATGAGGACGGGGTCAATCTTGAAACCTATCAGAAAACAATTTCCACAGCTAAGGTCAGAGCCTTTAATCCTAACAATAGTGAGTTGTATGAAGTGCTCATTACCAATAAGCCAAGTGACAGAATGCCGCCGGCTCCGAATGCAAAATTATCTGCCGATCAAATAAACCTGATTGCCAAGTGGATCAACCAGGGGGCAAAGAATGAAGTTTGTAATCCTAATTACGGTCAGCCCATTGCTTGCAACGATCAGGGAGTAACTTATAGCGGCTTTGTAAAAAAAGTTATTGACAATCAATGTGTCGCCTGTCACAAAGCAAGTAATCAGTCAGGAAATGTGAGATTGGACACATATGACGCGGTTTTTACCTCCGTTCAGAACGGTAGTTTTATGGGTACCATAGAAAGTAAGCCAACTTTTGTAAGAATGCCATTTAATGCGAACCCTTTAGATACTTGCACTGTTAATAAAATAAAAAACTGGATTACTAATGGAGCGAAAAACGATTAAATGGTTATTTATTTCCCTCTTGTTTTTAAATGCATGCTATTATGACAATGAGGAAGAACTATATCCCGATGTGGGTGAGTGTATTACAGACAGTATGAGTTATCAGACAGACATATATCCCATCATCAACAACAACTGTTTGGGCTGCCATAATTCATCTGCTGTTCAGGGAGGAATTGATATTTCCAACTATGAATTATTAACTCCCTACATTGAGAGTGGTTCATTGTTGAAAAGTATTAAACATGAGTCAGGTTATAGTGCCATGCCCAAAGATGCAGGTAAAATGTCTGTATGTCAGATTGCTAAAATTGATGCCTGGATAAGCCAGGGAGCAAAAGACAATTAATAAACTAAGTAAATATTCATTTCATGAAAAAATATATTTGGTATATTTTAATTGCTGTGCTTTTGGGTAGCGCTTATGGTTATTATGAGTACAACCGCCCAGTGGGCAGCCTCGAAGGTGCCAATGCCGATGTGGTATTGGAAGCTTCTGCCTTATTAAAGGCATTTGAGACAAATGAAGAATCGGCTAACACCCAATACCTCGATAAGGTTATTGAGGTGAGTGGCTCAATATCCAAAATCGAAGAAGAGGGAGAAAAAAAATCCATTTACCTCAGCACCGGCAATGAAATGTCTTCTGTGATTTGTGAAATGGAATTGGGTACGCCCTCTGATGGCTTGGCAGTGGGAGGTAAGGTAACTGTCAAAGGAAAATGTACCGGATATCTAATGGATGTCGTCCTGGTGCAAAGTGTTGTTAAAAAATAAAATTATCTATATGAAAAAATCCATCATTCTTGCTTCGCTAGTATTTACTGTTTTCTCGGTCAATGCCCAGAAATATTTTACCAAAGAGGGCAAGGTGTATTTTCATTCTAAAACCCAGATGGAAAAGATTGAAGCCACCAATTCAAAGGCTACCTCAGTAATTGACTTTTCTACCGGTGCCATAGAGTGGGGTGTTTTGGTCAAGGCTTTTAAATTTGAAAAGGCCCTGATGCAGGAGCATTTTAATGAAAATTATTTGGAAAGCAACAAATTTCCTAAATCTACTTTTAAGGGTAAAATAGAAAATGTATCTTCGATCCTGCTTGGCAAAGATGGCAGCTATCCTGCTGTAATAAAGGGTACGCTTGACATGCACGGAGTATCAAAACCCGTTACAGCCAATGCTACATTTGTAGTCAAAGGGGGAGCCATTTCAGGTACTTCAAAATTGAAAGTATTATTGGCTGACTACAATATTGCCATCCCAACCGTTGTGAAGGATAATATAGCTAAAGAGGTGGAAATATCAATTTCTGCTGATTATTCGGTTTTTAAATAATGTACATGAAAAAAGTTTTGCTGGCATTTATCTGTGCCCTTGTATTTCTTCCTGTCACCAATGCTCAGGAAGATGATCTTTTGTCACTCCTGGGTGAAGAAGAAACAACTGATTATGCCAATGCGGCATTCAAAACCAACAGGGTGATCAACCTGCATTCATTAGAAAATACAGCTGCCGGCGTGTTTGATTTCAAAATTTCTCACCGCTTTGGTTTTATAAGTGGAGGGGTTCAGGAACTCTTTGGTCTCGATGCCAGCACCATTCGAATTGGTGGTGATTATGGTATCAGCAACCGACTCATGGTTGGCTTTGGAAGGAGTAGCTATGAAAAGACTTATGATGTGTTTGGAAAGTACAAACTCTTGCGACAAAGTTCTGGCAAAAAAAATATGCCAATAACAGCCGCGCTTTTTGCAAGTGCTGCTATCAAGACCATTCCTTTTTCAGACCCTGAAAGAGATAATTACTTTTCTTCGCGTCTTTATTATACCTGGCAGCTCATCCTCGGCAGGAAGTTTTCTGAAGGATTTTCACTCCAGGTATCACCCACGCTGGTGCACAGAAATCTCACCGCCACTGTGGCAGAAAAGAACGATGTATATGCAGTGGCCGGCGCCGGAAGAATCAAGTTGAGCAAGAGGATCGCATTAAATGCTGAATACATTTATGTACTGCCTGATCAAATTGCTTCCAGATACCGAAATTCACTTTCTCTGGGCTTTGACATCGAAACCGGTGGTCACGTCTTCCAACTTCATTTCACCAACTCCACTTCAATGATTGAAAAAGGGTTCGTAACTGAAACGTCTGGCAATTGGCTCGACGGAGATATCCACTTTGGATTTAATGTTTCAAGGGTTTTTACCTTTAAAAATTTTGAACACGAGTAACTTTGATGGCTGACGCTTTAAGGGCATTTGATATTTTGTATCTTTCCGCTTCTTAAAGTCACCAGCATGAAGCTTGTTCTCCTCTATAATTCCTTTTCCGGCAACGGCAAAGGAAAACAATTAGCAGAAAAAATGAAGGCCATCCTCCATAGCAGGGGACTGGCCTTCGATGTTTTTGAAAACCAATGGCCGGCTGAACTTAATAATTACTCAGAAGTGCTCCTTTTTGGAGGTGATGGCACCCTTAACTATTTTGTCAACCGATACGGCGTATTATCATTGCCACTCACCTTATTTCCCGGTGGCACCGGCAACGATGTGCATTGGAAACTTTTTGGGGATACAAACGGAGAAAAACAAATTCACTCGTGGCCCGAATTCAAAACCATGGCCATTGATGTGGGCGTCTGCAATGGTGAATATTTTGTCAACATGGTTGGTATTGGCTTTGATGGCGAAGTCCTCAAAAGGATGAAGGCCATACGGTGGATAGGAGGGCACATCGGCTATCTTTCGGTGGTGATCCGGCTTATTTTTTCTTTTGTGGAAAACAACCTTACCCTCGTTTGGGACAAAGATCACAAAAGTCAGGCCTGTCTGCTTTGTCAGGTATCCAATTCTTCTCGTACAGGAGGTGGATTTATGGTAGCACCCCACGCTAAAATTGATGATGGTTTGTTGAATCTCACTTATTGTGGCGCCATGTCGGTATTCAAACGGCTCCTTTTTTTGCCCAAAGTAGAAAGGGGCAAACACCTCGCAGTAAGAGGGGTAGAAACTTACCCAATTACCCGGGTTAAGATAGAGGCACCTCGTTTACTACATTATCAGCTGGATGGTGAGCTCAGATCTGGAAGTTCCTTTGATTTTAAACTGGCAGATCAGAAGTTACTGGTTCGTTTTGCTTAAAAAAGAATGCACCGGTGCAATCTTGCAGCCCAGTTGCTTTAAGCCACGCAGCACCCCCTTTTCTCCGGGCAGGTGAGCTGCTCCAATGGCAACAAAAGTCTTTTTATCGGCTGTTTTTTCGAAGATGCGTTGTACCATGACTTGATTTCTATCGTACAACAATATTTGACGGAATGAGCCCAGGCTGCGTTTTCCCATCTTGTACAAAGCGGCGAGCTCATTATGGGCGTACAACTCGCAAAGCCTGTTGGCCTGCTGCCTGAAACGATCAGGACGAGACAATACCATGGCCAACTGGCGGATTTGCTCCTCAGCATCTAGTTGGTGGGCAATGTGATATTGCTCTTCAGGGGTTTCTACTCCTTGGATTATTAGTTCGCAGTCTTTTGAAAACAGCAGCAAGGCCTGATCGAGGGAGCTGTTATTTTCGCTGCCCAGGCTGGAGGCCATCATCAAACCCTGGATGTAAATGGGAGCGCTGTCGTTTAAGAAGGCGAGATCAATGCCAAAACTTTTTAAACAGATGTCTCTGTAGCGCTGGTACTTTTTAGGACGCCAAACCTGATCAAGGTGTAGATGCGGGGGTAGGGTAAAGGCAGCCTTTAAACGATGATTGTCAACTTCCAGGAGGTTCATTTCCGGTGCATACATTTCGCAGGCAGAAATCAGATTTTGGGCGGTTTCAAAATAGCTAAAAGCCCTTGCATCCTGACTGTGCATAGTGCCCATCAGGTAAGACGATTTGCTACTTAGTGGATGTGTGATAGAGAAGATCATGGTAAAAAAAAAGGCCGATTCTTGGAATCAGCCTTTTCTTTGTTTTTTATTATTGGGCCTGTGCCTGGTCCGCTGTTTCAGGAGCGTCTTCAGCATCTGGGTCATTGTCGTAGTCATAAGGCAATACCTTCTCCTTTTTGACCTTCGATAAGGTCATAAGGGTTTTCAGCCTTTCGATTTCTTCAATCTGTGACAAGGTCTTGAACAACAGTTTTTCATAAGTAGGAATGTCTTTGCAAACAATCTTCAACAGAAAATCTGCATCACCAGTGATGATGTAACATTCAGTGATCTCATCTACCTGTTTAACCTTTTTAATGAAGTTTTCAAGGGCATTGGGTTTTTGCCAAGCAAGCGAAACGAGTACATAAGTTTTCACATTCAGGCCTATGGCTGTAGAATCAACTTTAGCATGGTAGCTGAGGATGATTCCGGCTTGTTCCAGCTTTTTTACCCTTTCGAGGGTGGGGGCAGGCGAAAGACCTATCTTGCGGGACAAATCAAGATTGGTAATCTTACTATTTTCCTGCAATAATTTCAAAATTTTAAGGTCAATCTTGTCTAATTTGTAATCTGACATTGGATTTATGAAATTTTATTTTAGTAAAGGGTTTTAATAAAACGATTGCAAATTAAAATAAAATTTTAATAATCTCCAATTTTTAAGGAATTAATTTTTAGTTAATGCCCAAAAGGTCATTTTTTGCCTCATTTTTTGATGATTTTGGTCATTATTTGGACGTAAGTTGTTGATTGTTAGGCACAAAATTTTTATATGGCAAATAAAATTTGGCAGCCTTTTTTCAGATGTTGGCATACAAAAAGTAAGCGTAACGCAAGTTTATGCATATTTTTTGAAGTGTATCTGATTTTATCAAAATAAAAAGGCCTGGTCACAAAACCAGGCCTAACTTAATAGAAACTCTCACTTATTCTCTTAAACGATGCTTTACGGACCTATTGAAGGGTCACAGGAAGCGTATAAACTTCAAATGGCTTAAGACCATCTGCGCTGATTTTTTTGTAGTTCAAAAGATCTTTGATCTTTCCGTCCAGCTCTCTATCGCTGGTGCTGCTCACCAAAACCTCTCCGTTGCTGTTAACAACAAAAGTGATAAGGAAACTCTTTTTTTCGGTGTTTTGCCATTCTGCTTTCAAAAGGTGTTTGGCCACTTCATTTCTTACTCTTTCTGTAAGGTTTGGATCAATGTCTTTAGCATTGGTGATAAAGGCAGAAAATGTCAACAAACCGGCAACTAAAAACTTGGTAACTTTCATGGGTAAAAATTTAAATTTGATTGTATCGTGTGAATTAATACTCTACAGACGCAGGGACCCTCTAACAGGTTGCACGGACATAGACGAACTACTCACCTACTTCGACGAATAGCTGGAATTTAACATCCCTATAACTGAACTTAACAATTATATAAGGGAGTAGGGGAACGAATTCGTGCAACCCCTTCTAACAATCTATGGAAAAAGACTACCTCAGTGCAAAAGAATCAAATGCAACGAGGATTTTCTGGGTTACCCGGTGCTGGATCAGGAAAAATTCATCCTTATCGGTGTGCACCATAAAACGATTGTCAGGCCCTATTTCTTTAGGGCTGTACTTGCTTTCATTAAACTCTATATTGGCCAGTGAAAAAAAGGTAGCATTTCGTGTGCTGCCATCTTTGCGCACCACTTTCACTTCACAGAATATCGGTTTTTGTAAGATCATGGTTCGATTCGGATTATTTGAATCATTGTACTCTGCTACAATATTGGTAAAGCCATTGAGGAATGGATCTACCAGTTTATCATTGAATTTGGGTAGTCGGGTACCAGTGTAAGGATTGGAGATTTCCCAACCCAGTAATTTTTTCTCCAGCTTAAAAGAGGAGGGCCTGTCATAAGGATATTTAATTTCTACCAATTTGATGTCTTCTGCTTTTTCTACATAGATATCTTTGGTTTCATATTCATTCATTTCAAACTCAAAACGAGTGCGAATCGAACTTTGAAAACCATGGGTAAATAATACATAAGGCTGTTTGTCACCTTCCATCAAAAAAGCAGTACCTGTACCATCGCCAAGGTCGGGACCCAAAAAGAATGACTTCATCAATTTTTCATCGGTGTCATAAATTTGCACCTTGATGCCATTGTCATTAATTGCCCTGATGATGCGCTCACTACCCAGCTGATTGGGAATGTATTTTAAGGTCAGCTTATTCATGGTATTGAGCAGGTAGCCGGTGGCTTCATTTCTGGCTTCACGCCCATTATTCATAAACCACTTATTGCCTTTTTTTGTAAAAATGACTTTGGGATAATTTTTGCGCTGAATGGCTATAATGCCAACATCTTGTATATTGTCTATCTTAAACCTTCGGTCTGACACATCCATACCTGCTTCTTCAGGTGAACCTTTGATCCAGTACAACAAGCCACTTACTATTACTAAAACTGCCAGTATAAGGGGTAGGATGTATTTTTTATTCATCGCCATTTTTTTAATGTTGGGTATATTTTTTCCTTCTCCAATAATTATATATCAAACCGCTCAATGCTAAAAATAAAAGAGGAAGTACAATATTGATCAGCTGCCACTTTGTCTTTTCTTTTTTGGCCTTTACCTTGTCAAGTAGCCTCAGCTTTAACTCTTTCGATCTTGCACTCAAAACACCGCCTTCGTCAAGCAGATATTCTATCGTATTTAATATAAGGTCTTTGTTGCCCTTGTAATATTTGATTTCCCATTTGTTGAAGCCGATCTCCTCGGTTTCATTGGTCCTCGTGTTGAGCAAATTTTGCATAAAGTCCACATCGCTAAACACTACCTGGGCCGTAGGTACACTCTCTTCTACAAAACGGGTGTTCAACTGATTGAGGGTTTGTTGAAAAGATGCACTTACCCTGTTTTTGAAAAAGGACTCAAACCGACCTTCCAGCAAAACAGCAACGGCTTTGTTGCCATCGTTGAATTTGGCCGGGTCGGGCTCTGATTTGAGGATTTCAAAATTCAGACGTACCGGATTAAACTGTGTGCGCGAATACGGGCTGCTGGACAACAATACCGTCTTTTTTATGGGTGTCGCCGTTGCCACCGTATCTATACTAGAAGGGAAAAACATATTTACCCTGTCTATGTTTCGCACTATTACATGATCATTTTTGGATTGCAGGCTCAGGTGATAGTACCAGGGAAACATCATGGTCTGGGGCTTATCTCCTGTCATACCCACAATCTGAGGAATGGCAGAACACTCTAAGTCGATGATCAGGTTGGGTTGCACCTTGGCCCCGTATTTAAACAACATATCATCCACGCCGGTAATGATGTCTTTGGGCACATAAAACTGGTATTTGGCAATGCTGTCCAGACTTGCTGACAACTTTTCTACCAACCAAATAACTTTGCCACCCCGCATGATGTACTGATCAATTTTAAATTGATTGGGCAATGAAATTTGTTGTTTAGGCGCAGCCACAATGAGCAGATGCACAGACGAATCTATTTGTACCACGCTGTCCAGCACAATCCTGCCGGTATCATAAAAACGGCGCAACTCTTTTTCAAGACGATAGGTAAACCTCGAGTCCAATTCCCCTGCTCCATCGGTGAAGGCAATGTTTTGTTTTTCGCGCATCAACATCTTCTGGAAAGTATGGGCAAACTTGTATTCCAAAAGGGAGATGGAATTATTGAGGATCACCTCTTCATCACTGCCGGGCTGTTGCTCTTCCAATAGGTTGACAATGGCTCTTTTGGTGCCTATGTTGATAAGGGCATAGGGATAGATGGCTTTTTGAACCAGCTGTGTTCCATCGTAGTATTTTAATGATGTGGGCACTACACCATCTTTGGCAAGGGCATCTCGTGTTTTAATGATTTCATCCTGGGTACCCTGCACCGGGTTCTCAAATTCAAATTGGATTCTCGGATTAATGGCCTTCAACTGGTTTAGCATTTCACGCGTTGATGACTGTAGCCTCTTAAAACCCGCAGGAAATTCGCCGTCAAGCAAAACTTTGATGTAGATGATTTCGTCAACCTTATCTATGGCTTCTTCGGTGGCAGGAGTAAGGGTATACCGTTTGTCCTGTGTAAGATCAATATAGGTGCTAAAGTAGGATGAAACAAAATTGGCCAAAATGGCAATTCCGGCAACCATAAAAAAATTGAACCACGCTGGAGATATCTTCTTTTTCATGGCTTATTTTTTAGAAGTGATGATGGCATGG
This sequence comes from Saprospiraceae bacterium, assembly GCA_017987975.1. GTDB lineage: Bacteria > Bacteroidota > Bacteroidia > Chitinophagales > Saprospiraceae > JADKBO01. The sequence goes on from JAGNSQ010000035.1 coordinate 24,058, forward strand.
CAGGCCGTTATACAAATGGCTATCAGACCTGCAAAGTACACAAGGTCTTTGGTATCGATGGCCCCTTTGCTCATGGCATCGTAGTGAGACTGTATTCCCAGCCCATCGATAAAGGCATCGGCATTGCCAATAAATACAGGCAACGACGCCAAATAGTCAAAGGCCCAATGGACCACAAAACACAAAAAGGCTCCGAGGATAAAGGCTACTATCTGATTGTCGGTGAGCGCACTTGCCAACATGCCCAGCGCTACAAAAGATGCGGACAAGAAAAACAATCCTATATACGATCCGGCAATAGCTCCGCTGTCCAGATTACCTACAGGAGATCCTAATTGATACACCGAATAGTAATAGATGGCGGTTGGCAACAAAGCAAATAAGACCAGACAAAAATTGGCCAGAAATTTTCCCCAGATGATGTCGTAATCGGAGAGGGGCTTGGTAAACAAAAACTCAATGGTACCTCTTTGTCGCTCCTCAGCAAAACTGCGCATGGTGATGGCAGGGATGAGGATGAGTAAGATAAAAGGTGCCAGCGAAAACAGGGGATCCATTGAGGCGTAATTGTAGTCCAACACGCTGCTGTCAGTAAATACCCACATAAACAAGCCGTTGAGCACCAAAAAGACCGCAATGACCAAGTACGCGATCAGCGAACTGAAAAAGATATGGATCTCTTTCCAGAAAATACTAATCATGCTTATTATTTGTAAGTTTTTGAAAGATGTATTCTACGCTTAACTTTTCCTGTACCATTTCAATGATGACCCAGCCCTTTGCAGCACAAAGCCTGAAAATATCGGGTCTCACATCGGTGCCGGCATCGGCATATATTTTTACTTCACCCTCCTTTGCTTCAGCGCGTTCAACCCCGTTGATGGACTTGAGCTCCGACAGCTGAAAAGAGGTATTGAGAAATTTAACCGTAATCAGGTGTTCTCCCTTGATGCGGTTCTGCAACTCACCGATGGGATCGTCGGCTACCAGCTTGCCTTCATTGATGATGATGACCCGATCGCAGAGGGCCTGTACTTCCTGCATGATGTGGGTCGACAGGATCACCGTTTTTTCTTTGCCCAGCTCGCGGATCAGGGCCCGGATGTCGGCCAGTTGGTTCATGTCAAGGCCCGAGGTTGGCTCATCCAGAATGAGTACCTCCGGATTGTGGAGCATGGCCTGCGCCAGTCCTACGCGTTGACGGTAACCTTTTGACAAGGCGTTGATGGGCTTGTGTTGTTCTTTTCCGAGTCCCGTAAGTCCAATGACCTCAGCAATGCGATTAGTAGCATTCGGCACATGGTGAATGCCCGCTGCAAAGCCAAGAAATTCTTTGACATACATGTCTTTGTACAGGGGATTGTGCTCCGGCAGGTAGCCAATACGACTGCGACTTTCCAGGGCATTTTCGCGGGTGTCAAAACCACACACGTTTACCTTACCCTCATCTTGTCCGATATACGAGGTTATCATCTTCATGGTGGTCGACTTACCGGCGCCGTTGGGACCCAGAAAACCCAGGATCTCACCAGGTCTGGCGGTAAAATTGATATGGTCAACCGCGCACTGGCTGCCGTACCACTTGGTCAGTCCTTCTACCGTTACCATGTTGTCATTTTTTTATTCGTCATGGAATTGTTGTTGTATTATCAGTCGCCCGGGTGTTCTCTTTTGATGATGCTTACTACCTCTTCAATAGAAAGCGCGTTGTCAAGAGAAAAATCTCCAATGCTGGTGCGGGTAAGGCCGTAAAGGTAGGCACCCACACCCAGTTCTTTTCCAATGTCGTTGGCCAGCGATCGGATATATGTACCCTTGCTCACCTCCACATCAAAGGAAACATAGGGCAAAGATACGTCTGTGACCGCATATTTCCTGATTTCTACCCTGCGCGATTTGAGCTCGATGTCCGCCCCGCGTCTTGCCAGCGTATAGGCATTCTTTCCCTTGATTTTAACGGCAGAAAAGATAGGGGGTACCTGATCGATCCAACCGGAAAATCCGTTGATTACTTCCGCAATCCGATCCGGGGTAACATGGGTGATGTCAGTGGCATTGATTTCTTCACTTTCGCGGTCGAAAGAAGCAGTCGTCACTCCCAACTTGATTTGAGCCTGGTAAGATTTGTGGTCGCTGCTCAAACCTTCCAGCAATTTGGTGTACTTGCCCGTGCATACGATGAGCAGGCCATCGGCCATGGGATCGAGGGTACCGGCGTGCCCCACCTTGATACCGGGCAGGCCGTGGTTGTGTTTGATGGCATACTTGATGCGATTGACCACATCAAAGGAGGTCCATTCCAGGGGCTTGTTGACCAGAATCAGACAGCCGGCCGAAAAGTCAGCGGGTAATTCGGGCTTGCTCCGCGATAAGGTTACCAGGGTCTTGGGGTCGATGGTGTTTTTTTCCACAATCCGCTTATGCTGATTGGGTGAAGTAATAGATAAGACCGAAGCTACCTACAATAAGGCAGTAATAGGCAAAGTAATCGAGTTTGCTTTTTTTCACCAGGTTGATCATCACCGTACAGGCAAAAATGCCCACTATAAAAGAGGTAATGATGCCGGTAATGGCCACAGTAGGGGAGAGGGTGGTTTCTGCAAAGGCCCCATCCATAATGTCTTTGGCTACCTTTCCCAAAATCAGGGGCAAAACCATGAGGAAGGAAAAACGCGCTGCCTGTGCCTTATCGATGCCCAATAACACAGAAGTGGCAATGGTCGATCCGGAGCGGGAAATGCCCGGCAGTATGGCTACGGCTTGTGCTACGCCTATGATAAATGCATTTTTATAGTCCAGTGGCTGGTTGGCCCTCGATGTCCTGCCCGAAAGCCAAAGCAGGCCGGCGGTACATATCAGGAAAAACGAAACCAGGTGGATCTTGGATTCAAAAAAGGTCTCTAGTATATCTTCAAAACCTACGCCAACGACGGCAGCAGGTATCATCGATACAATGATTTTGAGGGCATACTGTTTCTCTTCGTTGTTGACCGGCTTAAATATACCGCGGAGCAATTCCAGGATCTCTTTCCTGAACACCACAACGGTAGAAAGCATGGTGCCTACGTGGAGAATGACAGAAAGCAAAAGACTCTCTTCCCCCAGACTGCGATCGCCAAAAATATACTTGGCCAGTTCCAGGTGTCCGCTGCTGCTCACCGGTAAAAATTCAGCCAGGCCCTGTACTATGCCCAGAACCAGCCCATACAGAAAATCTGCCATTATTGTTTTTTAGTGAAAATAGCCACGATCTGCAGCGACAAACCCGCAAGGATCAGTATCGGTGCAATCAGGGTACGGCGCGTAGAATAAATCAGCGACTCATCCCATACATCTGCAGAAGGCATGTGACCACCTGCCATCAACATCAGACCCAGGAAAATCAAAGCCAGTCCACCCAGCATATAGTAATAGTTCTTTTTACCAAAAGTCAATGACGACATGATATTCTGACTAACCGAAGGTTCTGTCCTTGACTTGGTAGGTTCCAGCTCGCTGCTTTTTTTTACTTTGCTCATAGGGGCAATGATTGATAATCAAATGAAATTGAGAGGCAAATATATGAAAAAAAGAGAAGATGATGGTCTATCATAAGACTCAAAGCCGATTTTCAAATTTATTTAACAAGCTCTCCCTCCCACTTTTTCGTCCATTTTTGAGTCCACTCTGAAAAGTGGCATTTTTTAAATTTATTATAAAATAGCACTTTTGGGCCTACGGGTTAAAGAAGTTAGGTCTTGGACCACACTTTCTAATATTTGGTGCGCTATATGGAATAATA
>JAGNSQ010000145.1 GCA_017987975.1 Saprospiraceae bacterium
GGGTAGTGGTAACACTTGCTGTGTTTACTAAGTTGACTCCTGCATCAATATCTGCTTGCGTAGCTGTGTAACTGATGGTATAGGTCCAGGTTTCGCCGATGTTCAAACTGCCATTTGAACTTACGCTCTCAACGGGGCCTGTCAGGGTGCCTGCTCCGCCGCCAGGGAGGACGTCACTTACGCTTACGCCTGTCTGGGTAGCATCTCCTGTATTCGTAATCACAATTTGATAATCAATTACCTGACCAGCTGCTGTGATTGGGTTTGGACCACCTACCTGAGATTTATCAATGGTTAAGGTATAAGTACTGGGTAGCACAAAAACTGTGTCTTCCATATTAACACAATTGGCCGGCGTTAACTTATCACATATCTGATAGGTTACCGGATAGGTACCCGGGGTTGTGCCAGGTGTTACCGAAACTTCTCCCGTTGAAGTATTAAGCGTAATGCCTGATGGCCATGAGCCAAATTGTGAAATGGTAGCATTGCCGGCACCTCCTAAGGTAGCAGCACTGCCATTGATTAAATCATTAGAAGCCACGTTGACTATAGCTGTCCCTCCTGTTGCGCTTAAAACAGTTCCACTTTCAGTAACTGCACTAACACAGACTATAACATCAAGGGTGTCTTTTACATCACTTACTCCACCGCATGGAGGAGAAATGGTGTAAGCCAGAATCACTTGTCCGGCAGCTGAAAAAGTAAGCGTGTTTCCAACCAAGGTGGCAGGACCCGAAAATACTGATAATGTGCCTCCTGGAGGGGATGCAGTTACAGTTGCTGTTTGGGTAGTACAATAGCTTCCACCAGATCCTGAAGGTGTAATCGATAATATGATTTTTGGAATAGCATCCGCCGCACAAATGGCGACGGTAGCTGTGGCATAGGTTACAGAAGTTTCGACAGCAGAAGCTGCGCTGCCGTCACCCATAGAACCATTAATTCTGTGACCCACATATCCAAAATTAACCTCGCATTTTTTCACATACATGGAGGTGTGGCCTCCACTTTCAAGTGCTATCATTTCATCAGTTGGAGCTATACCTGCAGGGGTTCCCGGATTTACCGGATCCCCTGTTCGACCTAACATTGAATTACCATTTTGGCCCCAGTTATAAATTTGTGTTCCCGTTGTTAAAACATTTATGGCACCAAAAGTAGAACCACCTGCATCATTTTCATTGGCAGCTATCCATTTGATATCATTTAAAACTTGACCACCTGAACTGTAAGTGGGCTGTACCCATGCTAATCTATCTGTAGTAGACCAATCTCCTAATTGACGGCTTGAATTTTCACCAGCAGCATACAAGTTGTTATCAGTAGATAAAACATAATATGATGGGGCAGGAGTACCACCAGGTGCGGTAATGGATATCATTTTTACAGAAGCCCCAGAATTGAATGTAGGTAAGGTCATAGGAGTTGCCCTTGTTCTGGATGCAATAGCGGAGCCATTACCCAAATAAGTTTGGGTTCCCCATGTATACAATGTACCGTCTGAACCTAACGCGAAAGCAGTATTGTAAGATACCCTACATGCAACAATTCCTGAAATGGTTGGATTACCAGATGCGGTGGTAGTTACCTGAGACCAGGCAGTGGCAGAACCCCCACCGTTGACACCTCTTACAGCTGCGTCTTGTGCAAGTACATATACACTTCCAGAACAGGTAACAATGGCCAACGTTCTGTATGAAGCAGTGATCATTTTTACATCAGTAGGATCAACACCAACTGGAAGGCCATCTGCCTCCCCGTTAATTGTCAATTTTTGAAATGTGGTACTACTTGTAATTGTACCGCCCAATACGATGCCTTCTGTTCCCCACGCAAATAATCCTGTAGTCGTCAAAAGGATGCCCTGCACAGCTTGAAAAAAGTTACTACCCAAGGTAGCTTTTAATGGTGTACCGGTTAAAGCCGAATAATTGGCCGAAGTGACGTCTAATGGAGAAAGTGCGTTTGTTGATCCATTATTGTTCATGTATTCACCCCATGCTTTGAAACCACCTGTACTGGTTCTTACAATGGTTGAGTGAAAACCTGAAATAAAATTGTCGTACTCAATGGTATTTCTATTGGTGGTAGATGTAGAAAATGCGTTGGAGTAATCTGTACCCACGCAACCTTCACCAGTATCAAATCCGCATTGTCCTGTCAAATTGGTACTTGCCAAAACAGAAAATGCGAGTAAACTGACAACCATTAACCTTTTCATAAACTTATTTTTCACACTGATATTAGTAAAATTCATTGCCTGAAATTTTGGGAATTATTGTAAAACAGGATTTTGCATAGCATAAGATTGCACCATACCATTGATGTCGACAAAATCAAACATCAGATAAGCCGGCTTATGTGCTTTGCCTCTAAGTTGATAAACCAGGGTTTGTTTACCTTCTCTAAGTGTAGTGCCTACCATCAAATCAGCTGTAATGTCTGTTTGGATTCCAGCAGATTTTACTTCAGTAAAGGTGTATTCTAATGGCAAAAAGGCATTGTATCTCTCAATGGTAACAGGCACATTCATGGATATTCCCTGAGTTTCAGTTTCAACCCTGATTGGCTCTGAAAAGGTAATTTCATCGTGATGGAAAGTCATCCTTGTATTGGTCACTTTTAATTGAATCATGTCAGGACAAGTATTGTGTTTGCATGACCCGGGTTCAAAAGTTATATTTTCATGTATTGAAATCTCATAATTACCCGGTACCGCAAAAACAAAGTCATTCAGACCATTTCCTGACCCACTGGCAATGATGCCCGAACCATCTGCAATTTCCCAAGTTATCAACGCTGATAAACTGTCCATGCCCAACTTACAGCCAAAAGCAAGGGTTTTATCCATCACTATGGCCATCGTTTTGCTAAATCGAATATTGGATCCATCGGCCAGATTATCCTGGGCTTGAAGTGAGAGAGCAAAGGAAAGAAACATCAATAGTCCTAAAAATGACTTTTGAATGACATTCATACTGTCTTTGACGAATGAGGCTAGTGGAAATTTGAAAGTTGTTTCCATGAAGTTTTGTTGATTTTTTTTCTGATCAATAGTATTTTGAGAATCCTGATGAGATCCTGAAGCGTATTTTTCTAAAGACTTGGAGATTACGGAAGCCCTAGGCATCAATAAATGAGGCATGCAAGGGTCAGTGCAATTGATATCAACTGCCTTAAAGGTGGGATATAAAATGGTTGAAACAACCTCCCTTAGTGAATTCCCGGATTTGACCATATGCAATAAAGTCTTACGTATTTTGGTAAATACAGCACTATTGCCACCCCAGGAAGGAGGTAAAAATTAGGTTGGAGACCAAGTCTGGATTTCTTCCCAAACTCAATCAAGGGACAAATATATTAAAAATATCTAATTTGTATTAGTATAGATAACAAATTTTTACAAATTATATTTAAATATTATTTATAAAAAGCACAGTCTTAAGATGATATGTATTTGATTTTCAAATCATTATAAAGAAGGGAAGCAGTAAAACCACTTCCCTTCTTTTATTTGTTTTTTTGACCTTTAAGCACCGCTGCTTTTTTTGGCCACCCGCATGGGATTGGGTGTATTACCCTGGCTTACTCCTTTTTTCATTTTGTACAATTCAAATCGGCTCGGTGGCATTTCTTTTCCCCAAACATTGTTGGAGGCATCCACATCAGCTGTTTCTTTCATTGGATCCAATTGGATGGAAGAAACTTCCTTTCGTTTGATAAAGGATTTAGTGAAACTTTTCTCATCTTTTCTCCAGATCTGTACGGGTATCAAATCTACTTCTTTGGTGCCATCGGTAAAGGTCCACTCAACAATCACAGGCATCACAAGCCCACCCTTATTGGAAAATTTGATTTCATACATGTGGACATCTTTGTATTTTTCTCTGGACAGTGAGTCCAAAGGCTCATTAAATGCCTTCACTTCTGAAACATATTTATTGGTGTCATATGGCTCAACTCCTCTATCATATTTCCAATAAAAATCTCTTAACGTGGTATCTTTATCTGTTTCAAATACGATGTTTTTATCCTGACTGTTTCTGATTTTTGAAATGTCTTCAAAATCATTGACTGCCGGCTTTTGCAAATTCACCATTCTTATGGTATCGTTGGTTACCCTTGGTACTGCAAACAAATTGGGAACGGCATGTTTGACCGTATCAATAGCAATGTCACAACTTTCTGTGCTATAAAACCAGCCCCTCCAAAACCAGTCAAGATCTTCGCCAGTGACATCTTCAATGGTGCGGAAAAAATCGGCCGGTGTTGGATGTTTAAATGCCCACCTCCGGGAATATTCTCTAAAAGCCTGATCAAATAACTTCCTGCCAACAATGGTTTCTCTCAAAATATTTAATCCAGTAGCTACCTTGTCATAAGCATTGGAACCAAAATGAACAATGTTTTCCGAATTGGTCATAATGGGTTCCAACTCGTCCTTTGGTTTCTTCATGTAGTCAACCATGGTATAAGCCGGACCTGCATCAGACGGAAACTTATCGTCCCACAATTCCTGTGTGAGGTACTGCAAATATGAATTCAGACCTTCATCCATCCAGGTCCACTGGCGTTCATCACTATTAACAATCATTGGGAAAAAATTATGGCCCACTTCATGGATAATTACCAGTATTGCTGCATTTTTTGCTCCTTCTGAATAAGTTCCATCATCCGCAGCACGTCCTGGATTAAAACAAATCATAGGGTATTCCATGCCATTAGCTGCCTCTACACTTTGCGCAACAGGATAGGGATAGGGTATCGAAAAGTCTGAATACGTCTTAATGGTGTGCGCCACCGCCTTTGTAGAATACCTGCTATAAATAGGATATGCTTCTTTGCCATAAAAACTCATACACATCACTTTTTTACCTTCTATAGTAGCCGGCATGGCATCCCAAACAAATCTTCTGGAAGAAGTCCATGCAAAATCTCTCACATTTTTTGCCTCATATACCCAAGTCTTGGTTTGCGTGCTTTTTCTCTTACTTTTTTCCAATGCCTCCACCAGGTTAACCACTTGCACTGGCTCTTTTGATGAGGTTGCTTGTTTGTAACGATTCAATTCCGTCTTACTTAACACCTTTTCATAGTTTCTGCACTCTCCTGTTGAACCAACAATATGGTCAGCCGGAACCGTCATTTCTACTTTAAAATCACCAAAACATACGGTAAACTCACCTCTTCCTGTAAATTGCTGGTTTTGCCAACCGGTGACGTCATTATACATACAAAGTCTCGGATACCATTGTGCCATGGTAAAGATGTGGTTGCCATCATTTTCAAAAAATTCGTACCCTCCTCTGGCATCTGAGAAGTCGTAAAAATTCATCCTGTCTACAATTTTGTATGACCAGTCAACATTCACAACATATTTTTGTCCCGGCTTAAGAGCTACAGGTAAATCCACCCTCATCATGGTTTTATTGATCAGGTAATTGAGCTTTTTACCTTTGGCATCTGTCAGTTTTGAGATTTTAACTCCATATCCATTGTCCATTTTGGCAGCTTCCACCGACTCAATCATTCGATCGTTGGTCCTTTTTGGACTTTCATCCGCAAACTGATAATTGGCATTGTTGACAGTGCTATGCTGATTTTCATCAAGCTGAAACCATAAATAGTTTAAAACGTCAGGGCTATTGTTGTGGTAAGTTATGGTTTCACTTCCTGTTAACTTGAGATTTGTTTCATCCAGGGTGCATCGGATAATATAATCCACCTTTTGCTGCCAATAAGCCGGCCCGGGAACTCCACTGGCAGACCTGTACTCATTAGGGGTGGGTAAAATCGTACCCAATTGTTCAAACTTATTGCCGTGGTTGGACCCCGGGTTGTTTTGAATCAGTTGGGCTGAAAGAGTTTGAGCAAATAGCAAGCAAAAAAGGACGGTTAAACGCATAGTTTTATAGTTAAGTGAGCAAAAATATTAAAATAAGATGGTTGGAGGCCATAAAATTATTGTGCCGGCTGTCAAAGGATCAACCGGCACAAAAAGTAGGCTTAATTTTTAATTCTTTTGTTTTCATCTTCCAGGCCTGTAGTCCGCCTTCGAGCGGATTTTACCTCAGAGTTGCCAAAACGATAATTGAAGTTCAAATTGACTCTTTGGCTTTCCCAGGCTCCCCCTCCCCGAATTTTCAGACCAGGTATCGCTTCACTGTATGAATTCCAGGGAGCAGTATATAAAATATCTGTAACCCCCAGCTTGATCGAGGCCTTGCCCCCCATCAATACTTTTTTGATACCCAGGTCTAAACTGCCCTGGGGTTCTGTCAGCCAGGATCCACCCCAGATAGAGGCTGAATTAAACCAACCTGATATCTCAAAAGTAAAATCTTTGGGCAGGGTGAAATTATGCTCCATGTAGATATTGGTTGCAATGGGAGTCTCTACATCAAAGTTATATTCGGGGAATCTTGCCTTGTAATAAGCCTTATATAAGGTAGCAGAAAAATAACCGTTCCACCATTTCGCAAAAGGCAGAGGTGTGTTGATGCTTAGTGAATATTGCTCCTGACTGGCCAGATTGCGATAGTTGATAAAAGATCGACCCGGTTTGTCAGGTTCATTCTCAACAATATCTGTTACCACATCCTGAGAATTGCTGTAACCCAAACTAATCGTTGCTGCCTGCTTTAAAGTGTATGACAGTTCCAGGTTATTATTGTATTGTGGCAATAAAAATGGATTTCCTTTTCTGAAACTGAGTTCGTCCAATCTCCATTCAAATGGATTCAGGTCTTCATAGTTGGGCCTGTCAATCCTCCTGCTATACGTGAGATTTAAGGAGTGCATTTCACTGTGATTATACGTCAACGCAGCGCTTGGAAACAAGCCAGTATAATTGCGATCCACATAATCATTGGGCTGATTTGCTAGACTGGTATCTCTTCTAAGGTCACCTACAGAGTGTGTATTTTCCATTCTTACGCCAGCCTGATAGTTCCACTTACCCTTAGCACCTGCCAAATTGAGGTATAATGCAGAAACCTCTTCAGTGTAGTTGAATTTATTGGATTGATCGATGTCTTTAATTGGACTACCGTCAACTAAGTTAAAGAAATCAAAGGTGTTTTCGGTTTTTACCCTTGCATATTTACCACCGGAGCTTAATCGAAGTCCCGATTTTTTAAAAGTATGCGTATAATCCAGTTTTGCTGTTGATATATCAATAATAGAAGGCGTATTATTGGTAAAATCTCTACGGGTAGTCACTTCACCAGTATTGCCGTTGATGTATCGATTGGGCTGCATACTGGTTGATGTGGCAGTAAAATATCCTTTGTCAAGGTCAACTGAAAGTTCATTGCCAATGGTATCTGTAAA
>JAGNSQ010000146.1 GCA_017987975.1 Saprospiraceae bacterium
TTTTAATATAGCTACCAAATCCATTGTTAAAATTCAGGACTTTGGTGATTACGATTTAAATTCTTGGGATGGACCATTTGATAACCTAATTATTGGACATGATGGTAATGTTATTTATGGTGGTAGCAACACTTATTATGTTGAAGAAAAGGATCAAAGAAATAGTGATGTTGTAATAGGAAAGCTTGATTTACAGGGCAATCCAATTTGGAGAAAATTTTATACCATATTGGATCCTGTGATCAATGATGCTACATTTTATCATTGGTTGTATGATTTGGAAGCTACTTCAGATGGCAACTATATTTGTTATGGTGAAGTTTGGGGCTACACGGAAGAGGCAGGCAGGGTTGTTAATGAAGCGTGGATATTTAAGATTAATGAACAGGGAGAGTATGTAAATGTTGGCACTCCCTCAAGCATTATTTGGGAAAATGAAAATAAAGTGCCAGTAACTGTTTTTCCCAATCCGGCCTCCAATTTTCTTTTCATAGATCAGGGAGACATTCATGATGTTACTTATGAAATCTATGATATTACAGGTCGTTTGATAGAAAAATCAAAAGGTTTATTCTCTGAAAGATCTTATATGTTGGATATTTCTTTTCTTTCACCCGGCTCATATGTTTTGAAGATTGGTCATAAAAATCACAGCAGAGGAGTGGTAAAATTTCTCAAAAATTAAAAATTACTATTAATCAAACTTGGTCGATCTTTGATTGAATGCATTGATCCAGGCAAGGTATATTCATAACATAAGATGATTATTTGTCAAAGCATTGACTAAAGTAAAACCAGGTCAAATGCTATGTAAACCCAATATCTTAAAAATTCTGTCCTACAACTTGATAAAAGTGTTTATTCCAATCGAGGTCAAATTTAGAATTTTCGAAATGCCTTTGTCTACGGGAAAAACCATAAGTACAGGAGGCCTGGCTTTTATAGGTATCGTTTCTTCAGAGAGCGTAAAATTCATTCCTCCGTCCAGGGCAAATCCGAAGTTTTGGGTTATATTGAATTCCCTTCCTAAGCGCATGCCAAATAAGCTGATGTTGTATTTTTCATATTCATTTTTCCCCTTAAAATAAGTATAGTTCCATTTGACATACCAGGGTTTGCGACTGGAGAGTAAGGATTCTTTTCCAAAATGGAATAAAATATAGGCATTGTAAGATGAATAAGATTGACCGCCGAAGCCTACGCTCCCTCCCCACTGGCCTTGGTCTACATTATACCTTGCTCCTATGTTTATCAATTCAGGGTATCCCACACCAGCAATGAGGTTAATGGATTTTTGTCCATACACAGGAATTGAGAGAAAAAAACAAAATGGAATTGCAAATAAAAAAAGGGCTAAAGGTTTCATAATGTGGTCTTTTTTCAAGTGTTGAGTTGTATTCATTTAAGGATTTTTTTGACAATATTCTCTTATTTTATCCTATCAAATTGTTAGCATGCAAAAGTCATTATTTACTAAAATGAATAAATCAAAGTTATAGAAAAATTAGAATACAGGTTATAAAATTTTTGGCTTCATTTAATTGACTATCAAGTTACATTTATTGAGGACAATAATGTTCTACTTAATTGCCTATATACCTATGGTTAGAACTTGTAAAAAGTGTTAATTCCAACAGCGGGCAACAATATGTTTAAAATACCAAGATCCAAGTCAATATTCCAGGAAGAAGCAGGCCTTGGTTTTATTTGAGTGATATCTTCATCGAGTCGAAAAATGAAACCTCCATCCAGGGCGATGCCAAAATTTTGGCTTATATTAAACTCCCTGCCAATGCGACCACCGAATAAGCTGGTGTTGATTTTTTCATATTCATTTTTTTCTTTTACATAGGAAAAGTTCCATTTGACATACCAGGGCTTGCGTGAGGAGAGGGTGGATGCTTTTCCAAAATGAAATAAAACATCTGCATTGTAGGATGTCAGCGAGTTTCTGGCAAATCCTACACTTGCTCCCCACTGGCCTTGCTCTACCTGGTACCTTGCTCCCACGTGGATCATTTCAGGGAAGCCAGCACCTGCTATGAGGCTAACGGATTTTTGAGCGTAGATAGGCCTGGTAAATAAAAAGCATAATAGCAATGCTAATAAAAAGTGTGTTACGGGTTTCATGGTGTTTAATTTTTTCAAGTGTTGGGCGACTTTCATTCTGGAATAAAATTCTTTTGCTATGCTCAAAGATTTTTTTAATTCAAATCATGAGAGCAACTAAAAAATTTCAATTCACTAAAATGAATGAAACAAAATTATGCGTAAAATGAATATGCCGTTGGAAAAAATGATGGACATCAGCGAAGACAAGCATAATTTTGATTTTGTATAGGATCCATGAAATGGAATCAATTATTGTAATAATCTCCAATACAAATGTATAAAATAATGAAATACAAACAATTGTGGCGAAAATATGGCAATCAAAAGCCTTTGTTTATTGTTTCCTTTTACAAACTTTACAAAGATGTTAAAGTTTTCAAAAATTATTTTTTGATTGAGATGGAGAACTGTTTAGGGATGCTTTTCTTCACAAACACAATCCAGATTATAATCGGAAATGTAAAATATTGGGGTCATTGGTAGAGGTACAGAAAGAGCAACTTGAAAAAAAATTAGGACATGTCTGCCTGATTAAATTATTTTTAATAAAGGTTTTAAAATTTATAAAAAGAGTGAATGCCAATAGCTGGTAAGATGATTTTAAAAACGCCTGATTTAAAGATGGGATTTATCTAATAGAGGGTCAAAATCAGTAGGAACGCCCACCAGGTGCTAAAATCAAAATGGTCGATTCTTAGCCCCCCAATTCAATTAATAGAAAATTAAAAGAGGAACCATTTGAGTTTAGAGGCATCATTTTTTTGTTTCGATTCACCGCCCTGAACCAAACAGCTTTTACCAAATATGAATTTAATGCTACCGTTTATACATCCATTGAACACCAACCTGCATTTACGGTGTTGATTATCATCGAATTAAGTCATATTAACGGTTCAGAATATGTATATAGATATGAAATCAATTTTTTTATTTCTTTTGGTAGGATTGTTTGCGGTAGTTGGTAAGGGTCAGGTTACCCTGCTTTCCGAAAGTTTTGAAACCGATGGTGAGGGCAGTAGGTACACCACAAATACTTATGTAGATTGCACCAATAGCGATTATTTTGTGCGTACCAATACCAATCCAGTTGCCCCGCCCAGTTGTGGCGTTCTTTTTGGAAGTACGCTGACCAACCTTCAAGGTACATTTTTTTGGGCGAGTGAGGATATTAGAAGTAATACTCCCATGCCTCTGTCAAAACCTCCTGGTTCCATCGTATTTAATCCCATCAATATCAATGGTTACAACAACCTCGAAGTATCGCTATACCTTGCCACCTCCAATAATAATAATATGCGGTGGGAAGAGACAGATTCTATTAATATCCAGGTAAGTTTAAATGCAGGTGCCACCTATAGTACTGTGGGAAGATTTATGGGTAAGGGCACCGCTGTTGTGGGCGCAAGGCTGGGAATTGATAGTAATCTCGACCATGTTTTTAATGCCAGTGATGTCCAGACCGATTGTGATGTGGTGAACTTTACCAAATATACATTTACCATACCTTTTGCAGGATCCAACATGATCTTAAAGCTCGACTTTGATCAGGTGGGCGGTACAGAAGAATTGGCTATTGACCTTATTGAAGTCAAAGGCATCGCTGCGCCCACTGCTTGTCCGAATACCAACCCTAATTCTTTCTGTTCATCTTACAATGCGTCAGGATTAACTTTAAATAACAGGATGTTTATCTGCGACCTGCTGGCGGGCGAATACCAGGATCTTGTGCTGACGGGGGGTAATACTTATAGGGTCGACTTTTGCGGTTTTTCTGGCGGCACACCTGCGCCTCCGTACAATAGCTTAATTACGGTATACAACCAAACAAATAATAGCCTGGTTGGCTTTAATGACGACTTTTGTGGAGATGATCCACAGTTTGATTTTGTAGCACCTGTAACGGGCACTTATCGCGTTTTGGCCAATATTTCTGGTAATTGCGGGGGAACGAATGGTTTTCTTTTAACTCCGCTAGGACTAACACTTTTAAATGTTGCCTCTGCTCCTGAAATCAATGTTCAGGGCAATAGTATGAACATCAATGATGGCGACAATATGCCTATTGCCAATGATAATACCAGCTTTGGATCGGTGCCGGCTTGCAATGGTACGATCGCAAAAACTTATGTAATTCAAAACACGGGAAACTCCAATCTTACCATATCCGGTGTGACCTTTAACGGCGGACAAGCTTCTGATTTTTCGCTGACATCGGGTCCTGCCGGAACAGTAACACCGGGCAATAGCACCAGTTTTCAGGTTACTTTTAATCCATCAGCCATTGGATTGAGAAGTACCACCGTTCAAATTGCCAACAATGATGCCAATGAGAACCCCTATGATTTTGTGATTGAAGGTACCGGTTCGGCATCGCCCCTGACAGCCACCATTAGCAGCACCATTCCGGTAGCTTGTTTTGGGCAAAGCACCGGGAGTATTACTGTAACAGCCGGCAATGGCACAGCCAATTACAATTATACGTGGTCAAATGGAACGACGGTCAACAATTCGCCTTCCAATACAAACACACTTAACATGGTGGCATCCGGGCCATATGGTGTAACCGTAACTGATGCCAATGGCTGTTCAGCCAGTACTTCCAGTAGCATTTCTCAGCCGGGCTCACCATTGTCACTTTCCTCAATGAATGCACCCGCTGTGTGCATCAATGGCAGTACTGCTTCTATCAATCTTACGGTAAGCGGAGGCACACCGGGCTATTTATACAGTTGGAGTAATGGTGCCTCCACCCAAGACTTAGTGAATCTTGCGTCAGGCACTTACACTGTCACCGTGACGGATGTCAGTGGATGCACATCCACCCTTTCTGCCACCGTATCCGCACCTAATTTTTCATTATCAGGCAATAGTTTACCCATATCTAGAGGAGACCTCCTACCATCGGTAGCAGATGGCACTGATTTTGGCGTTCAGAACATCAATTCATCCACACCTCAAACCTTTGATTTAACCAACAACGCCATTGCCATCAGCATAGACTCTGTAACCTCTTCTGCAACTGACTTTGTGTTAAGTTCAGTACCAACCAATCTAGCCCAAAGTGGTACAGAGGACTTTGTGGTGACGTACAACCCCACCAGCGGAGGAGTACACAATGCCGTAATCAGAGTTTATTACAATGGTTGCACTACTACGCCTTATAATTATGCTGTAACCGGCCAAACCTGTGCAGGAAATCAGTTTACTTTCATAGGGCCTGGCACCGATCCCCAACAGCCATCCAACTGGCTCAATGGCTGTGTACCACCCATGAACAATGTCAATACCTTTGTCATTATTCAACCGGGCACTACTTTGGTGCTCAACGGACCCTTTACCGGTAACATCACCAACAACGGCACCCTAAAAGGTAGCCTGCAATTAAACGGGGTATTGACCAACAATGGGGTAGTGAGTCCGGGTAATTGATGTAAGTAGTAATTGGGATTATTAAATAGGAGGCTCTCTGTTTATTCGTCGGTAATTGGATTTGTGACAGGCTGTGCATTTCACTAATCTTTGCGTTATTTACAAAAAATAGTGATGTAAGTGACTTGGCCAGGTATTTACCTGCGATAGCCAGCAACCCAATAAACAGATTAGCCTAAAAAGCCAAACAGCCAAAGCGGAATTTTATTTTTGCTGCCTATTTCAACATCATCTATGGCCAGGTAGCTATTCTCTAATCCGGCGACTTGTTTGTTTGTTTTGCCTGCGCCACCAACTTCAAAATGGTATTTATCTTCCACCATAAAGTCGCCTTGATGGGAGGTATTAATTTGATGTAAATCAGATACTGCGTTTACAAAAAAAGTCTCCCTAATACTGCCCAGATTGGCACTATTGGGTTGAAGGCACGATATGAGGTTGGTATTGTGCAGTAATACTTTATCCGGTTTTGCTAAGTAACTGTAACTGCTTCCGCTATCTTGAAGCAAGGATACTATTTTGGCCTGACTCAAATATTGTAAATAAAGTAGTAGTGTATTTCTGGTAATTTC
Source organism: Saprospiraceae bacterium (assembly GCA_017987975.1). GTDB lineage: Bacteria > Bacteroidota > Bacteroidia > Chitinophagales > Saprospiraceae > JADKBO01. Next base: position 6,114 of record JAGNSQ010000146.1, read on the forward strand.
AATGCTTCCGGCAAGCTTACTGATATTCGGTTGAAAAGGAACCGATGTAGCCAATATGCTGATCAGTTTTTTAAGCTTTGGCACACTTACGGGATCAACTTTTTTAATACTCACCAAATCTACTTCCAATGAAAGATTGATGATATTTAATAGCTTTATTGGGTAGGAAGAAATATTCTCCAGATAAAAAGGATAGTGCCCATAGTTGAGATAATTTTTAAAATATTTCAAAGGTTTGATGCCTGTATTCAAGATGTTGTGGGCGATTTCCTGATGATGCTCAATGATATCTGTGAGTGTAAAACTATTCAGGTTAATTCCGGCCTCAATTTGTAAAAACTCTCTGAATGATAAACCATTCATATCGTACAATATAACCCTTCTGCTCAGATCTGCCTGTCCTTTATATATTTCCAGTATAGAAGAACTGGTAAAGACAATCTTTAGGTCCGGATACAAATCATATATTGTTTTTAACTCGCTGCTCCAGTTATCACTTTTATGAATTTCATCAATGAAAAGATGTGTACCTCCACTGGCTGTGTGATAGGATGCAATTTCCAATAAGGACACACCACTTAATTGAATGTGATCCATGGTCAAATACAGAACATCTCCGCTATACCCAAAAGTCTGGGAAATGTGCTGTAATAACAATGTAGTTTTTCCCACTCCCCTGGCCCCTGTGATTCCAATCATCCTGTTTCCCCAGTCAATTTGATTCAATAAATCCCTCTTAAATGTTGACTTTAAGTTTTTTAGGTATTGTTGGTGAATGAGGGGTAAATATTCCACTTTTCTATTTTTATATCACAAAAATACAAAAATGATCTATATAAAGATCAAAAAATAAGTAAAATGATCTAAGAAAAGATGAAAATAGTCTATAAAATGATTTATATATAGAACAATTATGTGTTATGTATGGAAACTACATGAGGAAAAACAAGAAAGGCCCTCAGTAATGAGAGCCTTTTGCGGACTTCCCTATCCCTACATCCCCATAGGGATGTAGGGACAAGCCCAACAATATTTATGGGTTAAATGAAAATCTGTGGCAGCCTATTAAAACTTAA
>JAGNSQ010000147.1 GCA_017987975.1 Saprospiraceae bacterium
TTAATTTTCCTTGTTTCATCTTAATGCAACTTAATTTTCTTAATGCCTGTGCCTATAAAACATAGTTTTGTAGTGCAATGAAAAAAAATCCTAATCTCTTCCATTGGGAACTGTCTCTATGTGGCAATTACCCACATATAGACCTATCTCATCATAAAGAAATCCCGCAGGATTAAAACATTTAGGGAATTGAGAGAATTAAGGGCTTTTATCCAAATAATGTATATGTTTCAAAATAAATTTAAACTAATCTAAATTTTATATTTAGCTTTGTATAAAATATAATTTCATGCTTTCTTTTACGGAGGAAAACTACCTCAAGGCCATCTTTAAGATATCAGAAAAGGAAAAAAAGTCGGCTTCGACCAATTCACTGGCGAGGCATTTGGATACTACGCCGGCGTCGGTGACAGACATGCTGAAGCGCTTGGCAGAGAAGGAGATGATCCATTATGAGCGGTATAAGGGAGTGACCCTCACCGCAGAGGGCAATCGCATAGCCACCTCCCTGATCCGAAGGCATCGGCTTTGGGAGGTGTTTTTGGTAGAAAAGCTGCGCTTTGATTGGGAGCATGTCCACGATTTGGCAGAAGAGCTGGAGCACATTTATTCCGAAGAGCTGATTTCGCGGCTGGATGCCTTTTTGAATTACCCGAAGTTTGACCCCCATGGAGATTCAATCCCCAATGCAGAAGGGAAGTTTACCATACGCAACCAGACACCATTGGCCGATTTGATGACCGGGCAGAGCTGTCAGGTTTTGGGGGTAAAAGAGCACAGCAATGCTTTTTTGCGGTACCTCAACCAGATCAAAGTAAAGCCCGGTACTCAGATCAAAATTGAAGAACGCATAGAATTTGACGCCTCACTGCGCGTATTGATCGACCAGAAAGAAAGATGTACCATCTCGGATTCGGTAGCCCAAAGTCTGCTGGTAAAAAGAATATGAGATTATTAATTTGGACATTGACCCTATTTGGGTTTCTCACCCTAAAAGCAGAAAAACCGCTGGTGGTGGCTTCGGCCTCCATCTTTGCAGATATGGCGCGCAACATTGGTGGGGATAAGATTGAGGTCCGCTCCATCGTACCCATTGGGGGCGATCCGCACCGCTACGAAGCGACCCCTGACGATGCTGCACTGCTGGCCAAAGCCGATCTCATCCTCATCAACGGACTCACTTTTGAGGGCTGGATCAACGAGGTTATAGCCAACTCAGGTAGCAAGGCTATGGTAAAACTAATTACAACCGGTATCACACCCATCAGCAGTCAGATCCACTCGGGGGCCACCGATCCCCATGCCTGGATGGATGCAGAAAACGGGTTGATCTACATTCGCAATATCCGCGACGGCCTCATTGCCATTGATCCGCAAAATGCCAATTTTTATGAGCAACAGCACGCCCGGTACAGCCAACAACTGCAGGAGCTCCACCAATACATAAAGCTGCGCATGGTAAGCATACCGCCCCAACACCGCATCCTCATTACTTCGCACGATGCGTTTTCTTATTTTGGAAATAAGTACGGTCTCACCATCAGTGCCATGATGGGCGTATCTACCGAGGCCGATGCCCAGACTTCTGACATGGCGCGGGTGGTGGAGGCCCTCGAAAAAAACAAGGTGCCTGCCATTTTTATCGAAAGCACCATCAATCCCAAGATGCTGCAACAAATAGCGCGCGACCACAAGGTGGTCATTGGAGGCAGCCTGTACGCCGACTCTGTGGGTGAGCCAGGCACACCGGGTGAAAGCTATGTGGGCATGCTGCGCCACAATGCCGATGTGATCTCCAATGCCCTCGGACAAAGCCTGCCTGCTGATAAGATGGCCGGGCAAACACTCAACTGGCCACTTTACGGCATCCTCATTCTGTTGCTGGCCCTTAGCTGGGTAGTGTTCATTAAATTTCTGAAAAAATGAAAGCAACAACATTGCCCATCCAGGTAGAAGGATTGTCGGTTTCTTACGGCAACAAACGCATCCTCAGCAATGTCTTTCTCGAAGTGAAAGCAGGACACATCTATGGTTTGATTGGTCCTAACGGGGCCGGAAAATCTACCCTCTTTAAATCCATCCTCGGTCTGATCGAAGTCCACGCCGGACAGATCCGCGTTTTTGGTGGCGATGTCAATGATTACCGTCCCCAACTCTCGTACGTACCCCAAAAAGATGAGATCGACTGGGACTTCCCCGCTACGGTAAAAGACATTGTACTGATGGGTCGCTATCCGCACAAGCGCCTGCTCCAGTCGCTCAATAAAGACGACCACCGCATCGCCCGCGAAGCCATGGAGGAACTGGGCATCTTCGACCTGGCAGACCGACAGATAGGTCAACTCTCCGGCGGTCAGCAGCAGCGCGTATTCATAGCCCGTGCCCTCTGCCAGCAAGCCGACCTCCTCTTTTTCGATGAACCCTTTGTAGGCGTTGACATGGCCACGGAATCCAAAATAATCGCGATTATGAAACGTCTGGCCGGTGAAGGAAAAACCCTTTTGGTAGTTCACCACGATCTGACAACGGTGCCTCAATATTTCAGCAAGGTCATTCTCATCAATCAACGCCTCATTGCCGCCGGTGATACCGCTGAAGCATTTACGCAAGAAAATATTGCGATGTGTTATGGAGGGCAGATGGGCATGTTGCAAAGGGTGAGGTAGGTTGGGCAATGCTCGGTGCTTTGCACCTCGCGCAATACGCTTCGCTTAGAGCAATGCGCCTTCGGCTTAGGGCAATACGGCTGCGCCTTAGTGCAATTCGGCTGCGCCTTAGGATAACTGAACGGTTTTGGCACAGCCAAAAAAAATGATCGGCAGATCATTTTAGTGAAGGCACCACGCGCTAATCGCGTGGCATCGACATATCTTATTTAGTTTTGTCGTTGCCGTGCAATGTTTTGCACGGTTCCCTCATTATCGAGTGAAATCTTTCACTCGATTTGCACCTAAGGTGCAACCATTCGATCTTGCTTCGCTTAGGGCAATTCGCGCTGCGCGCTTAGGGCAATATGGCTGTGCCTAGTGCAATTCACCTTCGGCTTAGTGCAATGCGCCTTCGGCTTAGTTCAATCCGGCTGCGGTCTTAGTGCAATGCTTAGTGATTCGTAGAAGTGCAATGCTGTATTGTCGTTGTGGGGAAGACGGCAATATAGATAGGCTATTATGAAATCATATGCCTTAGCTCATCATGGCTTATATCATTGTTTTATGAATTTTTTGGCCTCTAGAAATCCATTATTTTGATCTCGGAGTTCAACAAAGTAAATGCCAGAAGGGAGGGAGGATATGTCTAATTGAACTGATTTATGAGAAATATCGGGAAGAGAGAAGGTAGTATAAATTTTGCCGGAGGCATCTAGTATTAGAATTGAACTGACAATGCTAAAATCAGCGTACTTGATTGTAACAAAGTTGTCTGCAGGATTAGGAAAGAGCAACAACAAGTTTTTTTTAGGATCCATTTGATCAAAAACAAGATTGAGATCTGTCTTTTTAACATTGCCGTTTTTATCAGTTTTTAACAACCAAGAATAACGATGTTTGTAATAGGCCTCACCATAACAAAGTATGTCACCATCAGCAGTTTCTTCAATATCAGAAATCCAGGTATCATTATACTCCCCTATACTATCCACTTTAAAATGCAAATAGGAGTTGTAAAACAGAAGATTGCCATTGCTGTCCATCTTGCCTAATGAGCCAGCCAGATCATCTTCTTCTTCTGTAATTCCTTTTATTAAAGATTGACCACCCCCAAATAAAATGAAATTATCATGCGTCTTTTTAAGCATTGAATGAGGAAATGGGTTCTCATTCTCATAAGCTTTGGGAAACAATACGCGCTTTAATATTTTGTCATTCTTGATGTCGTAAATCAACATCACTTTGGTAAAAAAAATATAAGGATACTCATTTGCGTTCATATTGTATTTCAAACCCGAAATAAATAATATACTATCGTTTAACGTACAAATATTTCCATTATTTAAAACCAACTTTTCTGAATCAAATAAGTTTTTGCCCTTCCATATAACATCCCCTTTCTTATTGATTTTAACAAAATAGACAGAAGAGGGAAGGTTATACTTTCTTCGCAGCTCATACTCAGAAAAACCTACAAGTATCATTTCATCAGATGTAATTGCTGCCTTCGAACCTAATACATATTCATTTGAAATATTATCGCCATAGAACCTGTATACAAAAGAGAAATCGTCATTTAATATTAATATACCCGGCAATGCATTAAAATCATCAGGATTTCCAAAACGAGAGGAAAAATATATATAATACTTGTTTTCAATTTTTTCAATATCATTGAGAAATCCTACTCTTCCAGGAATACTTTTAAGGGATATCTTTCTTTGTGTAATTCTCTTTAATCCTACATCATATTCAAGGACTATAAGAGACTCCAGCTCATATGCATATGTTATATATTTAACTACATTTTTCTCAACCCAAGTTTCTTGGTGGTAATAAAAATAATAACTCACAGTACTATCAAGAAACGAATTTTGCCTAATTAAATCGCCTGTTTTCTTATCATACTCGCTTACAATAACTTTTGGAATTCCAAAATTGGGTCCACCAAGGTTAAAACCTATATAAAAGCTATCTGTTTCAACTATAGCAGCCCCCCAACTTTGAGATGTATTAAAATCATATACTTTGTTATAGTTCTGTCCCAATAAATACCTATGGACAAATATCAAGAATACAAAAATCAATAATATTGTATTACACTTCATATCAGGCATTTCTTCAATTTAACCAGTTTTGATGACTTTAATAAATTTTATTCATTTTCGCTGCTCTCAATATACTTTAATCTTGCTACTACTCTAAACTTAATATAAGCTGAGAATTCAAATTCACCTCTTTCAGCCATTGATAATATTTTCCGCAATCTATCTTTTAAAGGAAAAATTTGATGCGCTTCACCAACAATGTACTCAAGATCTATTTTATTATATGCATCTTGTCTTTCTCTCTTTAATTCGTAAAAATTAAGATTCAATATATCGTCAATATCATGCTGAAAAATCATCACTTCAGAAGTCAATGACGCATCTTCAGAATAGGACAATGTATCTATATGATCATTTTTACGTGGATCAATATTTAAATTTACATTCCCTTTCTTTGTATCACAATGTTCAATTTTATTGCCTTTCAGTTTGTCTGTATAATAGTTACCCGAACAAACAGCTAAAAAATTGTCAAACTCAAGACCTGAGCCTGCAGATTGTGGTATAAAGTGTTCAATAAAAACTGTATCCAGTTTTCTTTCACAGTAAGCACAGTGATTCATTTGGAGTACCCTGAGTGTACTCTTTGTCTCCTGCATGCAGTCTCCTTGCAAATGACTATAGTTGTTGGTTACTTTGCGCAACTCTTTCAAACATACAGGTTCATATTCATTCGGGATTACTATTAATTTCATGTTTTAGCGAAAGCAATTCTTTTTTCATAGTTAATAATCCATTCTGCATTCGAGTCAATTCTTTGCTTTAGTTGCTTTAATTTTTTTTCAGCCTCGTCTAACTGAAAATTATTGTATAAGATGTCCAATTCTTGTTTCTCGGAATCAAAATCCATCATATATGGCTTTACATTCATTAACTCTTCCAAAACTTCGTCGGCTGTGCCGCTAAAGACCTTAGGCAGATTTTCTTTTGATATGACATTTCCATCTGACAATGCAAGTATATTTTCAGGTCTCAATGTAGACAAGATCAAAGGTGCGTGTGTTGTAACAATAAACTGAACATTTGGAAAAGTATTTTTTAATGCTTGCACAATGGTCTTTTGCCAGGCAGGGTGCAAATGGAGATCAAGTTCATCTATTAAAACAATACCAGAGCCATTGATTGTATTTTCATCATTTTGTGCGGAAAATGTGAGCCGTCTGGCAATATCGCTGACTAAATACATGACCATGCGCTCACCAGATGACAGTTGGTTGAACCTCAGCCGATCTCCATTTTTGATAACTACCGCATAAGGCTCGTTGTCAAGATTAAAATCTGTCGACTTAGCATCTCTGTCAATACGAATATCTGTTATGCTATTTTCTCCTACGATAGAAAGAAAATTTTTAAATGCATTACGAACATTGCGCAAAGAATCAAGTTCATAAAGATGATCTGCTTTGCTAACCTTGTATTCGTTTTCCAGGTTTAATTCATTGATGAACCAACCTTCAAATTTTGAAAAAGCAGATACATTTGCTTCTAAAGCACTACTGTACATAGCACTGACCCTATCGCTGATCATACTCTTGGCAAAAACAGGTATCGAACTGGTTCTGTTCACTCTATAATAAACCATCAAAGGCAATCGGTTTTTTATAAACTCTCCTGTATTGTCAACGGTATTCTGTCCATTTCCGTCAATGCTCCAATTGCAATTCACGTTAATAGATTTTCCATCCAGTGAAAAAGATGCTTCTATAGTGGTGTTCGTCTCTCCTTTTAATATATCTGAGTTGCTCAGAAAATCCTGCCCGTGCGTTTGCAAATTTTCATCCGACATAATGCTGCTGAGTGCTTTGGAAATGGCATCAAGAATACTGGTTTTCCCGGCACCGTTAATACCTATGCTTGCTGTAATATTTGAATTACCAAAATCAATTACCAGATCTTGAAACAATCTGAAATTTTTAAGTCGCAATTTATTGATTCTCATACTACAAAAATAAGGAATCCTCAACAATAATGCTCTTTTTTTTCGCAGCGGGGGCCTTACACCACTATGTTGGAGTTACGACGCAAAATATTGCATCGCTACGGGTGTTTCAAAAATGAGGTCGATCGATGGTGATGACTAATCAAAATATTGGTAAACTGATATATTGGTGTTACGACGCAAAATTTTGCGTCGACACGGGTGTTTCAAAAATGAGGTGCGATGGATGATGATGACCAATCAAAACATTGTTAAACTTTTATATTGGATTACGACGCAAAATATTGCGTCGCTGCGGGGTTTCAAAAATGGGTCAATAACGTTCATCCTTCACAAACGGTAACTTTTCCATTTCGGTGACTTCCATGCTGGGGAAATCAAAATCATCTACGATTTTGCCTTTGATGCGGTAGAGGCCGCGGCCTTTGAAGGGGTAGCGGGCAAGGGC